>PHBE01000002.1:0-300000 GCA_002841885.1 Deltaproteobacteria bacterium HGW-Deltaproteobacteria-18
TGCCGAACAGATGCCCCTGGTAAAAATGGCGATGTAAGAATGGCGGAGATTCCACCTAAAAATCAGGCGAATCTGTTCAAATAAACTGAGCCACTTCTCATCTCCCCAAGCCCAATCCGCGCAAAAAGCATAGATTCTCTGTTCCTATCCAGAAGAATTACATAAAATAGCGTTTGTGAATCCGGGTGTTATGGTATATTTTTTTGATTCAGATATGAGTCCGCTTTTGCAACGCTGCAAAATGGCAGCTAGAGATCCGGCAGGTCGCTCACCCGCCAAGACGAGTCCGAGCTATTCAAATGATTAAAAGGCACGGAACTTTCTCAAGGGGGATGTTTTCTGTATGAAGCAACGTTCTCGTGTTTCCCAAGCCAAATGCTTAAAACGGCGAGGACTGAAGGCGCCTGGAACACCCACAACTCAACCAAACAACCAGTCCGCAAAATAAAATGTACCCCTGCCCACTATCACAAGGAACCATCACTCGCATACGCCTCGCTGTGTTGCTCCTTTGCCTGGTCTTGCAGGCCTGCTCGGACCAGTCGGAAGTGACAGTCGGGTTTCTCGGCCCGTTGGAAGGAAAGTATTCCGACCTGGGCGTTCAGGGGCGCAACGGGGCACAGTTGGCCCTGGAAGAAGCAAACGCCCGGAAGTTGGTCCCGGGAGTGACATTCCGTCTGATGGCCGAGGACGACCTCAATACGCCCGACGGCGCCCGCCAGGCCGTGGGCAGGCTGGCCGCAGTCAACGCCGTGGCGGTCATCGGCCCCATGACCAGCGGCGTGGCCGAAGCCGCCCTTGAACAGGCCTCGGAACACAGCTTGCCGCTTATCTCGCCTACCGTGAGCACGCCCTTGCTGACGGGAAAAAAGGACCTCTTCTTCAGGGTCCTCAGCGAAAACTCCCAATGGGCCAGAGCCCTCGCCCGCTACGGTATGGAGAAAGGCGGTCTGCGCACAGTGGTGATCATCGCCGACATGGACAACGGTGCTTATTCAGGCCCTTACAGGGACGCTTTCCGCTCCGAATTTGTCCGCCTCGGGGGTGTGCTGCTCAAGGATTGGGAGATCCAATCCTTGTCTCTAAAATCCTGGGAACCCATCGCTGCGGAAATCGAGCGACTCGCTCCAGATGCGGTCTTTGTCAGCCTCTCCTCCCGGGACGCTTCCAAATTGGCCAAAACCTTCGTATCTCGCAGCCTGAAGATCCCTGTCTATAGCGCCATGTGGGCGGCCACCCGGGAACTCGTGACGGATTGCGGTCAAGCCTGCGGAGGATGGATTTTCGGCATGGGATACAGTGAAGACAACACGAGGCCCGAGCACCTGTTTTTCCAGCAGCGTTACCGGCAACGCTTCGGTTATGCCCCGAATTTTGCCGCAGCCCTCTCCTACGAGGCGACCCAGGCCTTTTTGCAGGGGATGCTCAAGGCCGCAGGGAATCCGAAAGGGCTTCCGGCCGCCATGGAGAGCCTCCCGGAAATCCCGGGAGTCATCGCGCCGTTCCGCCTGGATGAATTCGGCGACGTCATCCGGGACCACTACATCATCGAATTCACCGGAAGAGACTTCCGAACCCATGAAACGATCCGCTGACGCGCCTTTACCTGCAATTTCTCTGTTGCGCGGAACCTTGGCCGTAAAATTGCTGGTCCCATGCATCATTGTCGTCTTTGTCCTCGGACTCGCCTTGCTCACGGAAGGCGTCAAGAAGACCAGAGATACCGATAAACACATGGCGACTGCGCTCTGCCGCTACCTCGACATCTTCGTTTCGGACGCCCATTCGAACCTCGCCTCACTTGCACGGCTTGAGGAAAGGAGCGAACCCGCCCACATCCTGGCAGCCATCAGGCAGACGCAGGAGTCCCTGACCCGTTTCCAGCGCATCGTCTTGGTCGATGCGGACGGCATCGTGCGGTTCACACACCCGCCTGGGTTCGTGGGGGTGGACTTCCCCGTCCTCTTTCCCCCGGAATTGAACTCGACCATGTCCCGGCCGCTCTATTCTTCCGATACGGGCAGTCTGACTATCCTCATGCGGGCGAAAACCGCTTCGGGGAAAATGATAGTCGGAGAGCTCAATCTTGACGCTCTGCTTGAACATCTGCAAAATTTCTCATTGGACCTTCACGGCACGGTGGTGGCAGTCACCGACGGATTCGGCAACCTCATTGCGCACCCGGACATGGCCCTGGTGCGCCAGCAAACCAACGTTGGGGACTGGCGGATATTCAAGGAAGCGTCCGAAACAGGGGCGTTCAGCGTGCTAACCTTCAGGGACGGCAGCTTAGTGTCCGACACCGTCGCCCAATTGCCCGGACACAAGTGGAAGGTCATCCTGTCCACGAACATATGGCAGGCCATGTCCGACACCCTCAAGATTGTGGCGACCATCGAAGTCCTGCTCGTAGCCTACTTCCTGGTCCTCTTCCTCTCGGTCAGACGGACCCTGAACCTGCGGATCATACGCCCAATCGTGGATTTTTCAAAGTCCATGACCGGCCTGGCGACCTCGCAACAGCCCGACCCGCCAGCGCCGGCTCCCTTCCTGGAACTGGGCCTCATAGAACTGGAATTCCGTCAGGCCATTTCGACTATCCTGGAAAGCCAGGCCCGGCTGCGCACAAGCCAGGCCATCCTGGAGCAGGCTCAAAGCATCGGCCGCATGGGTAGCTGGCAGCTGGACCTGACCAACAACCGCCTGACATGGTCAGACGAAGTCTACCGGATCTTTGGCGCAACGCAGGACGAATTTGAGCCCAGCTACGAGCTGTTTCTGACCATCGTGCACCCCGACGACCGCGCCGCCGTTGGCCACGCTTACGCCTCCTCCATTGAGGAACACAAGGCTCACTACGAGATCGAGCATCGCATTGTACGCAGGGACAACGGAGAAATCCGTTTTGTAATCGAACGCTGCATCCACGAGCGGGATGCCGAAGGCACGGTCATCCGCTCCGTCGGCATGATCCAGGACATCACCGAGCGCAAGCGGGAGGAGAAGGAGTTGCTGCTGGCCAAGGAGCAGGCCGAAGCAGCTAACCGGGCAAAATCCGAATTCCTGGCCAACATGAGTCATGAAATCCGAACTCCCTTGAACGGCATCCTGGGCATGCTTCAGCTTCTCAAAACATCCGTGCAGGACAAGGAAGAATTGCAGTTTTGCGCCTTGGCCATCCAGTCCACCAACCGTCTGACCAGCCTGCTCTCAGACATTCTGGACCTCTCCCGGGTGGAGGCGAACATGATGCCCATCCGTTCCGAACGCTTTAACCTGCGCAGCGTGCTGGCTCAAACCATTGATCTTTTCGCACCTGTCGCAGTCCAGACCGGTGTCACGTTAACACGTCATCTCGACCCTGGCCTCCCGGCTTGGGTTGTCGGAGATTCCATCAGGCTACAGCAGGTGCTCACAAATCTGATCGCCAACTCCTTTAAATTCACCAAGAGCGGGCACGTGAACGTCGAGGCCTATGCGCTTCCTGCACGCAGCAATGATACCTTGAAAGTCCTCTTCTCCATTGAAGATACCGGATGCGGCATTGCGGATGAAGATCTTGAAAATTTGTTCAAACCCTTCACCCAGGTAAGCCAGGGGTATACTCGAAACCACCAGGGTGCCGGATTGGGGCTGATCATAAGCAAGCAACTGGTGGGCCTCATGGGCGGAAACATTGCCGTTGAAAGCGAGGAGGGAATCGGGACTACCGTTGCTTTTTGCGTGACCTTCGGCAAGCAAGCGCAGCTTCATGATGACGATGTTACGGCGGAATGCCGCACCGAGACGCAGATGTCTCGCCGGATTCTTTTGGCCGAAGACGACGAAACAACGGTTTTCAGTATCAGCAGACTGTTGGAAAAGTCCGGGCACAGCGTGACCGTGGCCCACATGGATGGCATCGAAGCCTGCCAGCGTATTCGGGGCTCTGGAAATTCCCGCAAACGGGATATCCCGATCATTGCCATGACGGCTTACGCCATGGACGGAGATCGGGAGAAGTTTCTGGCTGCGGGCATGAGCGGATACGTAGCAAAGCCCGTAAATATGGAGACTCTCATGCAGATGATGTCCGAAATGCTCGCAGAACAGCGGCGCTAGGAAAGCAGACTCGCCCCGTGGTGCAGGACACAATTTGCCTAAGTTTCTAGATTGATTCGGGTGGATCAAAAATCAAAGTCAAAAATACGTAAGTAGGGCACCGTATTGAGCCCCCCTTGAGTGCTTCTATATTCCTGCTCTATCTGAGCGGGCAACGCGCCCTGTACCGCAAACTGGTCAAGAACGCACGCGCCCGTTGCCGTAACACGGAGCACCCGGCAGACCGGCCTTCTGCGGGGAAAGCGCACCAAGGCAAGAGCGCTGCAAAAAAAGTCAGCAATGACAAGGTCCTGATCCACAGGCGCGGCGCACGTCATGGCCATCGATCGAGGGCGACCATTTCGGACTTTTTTAGTCCGAAAAATCTTGACATGCGCACCGCAACACAACTAATGAAAGAGCTTGAAGGGGAGTAGCTCCACGAGGCAAGGTCAACAATACTGGCGCTCACGCGCTTGGCCCTGCCGTCGGATTACACCGATGAGCAAGACCTTCAGCATGTCAAACATGCTGGAGGTCTTTTTTTGGACCTCCAGCCAAACCCCGGAGGTTCCATGAAGAACGTTTCCAGCAGCGCCGCTGCCCTGCCTTTCCCCCTGACCTATCTCTTTTTCCCCATCATCGCCTTGGCCTTCTGCCTTGCCTGGCCCGATATCGCGGACGCCAAACGAATGGGCGGAGGCGGCTCGTTTGGCAGCAAATCCTCGTACAGCAAGAGCTACGCGAAACCAGCGGATAAAAGCCCCGGCATGACGCAGCAGGCCGCGCCCGCTTCCCCTTCCCGTTTTGGTGGCCTGGGCGGCATGTTTGGCGGCCTGTTGATGGGCGGCCTGATCGGCTCCATGCTTTTTGGCGGCGGTATCGGCGGCCCCGGCATGCTCGACCTGCTGCTCCTTGCCGCGGGCGGCTTCCTGCTCTTCAAGTTCATCAGATCAAGACGCGTCGCCACGGCAAATTCCGCTCCATACGCATTCCAGGGGGCCGGTACCGAACACACGGCAACGTCCGGCGGCGGCTGGGGCCAGCGCCTGGAGCCCCAGGTCCAGCGCGCTCCCGTCCTGCCGAAGGATGTCGACGAACAGGAATTCCTGGCAGGAGCCAAGGCCCTCTACGTCCGCCTGCAGGGCTCCTGGGACCGCCGCGATCTCGACGACATCAGCCAGTTCACAAGCCCCGAGGTGCATGCGGAAATCGCCCGCCAGGCCACAGACGACCCCACACCGGGCCGTACGGAGATCCTGATGGTCGACGCACGCGTGCTTGAGTCCCGCACCGAAGGCACGGAAACAGTGATCAGCGTCCTCTTTGACGCCCTGCTCCGCGAAGACGGCCCGGCCGCGCCTTCAGAGCAGATCCGGGAGATCTGGCACATCCGCCGCGACGAAACCGCGACCTCGGCGCAATGGACGCTGGAGGGCATACAGCAGCTGGAAGTTTAAGGTGAAATCGAAGAGCCGGGACGGTCATCCGCCCCGGCTCTTCGATTCTTCACTGCGTGGACCTTTCAGTCGAAATCACGGCTTTCTGCTTTCCCGGTCAATGCGGTGCACCGGAGCGACATGACGCCCATCTTCCGACGCCGGATACGCACATCCCGGCATTCGATGCGCCACTTCTCAGCATGGAAACTCCTGCCGCCTAATCCTTTATGGCAGCATCTCTCAAACCATGCACGGATGCCCCGCCTTGATCGGGGTCCGGATCGAAATCTGCATTCCCGCAAAAACTACGTTTATGTCGCTTGCTGCAAAAATGTAAAAGCCGACACCTCAAACCGTCCGCCACGAGGCGGACATCATCGCAGTTGCTGGTCACGCTTTTCCGCACTACCGTGACCGCCTTGAGACCAACAGGCCGGAAAGCTAAGGGATATTCAGGCTTGGATACGCGGCGTCGGAAACTTCTGCCCCTGCGGCCCGATTGTTGCTCAAGACTCTGTAACCACCCACGGCGGAACACCGCCCAACCCTCGGCAACGGAAGAAATGCGGATGGACATGACCTTTCTTTTCCCGGTGCAGCTCAGCCTGCGCGTGGCCGCCCTGGCCACCCTGACCTCCCTGGTCTTCGGGGTGCTCCTTGGGTGGGTCTTTCACCGCTACCGCTTCCCGGGAAAGGAACTGCTTGATTCCATTCTGAGCCTGCCCATGGTGCTGCCGCCTACGGTGCTCGGCTATTATCTCATCGTGCTGCTCGGCCGGAACGGCTTTGTGGGGCGCTGGCTGGAACAGGCATTCGGCGTGACGCTGATCTTCACCTGGCAGGGCGCGGTGGTCGCCGCCGCAGTGGTGTCCTTCCCGCTCATCTTCAAATCCTCCCGCGCCGCGCTTGGCGGCGTGGAACGCAAGTACGAGGACGCGGCCCGGACCATGGGATACCAGGAATGGCGTGTCTTTCTGCGCGTCTGCCTGCCACTCGCCGCGCGCGGCATTCTGGCCGGAACCATGCTCGCCTTTGCCCGGGCCATGGGCGAGTTCGGAGCCACACTCATGATCGCGGGCAACCTGCCCGGACGAACCCAGACCCTGTCGCTGGCCGTATACAGCGCAACCCAGGCCGGACAGGACGACCTGGCCGCGCAGCTCGTGCTGCTCATCTCCGTGCTGTGCACCCTCATCCTCTGGGTTTCGGGACGGCTCCTGACGCCCAGATGGCAGGCCTGACCATGTTCGTGATCAGCCGCACCGCAAGCTCCCATTCCGAGGCATCCATGCACCCACGGACCGCACCGAAAGCAACGGCCCGAACTATTTCCATAGACATCGACACGCGCGTGACCGCCCCGGGCGCCGAGTTTCGCCTGCAAGCCCGATTCGATGCGCCTGGACGACGCATCGCCCTCTTCGGCCCCTCGGGTTCGGGCAAAAGCCTGACCCTGATGTCCCTGGCCGGACTGCTGAGGCCCCACAGCGGCCGCATCGAGGTTTGCGGCCGCACCTTCCTCGACACCGCCTCCGGCGTGAACGTCCCGGCCCGCAAGCGCAACATCGGCATGCTCTTCCAGGACTACGCCCTCTTCCCGCACCTGACCGTGCGCGACAACGTGTCCTTTGGCCTCAAGCCCATCTTCGGCCCACTGAAGGCGGCGCACCGCGAACGCGTCGACGAACTGCTGGAGCTGTGCGGTCTGACGGCGCTGGCTGGCCAGCGCCCCGCCCAGATCTCCGGTGGGCAGCGCCAGCGCACGGCCCTGGCCAGGGCCCTGGCCCCAAGCCCTGACCTGCTCCTGCTGGACGAACCCTTCACCGCCCTTGACCAGCCCCTGCGGGAACGGATGCGCGCGGAGCTTTTCGACATCCTGGAACGGTTCGATCTGCCCATGGTCATGGTCAGTCACGACCTTGAAGACGTGGACCATTTCGCCCAGACCCTGGTCGCTTTCGGCCACGGCAGGGTGCTTTCCGTCATCGACTACGAGGCCCGGCGCAAATTGGAAAACCCCCGCCAGATCCTCGATCCCCTGTTCCTGGCCGCCCAGACCTGCAAATGAAAAGGGCCTGGCGTAAAAAAAGTCGCACCGGGCCCACACATAAGGGAAACTTGATTATTCGAGCGCCAGGATCACGGAGAACGCCTTGACCATGGCGCAGATGTCGTCACCAACCTTGAGGTCCAGCTTGCTCACGGACTCGTCGGTGATCAGCGACGTGATCTTGGTGCCGTCGGCGAGGTCCACGACCACTTCGGCCGCGATCTGACCGGTGTTGACGGCCGAAATCCTGCCGCAGAACTTGTTGCGGGCGCTGGTCCTCAGCATGGTGTCCTCCTTGACCAGCACGACCCAGGGCGCCTTGACCGTGGCGATGACGGTCATACCCATGGCCAGCCCAAGATTCTCGAAGCTGTCCTTGGTTATCACGGACACGACCTTGAGCCCCGTGGCCGTGGTCACCTCCACCTCGCTCAGGATCATGCCTTCGCGGATGGCGCTTATCTGACCGACGAACATATTTCTTGCTGAAGTCTTCATCTTTTTCTCCTCAAGTATGTAATGATTCATGATCCGACGTGTATCGGCATCGGAAAAACTGACATACTGGGAGGACGGGCTCTGGTGGCCGAGCATGGCGTCCACCACGGCCAGCGGCACTCCGCCGCGCAGCAGTTCCACGGCCCTGGAATGACGGAGTACGCGAGGATTCAGCAGTTCGCGGGGAATGCCTGTGCCCAGGCCGCGCTCGGAGAACTTGCGGCGCACATATCCCTGATCCATGCGGAAAATCTGCCCCCGCAGCTCCATGCTCATGGGATGCTCGAAAAAATGGGCCAGCGCGTCCACGACCTCGGCAGGCAAGGGGATCTCGCGGGGCGCGTCGCCCCGGACCATGGCCACCCCCCGGGCAAGGTCGAAGTCGGTCGCATCGTCAAGATCAAGAACCTCGCCGAGGCGCATGCCGGTAAAGCGCAGAATGAGGAAGAGGAGCCATATGCGGGTGCGCGCCTGACGGGTCCGGGCGTCACGGGCCGCATGCATCCATTCGCGAAATGAGCGCGTCAGGGCTTCGAGCTGGCCGGGATCGAGATGCTTGACCGAATCGGGAACCTGAAAAATCCGGGCCGCCCTTGGGGCGCGCTTTGCCCCGGCAACCGGATCTTCCAGCCCACGGCGCCTTATTTCCTCCTGCGCCATAAAGGCCAGTTGCATCAATGTATTCGGATCAAGCTGGTCCAATTTGTGCATTTCTTCTCCAGGCAACAGATTTACACGATCAAATAATTTCCTGTTAATAGTGATGCACAATATGCAGCACCCCGATCAATGCAGTCACGCTTTATCATGCTTGCGTGACCACATTGCCAAACAGCTGCAATTCCGGCCAGGAAAAAAGCAACAAAAAAAGGAGACTCTCATGAATTTTAAATCATTGCATGCATTTTTGTCGCTTTGCATTGTCCTCTTGTCCACCCCTGCCATGGCAGGGGACCTCCTCGTCTCGGCGGCCGCCAGCCTGACCAACGCCTTCTCGGAGATGAAGGCACCCTTCGAGAAGGCCCATCCCGGGACCACCCTGGTCCTGAATTTCGCTTCTTCCGGGGCACTGCTCAAGCAGATGGAACAGGGCGCTCCCGTTGACGTCTTCGCCTCGGCCGACCAGGTTACAATGGACAAGGCCGAAAAACTCATCGAACCTGGCACCCGTGTCAATTTCGCGGGCAACGCCCTGGTCCTGATCGTGCCTGCCGAAGGAGGCCTGCCCCTGACCGGCGCGGCGGAGCTCAAGGGAGCGCAGGTCAAACTCGTCGCCATCGGCAATCCCGACTCCGTCCCGGCCGGGCGTTACGCCAAGGGCGCTCTGGAACTCGCGGAACTTTACGATGCCCTGACCCCCAAATTCGTCCTTGCGGAGAGCGTGCGCCAGGCTCTGGACTACGTTGCCCGAGGCGAAGTCCAGGCAGGCTTCGTCTACGCCACGGACGCGGCCCTGCGCGCCGACAAGGTCAAGGTCGCGGCCGAGTTGGCCGGGCACAAACCGATCAGCTACCCCGTCGCCTTGCTGGCAGCTTCAAAGGAAAAGGAAATGGGACAGGCTTTCCTGGATTTCGTGACGGGAGAGGAAGGCCAGGCCATCCTGGCGAAGTTCGGGTTCAAAAGACCGTAAATTTAACGGGAAGTATCCGGAAAGAGACCCGTGCCCAAAATTGCCGTCACATTGAAGAAGGGAATCCATTTCTTTCGATTACCTGAAATAATGGATTCCCGCTCTCACGGAAATGACGCAGAGGTTCTCTCCGAATTTATTAAAGTGAAACATGCAATCAGCCCTTGTTACGCGAAATTCCGAATTTCTTGCATTTCTCGTACAATGTGGCCCTGGAGATGTTGAGATATTTGGCCGTCTTGACCATATTTCCACGATTCAGTTCAAGAGCCTTCAGAATAAACTCAGCTTCCATGTTCGCGTTCAAAGCTTGCAGGGATGTCGACGAGGAGAACGTTTCTTCGGGCTCACGCGTACCGGAGGCCTCCGAGTTCTGGAGATGCCGGGCCGAAAATTCGTCGACCGAATCGGCGCGGCTGGCCCTGCTCCCGGCCAACAGCGCTGATGACAAATCTTGAGGCCTTATTGCGTGCCCTTCACCCACGCTTATGGCGTGAACCAAAGTGTTGCGCAATTCGCGGATATTTCCCGGCCAGTCGTAAGCCATGAGCAGGTGCATGGCCTCCTCGGAAATCTTTGCGGCCTCCTTCCCCATACGCGCGAGCAGGGCTGCAGCGATAATCGGAATATCCGATCTGCGCTCCGCCAGTGAAGGGATCTGCAGGGGCAACGCACTGACACGGTAATACAAATCTTCGCGGAAGCTCCCCTCCTCGACAACCTTCAGCAGGTCACGATTTGTTGCCGCTACCAAACGAAAATCCACCGGACGGGCCGTTGACGACCCGACCCTGCAAACCCTCTTCTCCTCCAATACCCGCAGAAGTTTGGCCTGTGCGGCCAAAGGCATATCGCCGATTTCATCCAAAAACAGGGTCCCTTTGTCAGCCAGTTCAATGAGCCCTACCTTGCCGTCCTTGCTGGCCCCGGAGAACGCCCCGGAAACGTAACCGAACAGCTCGGATTCGAAGAGTTCGATGGGCACCGCCGCGCAGTTGATACCCACGAAAGGCCCATCCTTGCGGGGGCTCGATGCGTGCAGAGCGTTGGCGAAGAGTTCCTTGCCCGTGCCCGTGGGGCCCTGGATAAGGACGGCAAAATCCGTCTGGGCGTAGTTGCTCAGCCTGTTCTTGGCAAACAGCAGAGGTTTGCTGTCGCCCAGGATGTTGTCCAGCGTATAGCGGGCCGACAAGGCGCTCTGCATCCGCCGCCTGTAAAAGCTGACCCTGCTGTCCAACTGCTCGACCCTCTCGACCAGCGTCTTGAGTTCATGAGGGTTGCGGAACAGGCACATGGAGACCATACCGACGATCATGCCCTCGTCATCGCGCATGGGCAGACGGTTGACTATGGTGGTCTTCTTTCCTTCCCCCTCGCCGACGACGCACAGGTCGCCGATTTCCTCGTTCCCTGAGCGCATTACGCTGAGCGCCCGCGTCTTGGGCAGGACGTCGACGATGTTTTTATTCGCCAGATTCTCCTTCGAAGTCCCCAGGATATCGGCGTACACGTCGTTGATGTACAGAATTTCTCCTTTTGTATCACATAGATAGATCCCAACTGGAAGCCCGTCGAGAATCTTGCGGAACAGTTTCTCAGGCATATCGCCGCCGATCTTTTCCATATCTTCCCCACTCCTGCGTGCAGTTGTACGAGCGCTCTCGACCCTGATCACGCACATGCCTGCCTTGGCTGGGACTGTCCAGAAAAAGTGTCCAGAAAATCAAACACTACTGTCCAGACACTGTACAAAAATCCGGACACTATACAGACAACCTGTTAAAATCGGTCCGCAACAAACCCCGCCACAGCTTGTGAAAAAAAGAATTTAGCCCCGGCCCTGCCTTGGTTCCGGCTTTTTCGCCCCCTTCGCTCCCCGAACTTGGCTCGCGCATTGCTCATAGGAACTCAATTGTCGTGAACAATAATCAAAATCTACATGCAAAGGAGAATCATCCCATGCCTAAAATGACACCCAGCGAAGCAATGGCGGAAGTGCTGGTCCAGGAAGGCGTCAACCATGTCGGCGGCATCCTCGGTTCGGCCTTCATGGATCTGCTCGACCTGTTTCCCGCAGCCGGAATAGACTTCATATCGGTACGCCATGAACAGACTGCCGGACACATGGAAGACGCCTACTCCCGCCTGACCGGCAAGGCCGGCGTCGTCATCGGCCAGAACGGGCCGGGCGTGACGAACTTCGTCACGGCGGTGGCCACGGCCAACATGGCCCACACGCCCATGATCGTGCTCTCGCCCAGCGCAGGCTCCATCTCCGTGGGTTGGGACGGATTCCAGGAATGCGACACCTGGAACCTCTTCAAGCCCATCACCAAGGCCTCCCTGCGCGTGCCACACCCCAAGCGCGCCGCCGACATCCTGCGCACGGCTTTCCGCATCGCCTACGCCGAGCGTGGACCGGTGCTGGTCGACATCCCGCGCGACTATTTCTACGGCGAGATCGACGAAGATATTCTGCACCCCTCCCAGTACCGGGTAGCCCCGGGCGGAATCGGCAACCCGGAGCATTTCGCCGCTGCGGTTGAAGTGCTGAAGAACGCCAAAAATCCGGTCATTGTTTCCGGGCGCGGCGTGGTGGATGCAGGCTGCATCGACACCATCAAGGCCCTGGCCGAACACCTCGGCGCACCCGTGGCCACGACGTACATGCACAACGACGCGTTCCCCTATGAGCATCCCCTGTGGACCGGCCCCATCGGCTACATGGGTTCCAAGGCGGCCATGCGCATCCTGCAGAACGCCGACGTCATCCTGGCCGTGGGCACCCGCCTGTCCTACTTCGGCACCCTGCCCCAGTACGACATCAACTACTTCCCCAAGACGGCGAAGATCGTGCAGATCGACATCAACCCGCGCCACATCGCCAAGACGCACCCAGTGGCAGTGGGCCTGTGCGCCGACGCCAAGGACGCCTCCGAGGAACTCTTCGCCCGCCTGCGCGCCGCCGTTCCCGCCAAGCAGGACTTGAGCTCGACGTACACCATGGTCAAGGCAGAATTGGCGGACTGGTACGCCGAGATCGCCGCCATCGCCGACGAACCCACGATCGAAGGCCGGATGCACCCGCGCAAGGCCCTGGAAATCGTGGGCAGGTTCATCACTGACACCAACGCCATCGCCACCACGGACATCGGCAACACATCCTCCACGGCCAACAGCTACCTGCGCTTCAACCAGCCCAAGCGCCATGTGGCCACGCTGACCTTCGGCAACACCGGGTTCGCCTATCAGGCCGGCCTGGGCGCGCAGCTGGCCTGTCCCGAGGACACCGTTGTCTCCATCGTCGGCGACGGCGCCTGGGGCATGAGCCTCTTCGAGGTTCCGACCGCCGTTCAGTACAATCTCCCGGTCATCGCCACCGTCTACAACAACGGCGCCTGGTGCGCGGAAAAGAAGAACCAGATCGACTTCTACAACAACCGCTTCGTGGGCGCGGACATCTGGTCCAAGTCCTACGCGCGGATCGCCGAGGCCATGGGTGCCGACGGTTACGTCGTCAACACCCAGAAGGACCTGGCCGAAGCCCTGGACGCTGCAAGGAAGAACCGACGTCCGGCTGTCATCGAGGTCATGACCGACGGCACCCGCCTGGCCCCGCCCTTCCGGCGCGACGCTCTGGCCCTGCCGACCCGCTTCCTGCCCAAGTACGAGCATCTGGACAAGAAGCACTTCCCCGGAGCCTAAAAGTCAGCCACAGGCTTGCCTCCCTCCGGGGCGGGTCCACTGCGGGACCCGCGAGCAGAGTGGACGAACTCATTCAGGCCGGTCGCAGAGCACAGGAACAGGTGGCCGCATATACCCAGGAACAGATAGATGACGTCTGCCTCGCCGCAGGCTGGGCACTGTACAACGACGAGAATGCGCAGGCCATGTCAGCCCTGGCCGTCGAGGAAACGGGCTACGGCAACTACGAGAGCAAGGTCGTCAAACATAAGCGCAAGGTCGGCGGAGCCGTCGAGGGCATCCTCGGCAAGACGTCCGTTGGCCTCATCGAACGCGACGAGGAGACAGGCATCTCCAAATACGCCAAACCTGTCGGCCTGGTCTGCGCCATCCTGCCCGCGACCAACCCCACGGCCACGGCGGGCACCAAGGCCGTGGCCATCCTCAAGGGCCGCAACGCGGTCATCTTCCGGCCCAGCAGCCGGGCCCGCAAGGCCAGCACCCTGGCCGTGGAATTCATGCGCGCGGCCCTGCGCCGGATCGGAGCCCCCGAGGACCTGGTGCAGATCTATGACGACGCGGACATCCCCTCCACGGCCGAACTCATGCAGAAGTGCGACCTGGTCGTGGCCACAGGCGGCGGTCCCATGGTCCGCGCGGCCTACTCCAGCGGCACCCCCTCCTACGGCGTGGGCGTGGGCAACGCGGTCTGCATCATCGCCGAGGATGCCGATGTGGAGGAAGCCGTATCCATGATCACCGCCAGCAAGACTTTCGACTACGCCACGTCGTGCTCTTCGGAGAACTCCATCATCGTGCAGCGCGGCGTCCTCGATGACGTGCTTGCGGAAATCCGGACCAACAAGGGCTACATCTGCTCCCACGAAGAGAAGGCGAAGCTGCGCGAGTGGATGTGGCAGACGAACGACAAAGGCCAACTCAAGATCAACGGCAAAATCGTGGCCCAGTCGGCGACGCGCATCGCGGCCGACGCCGGGATCGAGGTGCCCGCAGACACCTGCATGCTGGTGGTCATGGGCGAGGAACCCGCGGTGAAGGACAAATTCGCCGACGAGAAGATGAGCCCGGTCCTGACGCTCTTCACCTACGAGACCTTCGACGAAGCCCTGGAAAAGATCACGTCCATCACGAACCGTTACGGCCGCGGACACTCCATGGGCATCCACACCTACCGGGCCGACTACATCGAGCGCATGGGGCAGACCATGCTCACCAGCCGCATCACGGTCCGCCAGCCCATGGCTGCGGCCAACGGCGGACACGCAACAAATTACATGCCGCCCACCGCAACCCTGGGATGCGGCACCTGGGGCAAGAACAGCACCACGGAAAACATACATTACAAGCATTTCCTGAACGTGACCTGGGTCAACGAGCCCCGTCCGGCCAGAGTCTTCTCCGAAGAGGCCGTCTGGGGCGAATTTCACGCCAGGCACGCACAGCAGCATGCGAGCAGGAGGTAGCCATGAAACTTTTCGAATACCAGGCCAAGGACGCCTTCCGGCAATGCGGCATCCCCATACCCCAGAGCATGCTTCTCAGCAGCCCCGGAGAAGTGTCCAGCGCCATCGGCGACTTCAACATGCCCTGCGTCATCAAGGCTCAGGTGCTCCAGGGCGGACGCGGCAAGGCCGGGCTCGTGAGGGTCGTCCGCAGCGAGAAGGACGCCCTTGAGTACGCCCGCACCCTCTTCGAGGAACGCGGCGTGCGACAGGTCCTGCTCGAAGACGCCGTCGACTTCTCGGGAGAGATCTATCTGGCCGTCACCGTGGACGCGGCCAGGGCCAAGGCCACCATCCTGGCTTGCGCCGAAGGCGGCGTGGACATCGAGGAGATCGCAGCCACCGCGCCGGAGAAGATCATCACCCAGCACGTGGACCTGGACAGCGGTCTCTCTGGCCACCACATGCGCAACATCGCCTTCGGGCTAGGCCTGAGCGGCGAAAAGGCCAAGGCCTTCAACAAGGTGCTCTCCGCCCTGTATCAGGCTTTCCGCAAATTCGACGCCGAACTGATCGAGATCAACCCCCTCTTCCTGACCGCGGAGGATACGTTCGTGGCCGGCGACGGCAAGCTCGTCATCGACGACAACTCCATGTCCCGCCAACCGGGCTACGAGATCACCCGCGACCATTACGACCACGACGTGGAATATGAAGCCGCCCTGGCCGGCATCCCCTACCTGCAGTTCGATGGCGACATCAGCCTCATGTGCGCGGGCGCGGGTCTGACCACCACGGTCTTCGACCTCATCAACTACGCCGGCGGCTCCGTGGCCAACTACCTGGAGTTCGGCGGCCCCAACTACACCCGGGCAGTGGACGCCATGGAACTGTGCCTCCGAAACGAGAAGGCCAAGGTCATCCTCATCGTGACCTTCGGCACCGTGGCCAGGGCCGACGTCATCGCCAGTGGCCTGGCCGACGCAGTGGCCAGGTTCAAGCCGTCCATCCCCATCGTGACCTGCATCCGCGGGACCAACGAGGAGGAGGCGTTCCAGATCATCCGGGACCTGGGCCTCACGCCCCTGTCCGAGACCGAAGACGCGGTGCAGCGCGCCGTGGCCATCGCCGCAGGGAGGATTTCATGAGCATCTTCATCGATCGTAGCAACAAGGTCCTGGTCCAGGGTGCAACCGGCAAGGAAGGCAGCTACTGGACCAAACACATGCAGGACATGGGCACGAACGTGGTCTTCGGCGTCACCCCCGGCAAAGAGGGACAGCAGGTCGAAGGCATCCCCATCTATCATACAATCCGTCGCGGGATGCAGGATCATGACGCGGACACCGCCATGCTCTTCGTGCCTCCTGCCTTCACCAAGGACGCCATTTTCGAGGCTCTCGACGCCGGCATCCGCAAGATCGTGACCATCGCCGACGGCATCCCGCTGCACGAACTGCTGCAGATTCGCAGCGCGGCCACGTCATGCGGAGCCATGGTCGTCGGCGGCAACACCTCGGGCGTCATCTCCCCCGGCAAGGCCATGATGGGCGTGCTGCCCTACTGGATCGAGCGCGTTTACAGGCCCGGACGCATCGGCGTCATGACGCGAAGCGGCTCCCTGACCAACGAGGTCACGGCCGAGGTGGTCAAGGCCGGATACGGCGTCTCGACCCTCATGGGAGTTGGCGGCGACTCAGTGCCCCTGACCCGCTTCGCCGAGATCCTGCCCCTCTACCAGGCAGACCCCGAAACCGACGCCGTGGTCATCATCGGCGAACTCGGCGGCACCATGGAGGAGGAAGTGGCTCAGGCCATGGAGAGCGGTGAATTCACCAAGCCGCTGGTGGCCTTCATCGGCGGCCGCACGGCCCCCAAGGGAAAGCGCATGGGCCACGCCGGCGCCATCGTCACCGGCAGCAAGGGTACCGTCGAGGCCAAGATCGACGCCCTGACCATGGCCGGCGGCCTGGTCGCCAAGAAGCCGAGTTTGGTCGGCCCCATGCTGCGGGAGCTCATGACCTAGCACCGACAACCGGGCGGGGCCTTGGCCCCGCCCAAACGGATTGCCCGCGAAGGCGATCCGTCTGGAGGCATACATATGGATTTCATCACCTATTTCCTCGCATGTTTCACGCCGCTCAAGATCGCGCTCATGGTCGGCGGCGCCATCGGTGGCATCCTCCTGGGAGCTGCGCCAGGGCTGAGCCCGACCATGGCAGTGGCGCTCCTGGTGCCTTTCACTTTCCACATGGACCCGGCCGAAGGCCTCATCCTCCTCGGCTCCGTATACACGGCCGCCGTGGCTGGCGGTTCCATCACGGCCATTCTCATCAACATCCCCGGTGCGCCGGCCAACATAGCCACCATGTTCGACGGCCACCCCATGGCCAGGAAAGGCAAGGCCGAGAAAGCGCTCTACCTGTCTTTCCTGAGTTCCGGGGTCGGCGGACTGTTCGGGGTCGCCGTGCTGATTTTCTTCACCCCGCCCATAGCCCGCATGGCCATGGAATTCGGACCGGCCGAGCTGTTCTGGCTGGCCATCTTCGGCGTCACGGTCATCGCGGGCCTGTCCTCGGGCACGGTGGTCAAGGGCCTCTATGCCGGCTCCTTTGGCCTGCTCCTGAGCTGCATCGGCGAGAATCCGGTCTACGGGTCGGAACGCTTTGTCTTCTCGGACATGCTGACCGGCGGCATCTCCATCATTCCGGCGCTCATCGGCCTCTTTGCCATACCGCAGATATTCACCCTGGTGGAAACCATCGGACAGGCTCTGGAAAAGCAGTCCTTCAAGGCCCAGAAGGGCGTACTGAGGGAAGCCTTGGCCGACATCATCAAACACCCGAAACAATGGATCATGGGTTCCGTGGTCGGGTCCTTCATCGGTGCCATCCCCGGCGCGGGCGGCCAAGTCGCGGGCCTCATCGCCTACGACCAGTCCAAAAAGATGTCCCGCACTCCGGAACTCTACGGCACGGGCACGCCCGAGGGCATCATCTCGGTGGAATCCTCCAACAACGCCACCGTCGGCCCGGCCCTGATTCCGCTTCTGACCATGGGCATCCCTGGCAGCCCCACCGCCGCCGTGCTGCTGGGCGGCCTGCTCATCCACGGCCTCTTCCCCGGCCCGGAACTGTTCACCAAACACGCCGACGTGGCCTACACCTTCATCGCAAGCATGGTCGTGGCGCAGTTCGCCATGGCAATTTTCGGGATCATGATCTCCCGCTACTCGCATTTCGTCATGAACATCCCCAACATCTTCATGGTCGCAGCGGTGACCATCCTCTGCGTGTACGGGTCCTACAGCGTGCAGAACAGCATGGACGACGTCATCATCATGTTCTGCCTGGGCCTGTGCATGTATCTGAGCAGCCGGAACTCCTTCTCCCCGGCTCCCGTTGTGCTCGGGCTCATTCTGGGCCCCCTGGCCGAGGACAACTTCAGCCGGGGCAAGATCATCGCGCAGACCGGCGACGGTCTGGCGGGCTACTTCCTGACGGGCGGCGTGAACATGGTCGTCATCGCCCTGTGCGTCATCTCCATCGGATGGAGCGTCTACAGCGAATGGAAGATGTCCCGGAATAATGCGGCCAGAGACGCCCTGGCGTCGCCAGACACTGCAGCCTCGCCGTCCCGGGCATAAGGAGAAACCCCATGATAAATGCACGCAAGCGCCTTCTCGAAACCACCGTCATGTTCGCGATCCCGGTCGTGGCCCTCTGGATGCTGAACGACATCTCCGTGGACGACGCGAAGTTATTCCCCAAGTACATCTGCTACGGAATGCTCATCCTGGCCTCCATCAACGCCCTGCAGCTCTGGCTCTATCTGAACAGGATCAGGCCCATCTCCTGGCCCACCTTCCTGCGCTGGTCCCTGCCCTTCAAGGGCGGGCCGATACCTTTCCCAATGCGGCGGGTGGGCATGGCTCTCGGACTCATGACCATCTACGTCTTCACCATGGAGGCTGTGGGGTTCTATCTGTCCGGGTTCCTGTTCTTCCTTCTGACCCTGCTCGTCCTCGACCCCGCAAAGCCGACCACGGCCGGGGTCCGGCGCAAGGCCTTCAACGCCCTGATCTTCATGGCCGTGGTCTACGTTCTCTTCAGCGTCATGCTCGGAGTGATCATTCCGAGTGGCATAGCACTGTAAGCAACCTGTTATCCGGAGGAATTATGAAAAAGCTGCTGATCCCCTTCTGCCTTCTCGCCCTGCTGCTCTGCGGCATGTCCGGCGCCGCCTTGGCCGCCTACCCCGACAAGCCCATGTCCATGGTCGTGACCTATCCCCCAGGAGGCGCCACCGACTTCCAGGCCCGCATCGTGACGACACTGTCCTCCGATGAAAAATTCTTCGGGCAGCCCATAGTGGTCATCAACAAGCCCGGCGCCGGCGGCAGGGTCGGTTGGAACTGGTTCGCCGAGAAGGCAGCCAACGACGGATACTGGCTGAGCACTTACAACGCCCCGCATTTCATCGCCCAGAGCCTGGTGTACAAGGATTCCAAGTTCAGCGTTGACAGTTTCGAGCCCATCGCAACCTGGGGCGCCGATCCGGCCGTGCTCATCGTGCCCAAGGACAGCCCCTTCAAGACCGTGAAGGATCTGGTCGACTTCGCCAAAGCCAACCCCGGCAAGGTCACGGTCAACGGCGCCGGCCTCTATGTCGGGCACCACATCGCCATGCTGCAGCTGGCCAAGGCCGCCGACATCAAGTTGACCTACGTCCCCGAACAGGGCGGCACCCCGGCCATGCAGAGCGTCATGGGCGCCAAGGTCATGGCCGGCTTCAACAATCTGGCTGACGCCTACCGTAACCGCGAATCCGTGAACATTCTGGCCATCGCCGACCTGCAGCGGCACCCCTTCATCGAAGACGTGCCCACCTTCATGGAGCAGGGCGTTGAAGTGGATAATTCGAGCGTGAACTACCGCGGCATCTTCCTGCCCAAGGGCGCCGACCCGGCTGTCATCGCCAGGTGCGAAAAGGCGTTCCTGGACATGTTCAACGACAAGAAAGTCAAGGAACTGATGGGTCAGAGCGGCAGCCCCATGTTTGTCCTCGACCGTAATCAGACAGCGGAGCTGTTCGCCAAGGTCAAGAAGAACCTCGAAACTCTGCTCAAGGACATCAAGGAATAGAAACCTCCTCCCCGAAATCGCGCCGGCGGGCGCATCTCTGCCACTGCCCGCCGGCGCGCTGCTCGGGTTCGCACATGAACCGCAACCTTCAGCATTCGGGAGGAAAGGCATGAATCTGCACCGCATTGAGCATTTCTCCGGCACCCTCAAGGCGGTGGTGCTGGATTGGGCCGGGACAGCCATGGACTATGGCTGTTTCGGGCCTGTCGCGGCGTTTCGGGAAGTGTTCCGCACACGTTTCATCGAACCCACCGAGGAGGAGGTCCGCGCTCACATGGGCATGGACAAGATGGAGCATCTCAAGGCCATCAGCGCTATGCCACGCATCCGACAACTTTGGACGGCAATCTACGGCAAGGAAATCGGCGAGGCGGATTTCCTCGAGATGCATCAGCATTTCGAAGAAATAAGGATGAAGGGCCTGCACAGATACTCGGCACTGGTCCCCGGACTGCTGACAACCGTGTCCACCCTGAGGGGCATGGGCATGCGCATCGGATCGACCACCGGCTACGACAGCCTCGGGGCCAAACTCATGTGCGAAGAGGCCGCCAGACAAGGATTCTGGCCGGACAGCGTGGTCTGCGCTTCGGACGTGCCTGCCGGGCGTCCGCACCCCTGGATGTGCTTTCGCATCGCCATGGAACTCGGAACCTACCCCATGTCGGCGATGGTCAAAGTCGGGGACACTCCCCTTGATGTGCTGGAAGGTCTCAACGCGGGAATGTGGACCGTGGCCGTGACGACCTCAGGGAACGAGATGGGGCTGACGCACGAGGAAGTACAGGCCCTGGACGCAACAGAGCTTGCCAACCGCGTGCGCTACATACGCAAGCGCATGGAGTCTGTCGGCGCCCACTTCGTCATCGACGACATCAGCGGGCTGGTATCGGTGGTCGAGGAAATCAATCAGCTCATGGCCGAGGGGCTCCGTCCGGATGACTATCTTGCTTCGTCCAAGGCCCTGTGAATCCATGCGCAATCCACGGATCATGAAAAGCTCAGTCATCATCAGCGCAAATGCGGAAAAGAACTCTACTGGATGAGGGCACGAATCGGAAGAAACGTCGGGCCATGCCCGAACAAGATCCTCACTCCCTGACCAAAATTGTGAACTGGGACGTGAGGGGCTTCACGCAATCGCGGAACGCGCAACGCAGAAACAAGGCTTCATCCGGACGTCGGGGCGGTTGCCCCGGCGTCACTTCTTCTGAACCTTCCTGAAAATCGTGCTGCGGTCGACCTGGAAGAGATCGGCGACTTTTTGCACCGAACCGTGCACTTCCAGGGCCTGCTGCAGAAAATCCCGCTCGATGTCGGCCATGATGCTCTTCAGGGAGCGGCCTCCGGTAAGGATATCGTCGGTGTAGCACCGCTCCCGGGCCTGATCTTCGAGGACGTGGGGCGGGAGGTCGCGCGGAGAGATGAGGCTGCCCTTGTGGGTGATGACCAGGCCGTGGACCATGTTCTGCAGTTCACGGACATTGCCCGGCCACTGGTAGCGCGACAGGATGTTCATGGCCACTTCCATCACGGCCATGTTCTTGCCGTACTTGCTGCAATAGTAGCGTAAAAAATGCTCCACCAAGGGGCGAACGTCATCGGAGCGTTCGCGCAATGCGGGGATGGTCACCGTGGCCACGTTCAGCCTGTAGTAGAGGTCCCGGCGAAAGGTTCCCGATTCCACGCATTCGGCCAGGTTCTTGTTGGTGGCCGCGATGATCCGGACATCGACCTTGGTCGTCCTGCTCCCGCCCACGCGCATGATCTCGCCGTCCTGCAGCACGCGCAGCAGGCGGGTCTGCATGGACAGGGGCAACTCCCCTATCTCGTCCAGAAATACCGTGCCGCCGTCGGCCAGCTCGAAATATCCGGCCTTGCCCTTGCTCGACGCGCCGGTGAAGGCTCCGGGCATGTAGCCGAACATCTCGGACTCGGTCAGGGTTTCGGAGATGCCGCCGCAGTCCACCTTGAGAATTATCTTGTCCTTGCGGGCGCTGTGCCCGTGGGTCAGGCGAGCGAAAACGTCCTTGCCCACGCCAGTCTCCCCGAGCAGCAATACGGATGCGTCGGTGGGGGCGAAGGTCCTCAGCATGTTCATGACGCCGTGCATCTCCTCGCTTTCATAGACCGGAGTCAGCGTCTTGCTGCGCTCCTGGGCGATATAGGCCATCTGCTCATGGAACTGCTCGATCAGTTGGCGCTGCTCCTCCATTTGATCGTTGAGACGCGTGATCATGGTGATGTCGCGCACGAAGGTGACCACCAGGCGCAGGGCCCCGGAATCATCGAATACGGGGAATCCGGACAGGACCAGCTTCTTCCCGTTCTGCAACTGCTGCACATGGGTTGCGGGTTTTCCGGTACGGACTATTTCTGGATTCAGGACCTTGTCGAAGACACCGTTTTCGACAAGAGCCCGAACCTGTTTGCCCTGCACCTGATCCTGTTTGAGCCCGGTGAGCTGCTCATACATACGATTGACACGCAGGGTAACGCCGGAAACATCCGAGATGAACACTCCGTCGGGAAGAGCATCCAGTATGTATTCAAAGTGCTTTGAAAGAAAATCCATGGAGCGGTTTGACATGCAAAAAAATCTCTCACGGCTTAAAAAAAAAGGCAACCCTGACGAGCTGCCTTTTTATATAAAGCAATGCAATAAGATTATAACTAATCATTATTCAGCCAGAATAACCAATATAATAAAAAAATATGCGCATATTAATTTTATTTTTTAAATAGTGCATCAATGCTATTTTACAACCTCGACCCTGTCTCCAAGAACGCTTCTGGCGGCATCAATCAATTTTGCCATGACAGATTTATCCAGTGTGACTTCGTCCATAGGCGGAACGCGGTCGAGAAAATGGTATTTCTGTGTCCCAAGACGATGGTATGGAAGCATTTCGTAACGCACATTCTGGAATGGCTCCAAAAATTTCGCAATGGCGATAATTGCATCCTCCGAGTCATTGAACCCGGGAATGACCGGCGTACGGGCCAAAATCCCCTTGTTCGGATCCAGCATGGCGAGCTTTCTGAAGTTATCGAGAATCCGCTCATTGGTGCATCCAGTCTGAGCTTCGTGAATCTCACTGTCCATATGCTTGATGTCGTACAACACGTAGTTCAAATACCCGGAGGCAGCTTCCAGAGTCTTCCAAGGTACCATGCCGCACGTCTCCACCGCCGTCTTGATCCTGCGGCGTCGGGCGTCGCGGAGCAAAGCCAAGGCGAATTCGCCCTGCATGAGCGGTTCCCCGCCGGACAGGGTCAAGCCACCGCTGGACCTGGTGTAAAAGGCAGCGTCCTGTTCCACCACCTTGAGAACATCGTCCACTGTGCGCTCCTGTCCATAGACTATCAGTCCCTGGGACGGACACGCTTCGGCGCAATTTTTCGGACATCCGTCACAGAGCGCGCGGTCTATGCGGAGCGTGTCGTCCGCCTCCCGCAGGATCGCGCCGCGCAGACAGGCCTGCAGACATCGGGTGCATTTGGAAAAGGTGAGGCACCGGCCGGGATTGAACGCCAGCTCCGGTTCACTGTGTTGAGATTCGGGATTGCTGCACCACTTGCAGGACAAGGGGCATCCCTTCAAAAAAACGATGGTTCGAATCCCGGGGCCGTCGTGCACGGAATATTTCTGGATGTTGAACACCAGACCTTTCTTCTTCTTGTCTTCTAACGCGCTCATGAAACTCCTCGATGGTTTACTCGGTGCGGGAGGACCGGCCAACGGTCCAGGCGCGAATTCCCGGATGGAAAAAAACAGGGGGCCGAAGCCCCCCTGTTTTTTAGATATCTCCATGCTCCGTACGGGCGATGAGGTCGTTCTGGAGGTCCGGTGACAGGTCCACGAAGTAGGCGCTGTACCCTGCGATGCGCACGATGAGGTTGCGGTATTTCTGCGGGTCCTTCTTGGCCGCGATGAGGGTGTCGCGGTTGATTACGTTGAACTGCACATGCCAGATCTTCAGGTCGCAGAAGGTGCGGATGAAGGACACCAACTTTTCCGTGCCCTGCTCGCCTTCGATGCACTTGGGCGTGAACTTGATGTTGAGCATGCGGGCTGCGCGGTCGCGCATGCCGTAGTTCTTGGTGTTGTAGTTGGACAGCAGGATGGCCGTGGGCCCGTTGACGTCCGCGCCGTGAGAGGCCGAGGAGCCGTCGGACAGCGGTGTGAACTGCTTGCGTCCGTTGGGGGTCGCGCTGACGACCTTGCCGAAGGGCACGTGCGAGGTGAAAGGCACGTAACGGACATCGTTGTGCATGCCCAGTTCCTTGCTGTACTTGCCGCCGTACTCAACGGATATCCTGTCGATTTCACGACCGATGCTGTCGGCATAGGGATCGTTGTTCCCGTAGCAGGGAGCGCTGTGCAGCAGGGCCTCGACATCCTCATGACCCTCGAAGTTGGCGTCGATGGCGTCGATGATCTGCTGCATGGTCAGCTTCTTGTCTTCGAAAACCAGCTTCTTTATGGCCGCCAGGGAGTCCACGACAGTGCCAAGTCCCATGTATTCAAAATACCCGAGATTGATACCCTCCGGGATCTGTTCCTGATGCAGGTCGATGCAATGCTTCATGCACAGGTCGTGCATGGCTGAACCCATGGGCTGAGCGAAGCAGGTCGCGCGGATCTTGTTGATCTTGTACTGCTGTACGAAGGCGGTGCGCAGGAAAAGCAGGTGCTGCTGCACGTATGCTTCCCATAATTCTTCCCAGGTAGTGAACTTGGTCGGATCACCGGTCTTCAGACCGAGTTCGACGTCGCCGTATTTCTTCATGCGGCCATTGCGCAGCACCAACTCCACGGCGGCCGCGAAGTTGATGTACGCTCCGCCGGAGGTGTAGGTGTCTCGATTGGGCATGCGCGCCTCGGTACAGCCGGAAACGGCGTAATCATAGGCTTCGGCAAAGGTCGCACCCTTGGAGACATACAACGGAACGATCTCCTCGTCGTTGATGAGCTTGGGGAAACCCGAGCCGTCCTTGATGGTCTCGGCCACATCCCACAGATAGCTCTCCGGAGAGCGGCTGTGAATGCGGG
Source organism: Deltaproteobacteria bacterium HGW-Deltaproteobacteria-18 (assembly GCA_002841885.1). Lineage (NCBI taxonomy): Bacteria > Deltaproteobacteria > Deltaproteobacteria bacterium HGW-Deltaproteobacteria-18. Next base: position 25,048 of record PHBE01000002.1, read on the forward strand.
CCGCAAGGTCCGGGTAATGCAGAGGAAATTCACGCTTGGACTTCAGGATCAGATGCGTCAGATCGTTGGTGGCGTCGCGTCCATCCGGAGTCTGTCCGCCCACGGTCACAGCTTCCCAGTGCGCGTAGCCTTCGTTGAAAGCGCCGCCCGTGGGAGAGATGTACATGTCGATGAACTCGGCCATGCCGACCCACATACACTCCAGGAGTTCCATGGCCTGTTCTTCGGTCAGTTTGCCTGCCTCGACATCCTGATCGTAATAAGGATAAAAATACTGGTCCATGCGACCGTTGGAGATGGTCGTGCCGGTCTTCTGCTCGATGCGGGAGAACATCTGCGTAAACCACTGGCTCTGGCAGGCTTCCCAAAAATCGCGGGCCGGCTCGCCAGGCACGCGTTCGGCGTTTTCGGCCATGCGGATAAGCTCAGCCTTGCGCACGGGGTTGGTCTCTTTTTCCGCCACTTCACGAGCCAGCACGGCGTGACGCTTGGCCCAGAGCACGATGGCATCACAGACGATGACCACGGCTTCGAGAAAAGGTCTCTTCTCGCAATTGTCCTTGGGGCTCAAAGGATCAAGAAGTGCCAGCTTCTCCTCGGCTTCGCGCTTGATGCCGTTGAAACCACGCTTCAGGATCTTCTCGAAATCATGCACCCACTGGATGGAGGAACGGAAGGAAGCCGTCTCGTTGACGATGAAACGTGACATGAGGCCTTCGGGATCGTCATAGGTCAGCTTGTGGACTTCCTCAGGCAGGGCGGCGTTGAGTTTCTCATGAAAGGTCTTGCCCTTCCAGAAGGGAGCGATCTGCTCGACCACGATCTTCGCGTCTTCGGGGGTGATGGTCGCCGGAGAGGTGGGACGGTTGGGGAGTTCCTTGACCGCGATGTCGAGGAAGTCACCGTCGAGTTCGGGATAGAGTATGCCGTAACGGCCGTCGCAGCCAGCTCTGCCGAGCAGAAGCTGATCTTCCTGAACATAAACTGTCATGTTCTCAGCGATATGCTTCAAGGCTTTTGCCCAGCGCAGAACAAGAGGCTGTCCTTCAGTCTCTTGCATTGACTGAGTGAAATACAAGGCACGCTCGATATCAATACGAGGTTTTTGCCCATCAAACTTTTCCAGGAGCTTAAAGACACGACTATGAGTCTTTCTGAATTTATCTTCCTTTCCTTCAATCTGATTATAAAGGCGTTCTTCCTGAGGGGACATGCATTCACAAGTAAAGCGAGTCATGTTTTTACTCCTGGTCTAAGTTTATTGATTAAATCTTATGAGAACTAAAATCTGTGAAATTTGCCACCAGACTGTTGAAGCATCATGTTCAATTCTTTTTCACAGATATGCTTTGGATTTATTAAACTGTTTCCCTCTGAGCATTCTTTGTGCCAATTCTCATAACCAGCTAGAAAAACGAGATTTCCAAGGATAGAGCGCCTTAACGCCCTTTTGAGAAAAAAATAACGATACAAAGCCGTCGCAAATTTGCAACCAGGCTCAAAAAATCATCCTTTTGTGAAAAAAATGTGTTGCAAAAATGCGACGAGTTACTCAGAATTTCCTACCAGAGCAGTCGCAAAAAAAGACAAGCCCACTTCGAGCGCTTACGTATGACACGATTTTGTGATTAAATTCTCAAACACAGCAAGTCTGACAAGAACACTTATTGATAGTTGCAAATTTGCAACGAACCCTTCCCCAACCTGCCGCATTTATGCACATCCAAAACTCAAATGATTGAATTTTATATACTTTATCATGTCTCATATTTCGTTAACGGCTTTTTTTCTTGGCATGCATCCTGCTCAATGGAGACCAATACCCGTGACCAGAGGGCGACAACCGGAAACATTGCCCGGCAACGCTGGTCGAAACTCAACATTTTGGAGGAATACATGAAGAAGCTTGTTTTAGTCGCATTGAGCCTCATGGCCGCAGTAGGGTTGGCAGGATCCGTAGACCTAGCACACGCCGGCAAACCCCTGACCCTGCGCATTGGCCACCCCATGGCCCCCGGAAACAATGTCACTTTGGGCATCGAGAAGTTCAAGGAGCTGGTGGAGGCCAAGAGCGACAAAACGATAAAGATCCAGATCTTCGGCAGCGCTCAGCTCGGCAGCGACCGCGTGACCACGGAAGCGGCCCAGGCCGGCACCCTGGACATGTCGTCCTGCTCCTCCCCGAACATGGCCAGCTTCAGCAAGGCCTACATGGCCCTCGACCTGCCATACATCACCTCCCCCAAGTATCAGCAGAACCTGTACAAGGCCCTTGATGAAGGCGAACTCGGCCAGGAACTGGAAAAGATTTCCAACGAGATCGGCCTGACCACCGTAATGTACAGCCAGTACGGCTACCGCAACTTTGTCAGCACGAAAAAGCCCCTGAAAACCGTGGCCGACCTTGCCGGCCTCAAGGTCCGCACCACCGACTCCCCGGTCGAGGTTGAAGTGGCCAAGGCGCTGGGCATGAACCCCGCTCCCGTTGCCTGGGGCGAAGTGTACACCGCCCTGCAGCAGGGCACCGTCGATGCCGAAGGCAACACCTTCTCCCTGCTCAACGACGCCAAGCACACAGAAGTGCTGAAGTACGCCATGGACTCCAACCACAACTACAGCATGCACATCCTGCTCATGAACAAGAAGAAGTTCGACAGCATGACTCCCGAACAGCAGAATATCATCCGCGAAGCCGCCCACGAAGCCCTCGTATGGCAGCGCGGCATCACCGATGAGCTTGAAAAGAAAGCCTGGGACGCCTTCAAGGAAAAGGGCATCGAAGTGACCGTCCTCAGCGACGAGGAACGCACCAAGCTGAAGGAACTGACCGCCCCCGTGCGTGATGAATTCGCCAAGCAGTTGCCCGCAAACCTGCTGAAGCTGATCATGGACACACAGAAATAGTTGAACCGTCCGCCTGCCGCCGGGCTGCTCTCAGCCCCGGCGGCAGGCAATTCTCAAATTATTCGAACGGAAAGAAGCATGCCTGTTCACCGCCTCGCCCAAGACTGGCCGTTCGGTGCAGCCCACTGCGGCAAGGCATAGGGAGATGACATGGAACAGAATATCAACTGCGGTACACTCCCACTGAGTGAAGTGAACTCCGCCCCCGCAACCAGAAACATCTGGAACTGGATCGACGAAAATTTTGAAAAAGTCTTTCTCGTAGCCGGCCTGCTTGCGATCATATTTTTCATCACGTTTCAGACGACATACAGGTACATCATCGTCCACTTCGCCAGCTCTGCGGGCGCTGCGGTATGGACTGAGGAGCTGGCCCGTTTTGTTTTCATCTGGATCACCTACCTCGCCCTGTCCGTTGCCATCAGGAAGCGCAGTTCCATCCGCATCGACATCATCTACGACCGGCTCCCGGTGCGACTGCAGAACGCGAGCTGGATCGTCGTCGAGGTCTTTTTCCTGATCCTCACCCTGACCATCTGCTGGTACGGCTGGACCCAGATTGAACGACTGAGGGAATTCCCCCAGCTCACGACGGCTCTGAGAATTCCGTACATCATCCCCTACATGATCCTGCCTCTGGGCTTCGGACTCATGGCTCTCCGTCTGCTGCAGAACCTGACCGCCCAAGCCAGAATTTGCGGCCTCCTGGACACCGGTCTCGCCCTCGTCGCCACCGCTGCCGTCATCGCCCCCGCAGTGCTGGCCGAGTACATCGAGCCGTTACCGGCCCTGTTCGGCTATTTCGCCGTCCTGTGCTGCCTAGGTGTTCCCATCGCCATTTCCCTGGGTCTGTCCACCCTGGCTACGGTCATTTGCTCCGAGACCCTGCCCATCGAATACCTGGCCCAGACCGCCTTCACGTCCATCGACTCCTTCCCCATCATGGCCATCCCGTTTTTCATCGCGGCCGGGGTGTTCATGGGCGCGGGCGGCCTGTCGCAACGACTGCTTGCCCTGGCAGATGAAATGCTCGGAGGACTCTATGGCGGCATGGCCCTGGTCACCGTCGCCACCTGCATGTTCTTCGGCGCAATCAGCGGCTCCGGACCGGCTACCGTGGCCGCCATCGGTGCGCTGACCATCCCTGCCATGATCGAACGCGGTTACGACAAGTTCTTTGCCGGCGCCATCGTCGCGGCGGCGGGAGCCATCGGAGTGCTCATCCCACCGAGCAACCCCTTTGTCGTCTACGGCATCTCCGCCCAGGTCTCCATCGGCGACCTGTTCATAGGCGGCATCGTGCCAGGCGTTCTGACGGGCCTGGTACTCATGGGCTATTCGTACTTCTACGCCAAATCCCGCAACTGGCGCGGCGAAGCGCGCAAAAGGACGCTGGCATCCCTCACGGCCGCAATCTGGGACGCCAAGTGGGCGCTCATGGTTCCGGTCATCGTCCTGGGCGGCATCTACGGCGGCGTCATGACTCCCACGGAAGCCGCCGCCGTAGCCGCCTTCTACGGACTCATCGTCGGCGTGTTCGTTTACCGGGAAATCGACGCCCGCAAGTTCGTGAACTGCTGCATCGAAGCCTGCGAGACATCGGCGACCATCATCGTGCTCATGGCCATGGCCACGCTCTTCGGCAACATCATGACCCTGGAGGACGTGCCCGGCACCATCGCCCGCGCCATCCTCGGCTTCACCGAGAGCAAGATCGTCGTACTGCTGCTCATCAACGTGCTGCTGCTCATCGTCGGCACCTTCATGGAAGCCCTGGCCGCCATCGTCATCCTCACGCCGATCCTGCTGCCCGTGGTCACGGGAGTGGGCGTCTCGCCTCTGCATTTCGGTATCATCATGGTCGTCAACCTGGCCATCGGCTTCATCACCCCGCCTGTGGGCGTAAACCTCTTCGTCGCCAGCGGCATTTCCAAGGCCAAGCTGGAATACCTGTCGCGAGCCGTCTTGCCCATGCTGCTGCTCATGATCCTTGTACTCCTCGTGGTGACCTACATTCCTGAAGTTCCGCTCTTCTTCATCTCGAAATAACATGACCTCAACACGTGCCGCCGGTCTCTCCGGCGGCACATTTCAAAACCGGCTGACGTGTTCGTCAGTGCCGGACAAGGAGACTTTGTCCATGAAAATCATCGATTTCCGTTTCCGTCCCAACACTCCCGAGATAATTAACGGCATCAAGACCAGCGCCATGTTCAAGGCTGCCTGCAAGGCCATCGGGTTTGACGCCCGCCAGCCCCAGCCCCTACCCGAAATCGTGGCCGATCTGGACAGCCGGGGTGTCGAACGCGCGGTCATTACCGGGCGGGACTGCGAAACCACCTACGGCTCTCCCGCCAATAACGGAAGCGTGCTGGAGTTCTGCAAGGCCTATCCGGAAAAGTTCATCGGCTTCTGGGGCATCGACCCGCACAAGAAAATGGCCGCCGTTTATGAAATCGTCAGGGCCGTCGAAGAACACGGCATGAAGGGCATCGCCATCGACCCCTACCTGGCTCACATCCCGGCCTGCGAAGCCCGCTACTACCCGCTCTACACCAAATGCGCCGAACTGAACCTGCCGGTTTTCGTGACCATGGCCCCTCCGCCGCAGGTCCCCGGCGCGATCATGGACTACGCCGATCCCCGCCACATCGACCAGGTCGCCCGTGATTTTCCCGAACTGACCATCATCATGAGCCATGGCGGTTATCCCTACGTCAACGAGAGCGTCTACGCCTGTCTGCGCAACGCCAATGTGTACATGGATTTCTCCGAATACGAGCGTGCGCCCATGGCCGATGTCTTCGTGCAGGCCATGAGCACCATCATCCAGGACAAGGTCGTCTTCGCCAGCGCCCACCCCTTCATCGAACTGGCCGACGCCCTTGACGCCTACGCCTCCTTCCCCCTAACGGACGAGGTCCGGCGCAAGGTCATGTACGACAACGCTCGCCGCATCCTGGGCCTCTAGTCGACCTGAACACGCCGCGTCGCGCAGAGCGATCAGTTCTCCGCGACGCGGCAATGACGGAATCCACCGCCTTCACCCACAACCACCTGTAATAAAAGATGGACTCTACCCTCTATCTCATAACCATGTGCGGTTGGCTCCTGGGCGGATTCGTCAATGGCATCGTCGGCTTCGGCGCGGCCCTGGTGGCCATGCCCATCGTGGCATCGGGGCTGGACATGCCGCTGGCCGTCTCCACCTGCGGTCTGGTGGTCCTTTCGCTGAACCTGCAGATGGCCTGGAATTATCGCAGCGAGCTTGACTCCAGCGGCATCAAGGCCGTGATTCTGGGCGGGATTCCCGGTGCGTTCTGCGGCCTGCTGATCCTGAAAAATATCCCCGAGTCCGGGCTGAAGATTGGGCTTGGAGCCCTGCTCGTCGTCTATTCCCTCTGGGGCCTGAGCGGCACACAGGTGAACAAGCGGAAGCTGGCCACCTCCTGGGGCATGCTGGCCGGATTCCTGTCCACGGGTCTGGGCACGGCCTTCGGATTCAATGGCCCGCCCCTGGCCGTGTACCTGTCCCTGCGCGGCGGCACCCAGCAGCAGATCAAGGCGGCCCTGGGCGCATTCTTCATCGTCAGCGGACTCTTCATCGTCGCGGCCCACGCCCTGAGCGGACTGTACAGCGCGCAAACATTCTGGCTCGTCGCCGCAGCCCTGCCTGCGGTCTGGCTTGGTGCGTGGGGCGGAATACGGGTGTCCGGAAGGCTGAAAGATCTGTCCTTTCAACGAGTGCTCTTCATCATGATTCTGATCATGGGTCTCAACATGGCCTGGAAAGCGCTGCCAATCGCATGACCGGAGCCTTGCGCTCCCCAGACCATGCTGGCCAGCCGAATCGAACTTGGGTAAGAACCTTACATGAGCGACGCCCCCCCTTGCCCCGCCCGCACCGAGGCCGACCTGCCCATCGATGCTGACGGGCGCATCTACCACCTCCAGATCACCCCTGACCAACTCGCGCCGGACATCCTGCTGGTCGGCGACCCGGGCCGGGCCGAATTCATCGCCCGGACCTTTCTGCATGACCTGGAGGTCGAGCGGGAACACCGGGGGCTGGTCACGGCCACGGGCACGTCCTGCGCGACCGGGGGCCGGGCCACGATCATCTCGCCCGTACGGACCACCGTGGCGACTTCGGGCATGGGCACCCCTTCCCTTGAAATCGTGCTCAACGAGCTGGTGGCGCTCTGCGAGATCGACTTTTCCACGCGCGCGGCCAAACCACTTTTTCCCAGGCTGAACGTCATCCGGGTCGGAACTTCCGGAGGCCTGCAGGCATCGACCCGGCTCGGCACTTCCATCATCACCACCTACGCGTTAGGCATGGACAACACCGGCCTGTTCTACGAAACGCCCTGCCCGGACCAGACCTGTGCGCGCCTGGAACAGGAACTCGCGCAAGTGATGGAAAAGGCGGCCAGGCCGAACTCGCGGTTCCGGGGAAAAATCCAGCCCTATGTTTCCCGCGCCCAGCCAGCTGTGGTCCGGGCGCTGACGCAGGCCGCACAGGAGCTTGGAGTTGCCGCCAGAACCGGCCTCACGGTCTCCAGCAGCGGTTTTTTCGCGCCCCAGGGCCGCGACATCTCCAGGCTGCGGCCAAGCACGCCGGATCTGGACAGAATTTTCAGCGAATTCGACCCCGGCCTGGACGGATTGCGGGTCGAGAACATGGAGATGGAAGCGAGCTTTCTGCTGCACTTTCTCGGCGGACTGGGACACTGGGGAGGGGTAATCTGCCCGGTCATCGCCAACAGGCGCGACAACACCTTCGATCACGACTATCTGGCCGCCATCGAAGGTGCGACAAAAACGGCGCTATTGGCCCTGACCGTACTTTCAACGCTCCGGGATTCAGCATTGCGGAATGAATAATGATGGAGTGGATTCCCGCCTACGCGGGGATGACGTCTTTTTGCAATGACATGGACTACGGCAGGGGCGAACAGGCCGTGACTGACCTCACACCCGCGTCGACGCAGATTCTGAGGATGTCCTGCAAGGCGGCATCCTCTCTTTTGGGGGAGGGAAAAAGGGCCAGGATGTCCTGCTCCTGCAGAGCCTGAGCTTCCTCCACGGTTTTTTGCAACACCGCGTCGCAATAGGCCGAGGCGCAGACAAGGCCGTCGCCGGGGATGTTGGTCAGAAACCCCACATCAATGATCCTGCCATCGCGCACGGCCACGAAAATCTCCACGAACCGGCCACACTCCTCCCAGCGGCCCGCCTGACAGGGCCAGCCGGGCATGCCGAGATGCGGTGGATCAAAGGCGCGCATCTCCAGATCTTCTAGGCTCAAACTCATCGTCGGTGCTCGGAATGTTTGCGATTCACGAAATCAAAATTGTCCGGCAGCGATCTGCCCGGACTGCGTTTACGCCTGCCCAGCAGGAAGAGCGACAACACCAGGCCCAGAAGGCCTGCCAGCAAAAACAATGAACCTATCTCTTCCATGATTATCCTTGGTTTGTAACCTTTCTGACGGGCCATGCGCAACCTTGTCGGATTTCTCCGACATGGTCACATCCCCGCCAGGCCATGTTCGAGCATGAAGCGAATGAGGCCGGAGGTGGTATCGATGCCCAGCTTGCGCATGGCCCGGGTGCGATAGGTGCTGGCGGTCTTGACGCTGACACCCATGGCCTGGGCGATGGCGGTCATGGTTTCCCCCTGCGTCAGCCTGCGCGCCACGTCCCGTTCCTGACGGGACAGGGCGTCCATGGCCGAGGAGGGCCTGCGCGAGTCCAGCAGCGACGGGTTGACGTAAATTCCGCCGTCCAGAATGGAGATCATGGCCTCTTCAAGCTCTTCGGGAGCCGAATTCTTGCTCAGGTAGCCGCGTGCACCCATGCTAAGGCAGCGCTGGGCGTATTCGATCTCGTGGTGCATGCTGAGCACGATAATGGGCAGGCCCGGAGAGTGTTCCTGCGCGTACTGCAGAAAATCAATCCCGCTTCCGTCGGGCAGGGAAATGTCCAGGATGACCAGATCGAACCGTGCATCCTCCAGCACCAGCCGCGCCTCGTGCAAGGTTCCCGACTCGGAGAATTCGCACTCCGGGAAACGGTCGATGATGATGTTCATGGTGCCTCGCCGCACCACCGCGTGATCGTCCACAATCAAGATGCGCATGAGCCACTCTCCCCGGTCAGGGGCACCCTGACCACCACTTCGGTTCCGCCCCTGGACAGGCGGGCCACTTTGAGCGTTCCACCTGCCAGGCGGACCCGTTCGCGCATTCCAAGGAGTCCCAGCGAACCGGATGCGTCGGCCTGGCTTGGCGTAATGCCCCGGCCATTGTCGGCCACACGCATGAGAAGCTCCCCTTCCGCGACCTGCACGGACACATGCAGGCGGTTGCCCCCCGAATGGCGGGCCGCATTGGTCAGACATTCCTGCAGCACCCGGTACATGGACGTGGCCAGGGCGGCGGGCAGGTCCGGGATGCATTCGATGCGCTGATCCACGCGCAGCCCCGAGGCCTGTGCAAAAGTCCGGACCTGCCAGGCCACGGCCTCGGCAAAGCCCAGTTCGTCGAGCATGGGCGGACGCAGCTCCCGCGAAATGCGACGCACTGTTTCCAGGGTGCCTGCGACCAGGGCGCGCAGCTCCGCCACCTGCGCCAGCCGCCCGTCGCCGTTTTCCTGAAACGACCGTTCCAGGCGGTGCAGGCCCATGTTCATGGCGGTCATGTCCTGACCCAGTACGTCATGGATCTCACGTGAAATATGAGCCCGTTCCTTCTCGATGCGGTCCTGCAGGTATCCGGACAGGGCCCGGTAACGCTCGCGGGACAGCTCCAGCTCCGCCGTGCGCTCCCGCACCCGCTCTTCAAGGTTCTGCCGGGCCTGATCCAGAGACATGCGGGCCTGCACCCGCTCCGTCACGTCGCGCAGGGACAGGCGCCAGCCCTGAAACCTGCCGCGCGGATCAAAAACACGGGTGGTCTCCTGGGACAGCCAGATCCGCGAGCCGTCCAGACGGCGAATGCGAAAATCCATGGCGGCGATGTCCCCCTGGTGTCCGCAGTCCATGGTCCGCCGCCATTGCGGCAAATCCTCGGGGACGATGATCCGCGCAAAGAAATCCCTGTCGCGCCGTGCATCCTCCGCCGCATACCCAGTCATGCGCAGGCAGGAGGGGGAAACGTAGCGCAGCGAACCGCTGCCCTCCATCCAGATTTCCAGATCGTAGGTAAAGTCGGCCACCGTGCGGTACATGCGGAGCAAGGCCCGCTGCCGGAAGCGCAGACGAGGTATGGCGAAACGCGGCTTCATGCCCACCGTATGAAACAGACGCGGCCCCGAGGCAACCCTGTCCGCCCCTGCCTGATAACGGGCCGGATGCGTACAGGCGGAACCACTGCTGCGGAAAATCACAGCTCGTACTCTCCAGCGCGTTCGGGCTGATAGACTATCTCCTCGATGCGCACCTGCAGCATTCCGCCGCCGGGTCTGGGCCACTGGATTTCATCGCCGATGGAAAGCCCGAGCAGGGCGCTGCCCACCGGGGCCAGAATCGAAATCGTGGATCCCTTGTCGTCGACCCTGCCCGGATAGACCAGGGTGAGACAAAACTCCTCACCTGCGGGCATGAGCTTGAATTTGACCGTGGAATTCATGGTCACCACGGTGGCCGGAACGTTCTTGGGCTCCACAATGGTGGCGCGGTCCAGCTCGTCCTCCAGTTCTGCTTTGCCCGGAAAGGCGCCCTTGGGCAGGGAATCGAGAAGTATCTCAAGACGCTCGGCGTCAAGAAAGGTTATGGTGATATTTGGCTTTTTGTTCATGCTTGTCCTCGTACACCTTGATTTTCCCACCTGCCGCCGCATCGGGAATCAAAACATTTCCATGCGGCGGCAGGAAGGCGAAAGCAGTCAATCTCCCGGAAAGATAAAAATCGTCAAGCATGACAGAAAATTCTTACAAAATATTTCTTTTTTACGGGCAACATGAAGTTGAAATAAAACGCACATCGCTCTTCATGCTGGAATTGCTTTTTGCGATAACTCTTTGATCTTGAAATTTCTGCTATGCACTGAAAAGCGGATTTAATACGGCAAAAGACCTGAAAAATTGTCCAGCCATATTAATTTCTCACAGCAGGATCGCAGGGCTTGGATGAATAGAAACATGCGTATAGCAGCTTGGCCTCTTTTTGAGTCCAAAGTTGTCCGGAGGGAGGCTTTCGCGAGGAAGCCTCCCCTTGCTTGTTCACAGCGGCACGCCCCGCTGCCGGGGAGGATAAATCAAATCCGTCAGGCTGCGGTCTGGGCACGGATCGTCATCCCTGCCGTGATGAAGCGGAGTTCCGTTTTTTTTGGGGGGCAGCCTGTCAGGCTTTCTGCTGCGTCGTGAGTTGCTGCAGTTGCTGCTGCAATTCCTGGATCTGCTGCAGATAGGGCGCAGCCGCGCTTTGCTTCTGTTCGGGGGGCAGGTCGCTGTCCATGATATGCTTGACCTTGTCCATCAGGGCCTTGATGCGCTTTTCAATATCCGCGACCTGGCTGCCAGCCCCGGACGCGGCCGCTGCTCCGGTGCTTTCATCGGCTGAGACGCCTTTGACCCCGGTGCCGGACATCCCTTCCGTGTCTTTTTCCATGGAGGCCGCGGCGGCGGCCGTCTCGGACAACCCGTCCCGATCCATGGCGCTGACCTGCTTGCTTCGGAAATACTCGAGCAGGCGCTTGGCCTCCGATGACAGGCTGACCGTGTCCCCCTGGCCTGCAGAGGTGCTTCTGACTGCGCGCTCCCGAGCCTGATAGCCTGAGCGCATGACCATGATCGATTCCGTCCCGCCAATCTCCATGTCCCCTCCTTGTCGGTAGGAAGATGCTGCCGCATTGCGGACCAAATTGTCATATCGAGCAAGAATCGTGCATGCGGCAAATCTCCTGCATCAGCAGGGCGCGACAATTCCCGGGCAACCGTCCAAAATCCCAGGTTGCGTTAAATTTGCAACCGGATATGGATTTTTTCAGGCTCATGTGTTTTAAATGCTTGTTGTCGAGCGATCCCGTCGGCATTCCGCGCATCCTCATGGCCGATTTCAGCACGACAAAAAAACTTCCGCTCGTGAGAGCTCAATTATCATCTTGCTGCATCAAGGAGAACCGCATGTTGGATCGCTTCAAACTGCGCTACAAAATTCTTATTCCCGTGGGTTTGGTCTCCGTCATTATTTTTGGTCTGATCATGTTTCTTGTGCAAATCCAGATCAAGGAAAAGGCCGTCCAGGACATCAGCAATCTTTCCCTGGAGATCAGCCAGCGCTATGCGAACATGGTCAAGGGCGAACTGGATGCCGCCATCGGCGCCGCCAAGGCCATGGCAGCGGCGGTTGCCAACGAGCGCAGCCAATACACACCCGAGCGGTCCGTGGTGACGGGACTGCTGCGCAAAACCCTGGAAGCCTTTCCCGGGATTTTCGGGGCCTGGACAGCCTGGGACCCGAACGCATTTGACGGCCGTGATCATGCACACGTGAGCGCCGACGCCCTCCATGAAGAATCGGGGCGATTTCTCCCTTATTACATTCGCGGCCAGAAAGGGATCGAAGAGACCCACACCACAGCGTCGGCATCCTCAAGCCGCGACGATGCCGACAAATGGTACTGGTATCCCTTGCAGACCAAAAAAATGCTGGTGACCGAACCTACGGAATATGAAGTCGCGGGCATGAACCGCATGATGATAAGCGTGTGCGTGCCCTTGACCGAAGAGGGATCGGGCGTGGTGGGCCTGGATCTCAGCCTGGAAAACCTGCAGGACGTCGCCTCCCGCATCAAGGTGTTCGATAACGGATACGGACTTCTGCTGTCTGATTCGGGAATGATCGTGGCCCATCCCGACAAGGCGAGGATCGGCCAAAATTTCTCCGAATTCCTGGCCGATACCAACAAGGAAACCGTCGCCAAGGCACTCAAGGAAGGCTCCCAGGCCTTTTTTTCCCAGAAGTCCGAATCCTCCGGTCTGGACATGCTCTACTGCATGACACCGGTGGCCCTGGAAGGTGCGGAGGGAGCCTGGAGTTTCGTGATCGGCATCCCTGAAGACAAGATGTTCGAAAACGCCCGCAACGTACAGCTTCTGCTCTTGGGCCTGAGCCTGGGCGGCCTGACCCTGCTGATTGGCGCTGTTTTCGTCATCACCCGCCAGATAGTCCAGCCGATTCGCCGCATGGTGAACATGCTCAAGGATATTTCGGAAGGCGAAGGTGATCTGACCAAACGCCTGGAAGCCGGCAGCAAGGATGAAATCGGCGAAATGGCCCGATATTTCAACGCATTCGTCAGCAAGCTTCAAGGCATTATCGGTTCAATCAGCGAAAATGCCGGAACCCTGACCGCATCCGCTGCAGGATTGTCGAACATAAGCGAAAAATCCTCCCGGGGCGTTCAGGACCTGGCTTCCCGCACCACCACCGTGGCCGCTGCTGCCGAGGAATTGAGCGCAAACACCATCTCCGTGTCATCCAACATGGAAGAGACATCGACAAACCTGAGTTCCGTGGCATCGGCTACCGAAGAGATGAGCACGACCATCAACGAAATAGCCAGCAACACGGAACGCGCCCGATCGACGACGGACACGGCATCAAAGAAGATCGATACCTTCTCCGGAATACTCCAGGATCTGGGCTTCTCCGCCAACGAAATCGGCAAGGTCACAGAAGCGATCAACGACATCTCGGCCCAAACCAACCTTCTGGCCCTGAACGCCACCATAGAGGCGGCCAGAGCCGGTGAGGCGGGCCGGGGTTTTGCCGTAGTCGCCAACGAAATCAAGGAGCTGGCGCAGAAAACTGCCGCCGCTACCGACGACATCAGATCCAAGATCAGCGGCATCCAGGCAGCAACGGGGACCGCTGTCAACGATATCCAAAGCATCGTGCAGGTCATTCAGGAAGTGAACGATATCGTGACCACCATCGCCGCCGCCATCGAAGAGCAGGCCATGGCCACCAGGGACGTGGCCACCAACATCGCCCAGGCCACGACAGGCGTGCAGGACGCCAATTCACTCATCGCCCAGATGTCCACCGCTTCGTCAGACATTGCGCAGGACATCACCAATGTGGACAATGTCACCAGCGAACTTCGCCAGGGCGGAGAGCTCGTCCAGGAAAGGGCCCTGGAGCTGGCCCAGCTGTCGGAGCAGCTCAAGATGCTGGTGGGGCAATTCAAGGTGCGTTGAACCGCTGATCAAGGCGGGGTCTGAATTCGCCGGCCCCGCCCTTGTGGGACGCGGACCAAGAGCCCGCTCCAGGACCAGGCCAATGTCAGAGGCCTTGCGACGACCATTGCTGGTTCATCGCAAGGCCTTTTTTCATGACCGGCAAAAGCCGTCCCAACGCTTACGCGCGTCCAAATTCCCGGCCCGCAAATCTGGCCGGCAAAGGAACTAGGACTTTCCGCCGAACAGGGTCTTCAAGGTGTCGATGGGTACCGGGAAGACGATGGTCGAATTCTTCTCTCCGGCTATTTCCCCAAGAGTCTGCAGGTAACGCAGCTGGATTGCGTTGGCGCTCTCGGAGAGCTTTTCCGCCGCCTCCACCAGCTTCTGCGCGGCCTGCTGCTCGCCTTCGGCGTGGATGACCTTGGCGCGCCGCTGCCGCTCCGCCTCGGCCTGCTTGGCGATGGCCCGGATCATGGATTCGTCGAGATCGACATGCTTGATCTCTACAGTGGAAACCTTGATGCCCCAGCCGTCGGTCTGGCGATCGAGAATCTTCTGGATGTCCTCGTTGAGCTTGTCGCGTTCGGCCAGAATCTCGTCGAGTTCATGCTTGCCGAGCACCGAGCGCAGGGTGGTCTGGGCCAGCTGACTGGTGGCGTCCATGAAGTGCTCCACGGCGATGATGGCCTTTTCCGGATCGATGACCCGGTAATAGACCACGGCATTGACCCGCACGGAGACGTTGTCGTGGGAGATGACGTCCTGGGTCGGGACGTCCATGACCACGGTGCGCAGATCCACCCTGACCATCTGCTGCACGAAGGGGATGAGGATGATCATGCCCGGCCCCTTGACCTTGTCGAACCGGCCCAGGGTGAAGACGACCCCGCGTTCGTATTCGCGCAGGATCTTGATGGTATAGTAGAGCAGGACAATCAGCAGGATGACACTGAAGGTCACGAATTGCAGGAAATAGGGATTCATGAGGTTCTCCTTTTCATTGGTTGCCGTTGCCGCTCGACGCCGGGATGACGGAAAGGACGAGGCCCTCGTCCTCCATGCCCGTGATGCGGACCCTGTCGCCCAGGCGGATCGGATGGCTTGAACGGGCCGACCAGTTCTCGCCCCGCAGATGCACCCGTCCGGATCCGTCGATGAAATCCTGAATGGCTTCGGCGTCGAGGCCCACCATGGCCTCGCGGCTGCTGAGGCGCGGCTTGCGCAAGGTGCGCGCGGCCACCCAGACGATGCCGCCGAAAACCAGGGCCGAACCGGCACCCATGCCGGCGATTACAGACGTGTTGATGCGAAACTCGGGCATGTCGCCCTCGAAGAGAATGACCGACCCGAACACCACGGCGACAATGCCGCCAATGCCCAGAATCCCGAAGGCCGGGATGAAAAGCTCCACCCCGATCAGCGCGAGCCCCAGTAGAATAAGGGCCAGCCCGGCATAGTTCACGGGCAGGATCTGGAATGCGTACAGGGCCAGCAGCAGGCAGATGCCGCCGATGACTCCCGGCACCATGGCGCCGGGATTGTAGCCCTCGAGGATCAGCCCGTAGATGCCCACCATCAGCAGCATGTAGGCCAGGGTCGGGTTGGTGATGATGGCCAGCAGCTCGGTGCGCCAGTCGGTTTCGATCTCGACCACGTCCAGGCCGGCCGTGCTCAGGGTACGCGTGCCGTTTTCCATGCGCACTTCACGCCCGTCCATGGCTTCAAGGAGTCCGGGCAGATCCGCAGCGATGAAATCGATGACATTCTGTTCCAGCGCCTCGGACGAGGTCAGGCTGACGGCCTCCCGCACCGCGCGCTCGGCCCACAAGGCATTGCGTCCATGCCGCTCGGCCAGGCCCTTGATGTAAGCCACGGCGTCGTTGACGACCTTGCGGCCCATGGCGTCATCGGGCAGGTTTTCGGGTTCCCCCGTCGCGTTGGCACCCTCCTCGTCACCCTTGCCAGCGCTTTTACTCAGAGCATCCCGGGCACGCTCCCACGCCGATGGCGACTTGTCAGGGTCACTGCCGCCTATCTGCACCGGCGTGGCCGAACCGAGGTTGGTTGCCGGGGCCATGGCCGCGATGTGGCTGGCGTACATGATGTACGTTCCGGCACTGGCCGCACGGGATCCTGAAGGAGCTACCCAGGTCGCCACCGGCACCTCGGCGGCCAGAATCTTGCAAATTATGTCGCGCATGGATGCGTCGAGTCCACCGGGTGTATTGAGACGCAGCACGATCACCTCCGCGCCGTCCCGCTCCGCGCGAGCTATGTTGCGCACGATGTGATCGCGGGTGGCGGGTCCGATGGCGTCGTCGATGGTCAGGACATAGGCTTTCTTCTGCCCTGTATCCGCCCCTGGAGTCAGCACGGACAACACCAGCACAGAAAGAAGAAGAGCCGCCAGAAAAGCGCCTGCTCGCAGATAATTGGCATGTCGATAATTGCGCATGGTTTACCAATAAGGCCATTTAGACTTGGGTTCAAGGCTGAACACAATATTTGTGAACACATGCAAGATTTCAAGCTGGCAGTCGGAACGATTTTTTCCAGGAGGGGTGACGAGGTATGTTCTTGGGCCTCGAGTCGGGTCCAGGACGAATGACAGTTCGTAGCCGCCGCATTCCCGGAGATCACAGGGCGCTTTGAGATTGAGGACGAATATAATAATGGATGCAAAACACGCGACAAAGTAGAGGAGCATCATGAACGACCCGAAAACCGCAACAATCCTCCTGGCTCAGACCTACGCCGCCAAAGGCGACCCCGATGGCTGGTTCGAAGAGTTCTACGACCGGGCCGGCGGCGACATCCGCAGTGTGTACTGGGCCGATCTGGAGCCCAATCCCCTGCTCCTCGACTGGCTCGACGCGCATCCCGCTCCGGCCGGCAAACGGGCCATTGTGGTCGGGTGCGGACTGGGTGACGATGCGGAAGCACTGCGGGAGCGCGGCTACCATGTCGTGGGCTTCGACATCTCCCCTTCCGCAGTGGAAATGTGCCGCAGGCGCTACCCAGGCAGTCCCGTTGAATACGTCGTGGCCGACCTGTTCGACCTTCCAGCTCCGTGGCTGCGCGGCTTTGATCTTGTCTACGAGTGCAACACCATCCAGATCCTCACGGGGACCAACCGGGTCAGGGCGCTGAACGCCATCGCCGAACTGGCTGCACCCGGCGGCGAGGTCATCGTCTCATGCCGCAGCCGAGCCAGCGACGACCACTCGCAAACCTTCCCCATCGCCCTGGACCGCCACGAAATCGACGGCTTCGTGCGCGCGGGCCTGACCGAGACGCATTTTCTGGCCTACGACGACCACCAGGACCCGCCCGTCCCGCATTTCTTCGCGGTTTACAGGCGTTTGGGCTGAGCATCGTTTCAAGGACGACGGGGCAACACGATGAAAGGCCGCTGCCCGGACCAAGGCATCTGGATACGACCCCAAATCCATTTCACGCGGAAGAGGTGACAGGGAATCGAGCGCAAAAAAAAGGGTCCGCGATCTGGATAATCGCGAACCCTTTATTTCTTATGGTACCGGAGGCGAGACTCGAACTCGCAAGGGGTTGTCCTCGGTGGATTCTGATACCAGAACAGGGGCTCTCACCAGTCGCATGCTGCCGAAAATGCTGGATTTTCTGTCATGCAAGAATTTGAGATTGGCGCTGTTGCAAGATAAAAGGTGACATGAAAGGTGACACTGGACGCTCCAATTCCGCCAGCTTTTTCCCAATAATTCTGTCCAGACGAAGCCCCCTATACATTTAGGATCCCGCAGAACCTGATTAGAGATAATTTCCTATTGATCTTTCCCTAATATTATGTTTTTTTTGCACAAAACATGGTCGATTCAAGATAACGAATTAATCATTTAGAGAAAACATGCCGACTTTTAGCCATTATGACTTACGCGTTCTCAATCCGGCGTTTGACTCGCCGTTGGTAGACGTATTGACCGAGCTGGAATACCTCCGCCGACTTCAACTTCAAGGCACAACTCCAACGCCGGTTTTCTTTCAGCTCAAGCGCATTTTCCACATGCTGGAAAGTCTTGGCTCGGCACGCATCGAGGGCAACCATACCACCTTGGCCGATTATGTAGAGAGCAAATTTGAGGACTCTCGCCACCTCCCGTCCGATCAGTTGCGGGAAATGGAAAATATCGAAGCGGCCATGGCCTATATCGAGGAAAGCGTACAGCATGGTGAACGCCTGACAGAACATTTTATTCGAGAATTGCATGCGATCACGGTCAATAGCCTAGAGCGTGAAGGTGATACCACTCCTGGAGCATACAGGCGACAACAGGTTAGGATTGCACAGTCGACGCACCTTCCACCAGAGTTCATTCAAGTTCCTCAGTACATGCAGGAGTTGGTTGACTTCATCAATTCCAATCATCCCCCAAAATATGATCTCATAAAGATTGCACTGGCGCATCATCGATTTGGATGGATACACCCATTTTGCAACGGAAATGGAAGGGTCGTGCGTCTGTTGACATACGCAATGCTGATTAAATACGGATTCAATGTCAATGTTGGGGGGCGTGTACTTAACCCTACCGCAGTTTTTTGCAATGATCGTGATCGTTATTACACTATGCTGGCCAGAGCCGATGCCGGTACCCACTCTAGTCTGGAGGCATGGTGTATCTATGTCTTGGAAGGCATTCTGGTCGAGCTACGCAAGGTGGATCGCCTGACTGATTTGAACTACCTGAGTGAAAGAGTGCTCGCACCAGCCATCACCTATGCGCGGGAACGTGAACTGGTCACGGCTATCGAAGCGCGCGTGCTGCACATCGGGGCTCAAAAAGGTATCGCCAAGGCTGCCGATCTGGCAACCGCCATGCCGAGCATGACCGCAGCCCAGCGAACCTACCAGATCCGGAAACTCGTCGACAGAAAGATGTTGCTCCCGATCAAGGAAGGGGCGAGACAATACACCCTGGGATTCAGCAACAGCTATCTGATGCGCGGGATCGTGCGCGCATTATCTGATGAAGGATTCATTTCACCAGTGTTGAACCGATCTTCATAACTGGAATTTCCGCCAATATCTGCCCTTTTCCTGACTATTTTTGCCGATTTTCTCCTCTTTTTGCCTCAATTCTGCACTCTTCCTACTCTACTCGTGTCATCTTTTGTCCCAAAATCGCCATGTGAGGACAATATACGTCATATTATGCAATGGAGAAAGAACGCAGTACAGACCTTGTCACATATCTGAAGAAACTGAAGCTCCGAAGCGAATTCTCCGAACCTTCTGACCGCGTATCCTGCGACCAGCTGGATGGTGGTCCGATCAAGGATTATGACCACTGGATGAAACGGAATTGTGCAACTGCGGGAGTCCCCTACTTCGGCTTCAAGGGGATCCGCCACTTGGTCGCGGTGGAACTGTACCGGGCAGGCCATCCAGTGACAGAGATCCAGCGCGGGTTGCGCCATGAATCGCCCATGACCACGAAACGCTATCTGCGGTCGCTGGGCCTGGATGTGGGATCTGCGGAAGTGATTGAGACTTTGGGAATATTGGAAAAAGGTGAACTGAAAGGTGAACTAAAAAAGGGCTAGCTGGCGTTCACCCAAGCTAACCCTTTGAAATCTAATGGTACCGGAGGCGAGACTCGAACTCGCAAGGGGTTGCCCCCGGTGGATTTTGAGTCCACTGCGTCTACCATTCCACCACTCCGGCGTGAGGAGTCGTTCTTATTGAAGCCGATGCTCAAAGTCAACCGGATTCTTGATAAAAATCCCCGGCCGCAAACTTTGACCATGATGAGCTCTTGTGGCAGATAAAGTCGGTTGAACCTCGCAAGCCCAAGGATGATCAATGCTAAGTGACAAATTCCTGAACGAATTCGAAGAATACCTGACCTCCGGCCAACTGGAGGAGGATTACGGCTATTCCGCCGAAGACCGCAAGATCGAAATTCTTGAATATCTCGAGCGTTTCATGGATCTGGCCGAGGAGGTCGACAAGGTTGCAACGCGCCTGCTCATGCCCCATCTCTCAGAAGTCATGCCCGCCAAGGGCGAATAGCCGGAAATAACGTTTCTTCCCGGCCACCGGATATTCCTGAACCAGCTCCAGGCTGTAGCCGTCCACCGTTTCGGTGGACGACTCGTTGCTCATCACCAGCACCCGCCCCTGCGGAGCGAGGCAGCTTTTGACCTCGGCGAGGAGTTTCTGCCATGGCATGAAGGCGCGGCTGACAATGAGATCCGCCTCACGCCGCGCCGGGGGCAGGGCCTCCATGCGGGCGCAGATGACCTTGGTCAGCGGCAGCTTCATATGCGCCACGGCCTGCTCCATGAAGATGGCGCGTTTTTGCCTTGGTTCCACCAGATAATATTCGCCCGACTGCCAGAAGACGCGCAGCGGGATGCCCGGAAGGCCGGCTCCCGCGCCCAGATCCAGCGTCTGCGCGGGCTGGGCCTGCAAGGTGTGCAGCAAGTCGGCCAGATGCCAGGAGTCCTGGATTAAGGTATCGAGGATTTCGGTCCAGGTCGCGGGCCCGACCAGATTCATGCGGGCGTTCCATTTGACGAGCAGGCCAAGATAGACGCTTAAAAGACGCGCCTGGTCATCGGTCAGGATTCGCCCCAGGCCTTTGGCCCTGACCGCGACTTCACGGGCTTCAGGATAAGAATTCATATGCATTCCTTGTTAACGGCAGGAAGAGCTTCTGCAAGGCGTTGTCACTCCGTGCGGCCTGCCTTGAGGGACACTGCCCGGAAGGCGCAGCCCCGGGGGATTTTCCCTTTACCTGCGTGGGGGCTGCGGATACAAGCAGCTCAGTTTTTTGATTGGAGGAACAATGAGTACACAAAGCATCATTTTTCCCGGCCAGGGGTCGCAAGAGCCCGGAATGGGCCGGGATCTGGCGGAGCACTGGTCCGAAGCCATGGACTTGTGGAAAAAAGCCGAACGCCTGAGCGGCCTGCCGCTGCGCGAAATATATTGGGACGGCGACGAAAACGCCATGGCGGTGACGCGGAATCTGCAACCGGCCCTGACTGTTGTCAACATGAACCTGTGGTGTTTTCTGGCCGAAAAGCTGAGCCCCGCCGGAGTTGCCGGACACAGCCTGGGCGAGTTCGCGGCCATCTTCGCGGCCCGGGTCCTGTCCATAGACAGCATTCTGGAGCTGGTCTGCCTGCGCGGCAAGCTCATGGAAGAGGCCACGAACCAGGACGGCCGCATGGCCGCCATCCTGAAGCTTGATCAGACCAAGGTCGAAGAGCTGGTCGCGGCCGCAGCCGGCCTTACCGGGCAGGAGATCCGCATCGCCAACTACAACACTCCCGGCCAGTTCGTGATCAGCGGACATGCCCAGGCCGTGGACCATGTCTGCGCGAACGCCAAACC
This sequence comes from Deltaproteobacteria bacterium HGW-Deltaproteobacteria-18, assembly GCA_002841885.1. NCBI lineage: Bacteria > Deltaproteobacteria > Deltaproteobacteria bacterium HGW-Deltaproteobacteria-18. The sequence goes on from PHBE01000002.1 coordinate 46,519, forward strand.
TCACAAAGGCCGGGCCCTGGTGCTTCCGGTCAGCAACGCCTTCCATTCCCCGTACATGGGCGAAGCCGGAGACGAACTGGCCAAATTCATGGACAGGCTGGATTGGCACGACCCGAAAATCCCGGTCTATCTGAATGTCACGGCCAAGCCCGAACCGGACGCAAACGCCCTGAAAGAGACCGTGAAGCGCCAGATGACCTCGTCCGTGTACTGGACCCAGATCATCGAGAACCAGTATGCCGACGGCATGCGCTCCTTTGTGGAACTGGGCCCCAAGGGCGCCCTGTCGCGCATGGTCTCCCAGATATTGAAAGACCGGGACGGGGTTAAAACCCTGTCCGTCAGCACTCTTGAACAAGCCGCTAGCCTTTGAGGAGATTCTGGCATGAAAGCCAAAAACTATATTCTTGAAAAATTGACCGCACTCATGGCCGCCAAAGGCGTCGCCCTGCCTGCCAAGACCACCATCGAGGCCCCAAAAAGCGAACAGCACGGCGACATGGCCACCAACATCGCCATGGTCATGCCCCGGGAGAAAGGCCAAAATCCCCGCGCCGTGGCCGAAGAGCTCAAGACCGAACTGCTGGCCATGTGTCCCGAAATCGCGGACATCGAAATCGCCGGGCCTGGCTTCATCAATTTCACCTTCAAGCCCGTCTTCTGGCAGGAAGTGGCGCTGACAGCCCTGGAAAATGCCGCCGACTTCGGCCGCATCAATGTCGGTCAGGGACGAAAGGTGCAGGTCGAATACGTGTCCGCCAACCCCACCGGCCCGCTGCATATCGGGCATGGACGCGGCGCGGCCGTGGGCGACAGCCTGACCCGCATCCTGCGCTTCACCGGACACGAAGTCGAAACCGAGTACTATCTCAATGATGCCGGCCGCCAGATGCGCCTCCTGGGCTTGGCCGTGTGGGTACGCTACCAGCAGGCCTGCGGCATCGAGATCCCCTTCCCCGAAGATTGCTACCGTGGCGATTACATTAAGGATATCTCAAACGCGCTGCTGGCCGAACGCGGCAAGGCCATCCTGGACCTGCCCGAGGAAGAGGCTTTGGACCTGTGCTACGAGCGCGGCATGACGGACATTTTAAACGGCATCAAGCAGGACCTCATCGATTTTCGCGTCGAGCACCAGCACTGGTTCTCGGAAAAAAGCCTGGTCGACGGCGGACAGGTCGAGGAATCCCTGAACCGTCTCTTGGCCGAAGGCCGGGCCTATGAAAAGGACGGAGCGCTGTGGTTCCGGTCCACCGACCACGGTGACGACAAGGACCGCGTCCTGCGCAAGTCCGATGGCCTCTTGACCTATTTCGCTTCCGACATCGCCTACCACGACAACAAGATCGCCCGCGGATTCGACATGATGGTCGATATCTGGGGCGCGGACCATCACGGCTACGTGCCGCGCATGAAGGCGGCCATCGAGGCCCTCGGCAAGGACCGCGAATCCCTGCAGGTCATTCTGGTGCAGCTTGTGAACCTGATCCAGGGCGGCGAGCAGATCGCCATGTCCACCCGCGCCGGCAAGTTCGAGACCCTGGCCGATGTCTGCGCCGAGGTCGGGGTGGACGCGGCGCGCTTCATCTTCCTGTCGCGCAAGAGCGACTCGCACCTGGACTTCGATCTTGATGTGGTCAAGCAGCAGTCCATGGACAACCCGGTCTACTACGTCCAGTACGCCCACGCCCGCATCAGCTCGCTCATGCGCAAGGCCGAGGAACAGGGCGTGGCCCTGCCCGAACCCTCCGGCGCGCTCATGGCCCTCCTCACCACGCCCGAGGACAAGGCCCTTTTCAAGGCCCTCGACGCCTTCGAGGACACCCTCGAACTTGCGGCCCGGACCCTCTCGCCGCATCATGTCAGCTACTACCTGATGGAACTTGCGGGACTGCTGCACCGCTATTATACTGTGCACCACATTCTGTCCGGAGATGACCAGGCTCTGCTGCAGGCCCGCATCCTTCTCTTCCAGGCCGTGGCCGGAGTGCTCAAGGCCGGTCTTGATCTGCTGGGAGTCAACGCGCCCGAGCGCATGTAGCCGACCGGATTCACGGAAACATGATTACACGCAAATCAAGCACCACCAAAAAGAAGGACAAGAACAAGCTCAGCTTCCAGCTCGGCCTGTCGGGTTTTTTGTCTCTGGCCGTGCTTGTGGTTATAGGCATGGCCTGGTCCTTCATTCTCGGCGTCATCGTGGGGCGTGGCTACCAGCCCGAAAAGATGGCCATGGAGATGGCCCAGAAGGTGCTCCCCGAAGACTTTCCCCTGCTGACTGAAAAGAATGAGGAAGTCCTGAAGGGAGAAGAACTCGAATTCTTCGACAAGCTGAAGCAGGGGCCCACATCCGTGGCCCCGGCCCCAGCCCCGCAGGCCAAGGCGCCGACGCCACCCCAGCCCAAGCCGCAACCCACCGCCGCGCCAAAGCCGGAGCAGTCCCCCATCGAGGCGGCCCTGCAGTCCGCGGCCACAGCGGCCGGCCAGAGTCCCGCTACGGCAGCCAAGAACGCCAAGGAAGAGGTCTTTGTCTTCAACTATCAGGTCGCGGCACTGGCTTCCATGGAACAGGCCCAGACCTTCCTGAAAAAACTCGACCCGGCCAAATTCAAGACATCCGTGGTCACGGCCACCCACGAGGGCAAAACCTGGTACCGGATCTACGTGCACCATCAGGGCACCGTTGATTCGGCTCTGGCCCTGAAGGAACAGCTCAAGGGCAGCGGCATCGGCGGCGTTCTGCTGCGCTCCCGCACCCCGCTCTGATCCCGCATTCTTCACGGGCAGCAGGCGCACCATCCTTTTGACGGAGACATCATCCATGCATCACGAATTTTTTGACCTCGGCCCCCGGCAGGGACGAAACATCCATGTGCTGCCCGTCCCTTACGAAGGCACGGTCAGCTACGGCACGGGCACGCGCCTGGGTCCGGAAGCCCTGTTCCGGGCCAGCGTACAGATAGAATCCTATGACGCGGAACTGGATCTCGACCTGACCGACCTGGCACACTTCACCCCGTTGCCGGCGATCCACCCTCCGGCCAGCGGCCCCGAAGGACTGCATCAGGCCATGCGCGAACAGCTCGAAACACTCGATGCGACCAAGGATTTCATCCTGACGCTGGGCGGTGAGCACTCGGTGCCCCTGCCCCTTTTCGAATTCTACCACGCGGCACATCCAGGCCTGGTCCTGCTGCACATCGACGCCCATGCCGACCTGCGCGCAAGCTACGGGGACAGCCCGTACTCCCACGCCTGCATCATGGCCAGGGCCCGGCAACTGGGCATCCCTCTGGCCCAGATCGGCATCCGCTCCCTGTGCCGGGAACAGCGGGACTACATGCGCGCGCAAAAACCGTCCGAGCTCATGACGCTCTTTGCCTGGGACCTGCCCACGCCCGGCGAGGCGGCGGAACGCATCCGGACCTTTGTCGGAGACAGGCCCATGTACATCTCCTTCGACGTGGACGGCATGGATCCAAGCGTCATCCCCGGCACCGGCACGCCCGAACCCGGCGGCATCCCCTACGCCTGGATGAACCGCTTCTGGAAGGAACTGTGGCTCGACGGCCTGGGGCCGAAACTGGTCGGCATGGACATGTGTGAACTCGCGCCCATCCACGGCTCACAGGCTTCGGAAACGGCCGCCGTCAAGATCATCCAGCGCATCCTGACCGCCTGGCTCGGACTCGCTTAAAAATGAACGGCGTAGGCGATATCCTGACCCTCACGGTCGAAAAGCTTCTCTGGCGCGGACGCGGTCTGGCCCGCCTGGAATCCGGACAGGTGGTCATGATCGAACCCGGCGTGCTGCCGGAAGAGGTCGTGAGCGTACGCGTGACCAAAGCAGCCAAGGATTTCCTGCAGGCCGAGGCCGTGCAGATCCTGACTCCCTCGCCGCTGCGCGGCGTTCATCCCTGTCCTCACGCAACGGACTGCGGGGGGTCGCGCTTCGGCATGGTCGCCCCGGAAACGGGCACGAAGCTCAAGGCGGACATCCTGCGCGACGCCCTGTCCCGCGCACTTGGCCGGGATCATGGCCTGCGGATTCCCGAGCTTCGCGTCGTGCCCAGCCCCGAGGGCTGGCGCTACCGCCTGCGCGGCCAGATCCATGTCCGCTCGGGCCGCCCTCATGCCATGAGCCACGCCAGCAACGACCTCGTGCCCCTGACCGACTGCCATCTTTTGAGCACGCCTCTGGCCAGCGCCATGCCTGCCTTGGCGAAAAGCCTGCCCGACGGCCGCTTCACCATAGCGGCCAGCCCGGACTCGGGCCAGGCCGCCACGGAGCGGGACAACGTTCTGCTGCCCTTCTCCTTTCCCGAATTCGGCCTGACCCTGCAACTGCCCCCAAACACGTTCTTCCAGGCCAACTGGGCGCTGAACCAGCAGCTGGTGCGCAGCACCGTGGCCACCCTGGATGGCTTCGAGCGCATCGCCGACCTCTTCTCGGGGGCAGGAAATTTCGCTCTGCCTCTGGCCAGCCGTGGCAAGACCGTGCTGGCCGTGGAAGGCTCGGCCCAGGCCGTAGCTACCGGCACTCGCAACGCCCAGCGCCTGAACCTCGACCAGGTCAACTTCCGCGACGCGAACCTGGCGCGTCCCGCAGCCTGGAAAATGGTCGGCGAGTTTGCCCCTCGCGCCGCCATCCTGGACCCGCCCCGCACCGGAGCCAAAGGCATCGGCAGCACCCTGTTGGGCATGCCGAACCTTGAGCGGCTGGCCTGGGTTTCCTGCGACGTGGTCAACACCATCCGCGACGCAAAGCCGCTCCTCGCAGCGGGCTGGCGCATCTCTTCCTTGACCCTTTTCGACATGTTTCCCGGCACATGGCACATGGAAGTGCTCATGATCCTGGACCGCCCCTGAAATCCTCGCCATGGCTCCGCCCCATGAGGCTTGCGCCATAACGCGGAGAACTGTAGGACATCCCTCACACTTCACAGCTGACGGGGGGCACATGATTGAAGAGGGGATAAACAGAGTCTGGCTCAAGCACTATGATCAGGAAGTCAGTCCGACCCTGGACTACGAAACCGTTCCGCTCTTTGAAATCCTGGAGCGTGCGGCCGTCAGCTATCCTGACCGCCCGGCCATTGTCTTCAACAACTGGACCGTGAGCTACAGAAAGCTCAAGCGTCTCGTCGATCTTGCCGCCGCCAACCTGAAGAAGGCCGGAGTCAAGCCCGGTGAACGGGTTGCCATCATGCTGCCCAACTGCCCGCAGACGGTCATCAGCTACTGGGCCTGCCTCAAGCTCGGCGCCGTGGTGGTCATGACCAACCCGCTGTACATGGAAAAGGAGCTGCTTCATCATTTCAACGATTCCGAGGCCAAAACCCTCATCACGCTGAACCTGCTCTGGAAACGCGTGGACGCCCTGCGCTCGAGGCTGCACCTGCGGCGCATCTTCGTGACCTCCATCGCCGACTGCCTGAATTTTCCGCTGAACACGCTCTACACGTTCAAATCAAGACGCGAATACAAGCTCGAAGCCATCCCGTACGACAATTCGCACGTGCTGCCCTGGAAAGACCTCCTGAAGCGGACGACCATCGAAGCGCCGCATCCCGTCGATCCCGTGAAGGATCTGGCCGCACTACAATACACCGGCGGCACCACGGGCGTATCCAAGGGCGTGATGCTGACCCACGCGAACCTTGGCTACAACGCCCAGCAGGCCAGGGCCATCCTGCACACCATCAAGGACTCCGGCGAGGTCATGCTCGGGCTTCTGCCCTTTTTCCATATTTACGGAATGACTGTCTGCGTCAATTTCGGCACCCTCATCGGCGCGACGCTGGTGCCCATGGCCAAGTTCGTGCCTCTGGACGTGCTCAAAACCATCCACAAAAAAAGGCCGACCATCTTCCCCTGCGCGCCTTCGATCTTCATTGCCCTGCTGCAGCAGAAGAACCTGCACAAATACGATCTTTCCTCCGTGCGCTACTGCATCTCCGGCTCCGCGCCCATGCCCGTGCCGGTCATGGAAAAATTCAACAGCCTGAGCAACGGAGCCAACATAATCGAGGGCTTCGGCCTGACCGAAGCCTCGCCCATCACGCATCTGAACCCCCTGCGCGGCAACAGCAAGAACGGCTCCATCGGCCTGCCCTTTCCCGACACCGACGCGGCCATCGTGGACATGGAGGTGGGCTCCCTGCCCCTGCCCGTGGGCAAGATCGGCGAGCTTGTGATACGCGGCCCGCAGGTCATGCAGGGCTACTGGAAGCGTCCCGACGAAACGGCCAGCGTGCTGCGCAACGGATGGCTCTACACCGGCGACATCGCCTACATGGACGAGGACGGCTATTTCTTCATCGTCGACCGCAAGAAGGATCTGATCATCACCGGCGGCTACAACGTCTACCCGCGCGAGATCGACGAGGTCCTGCACGAGCACCCGGCCATCAAGGAGGCGGTCAGCGTAGGCATCACGCACAAGACCCGCGGCGAGATCATCAAGGCCTACATCGTGCTGCACGAGGGAGAGAGCCTGACCAAAGCCGATGTCATCGCCTTCTGCAAAGAGAAGCTGGCCAACTTCAAGGTGCCAAAACAGGTCGAATTCCGGGAAGATCTGCCCAAGAGCATTGTCGGCAAGGTTCTGCGCCGGGTCATCCGCGAAGAGGAGGACCGCAAGGCCCACGACCAGTGCGACTGCAACGGAAACAGCGACGACGTAGAGGCAAACGGGGACGACAAGGATCAGTGACCGTCCGGAGCGCATTTCACATGCTCTGCCTGCGGCCTGCGCAACACCCGCCCGGCCGCTCTTGACACCCGCCGACCCGATACTTAGGTTACGCACTTCAAAGGGGAGTAGCTAGCGGTTCCCGGACCATCCCGGCAACCGACCCGTGGTTCGTCAATACGGCATCAAAAGCCCGGACCCGGGAATCCGACACCGGTCGAGATCAGCCAGACCTTTATCCACGTGAACACGGGTAAAGGTCTTTTTCTTTACCCCGGACAAAACGGAGAAAAATACAATGAACTTTTTCAAGACCACGTTTCTCTTGACCCTGCTGACGTTGCTGCTTGTCGCCATGGGTGGTGCCATCGGCGGCAAGTCCGGGATGATCATCGCCTTTCTCATAGCCGGAGGCATGAACTTCTTTGCCTACTGGAACTCGGACAAGATCGTCCTCAAGATGTACAAGGCCCGCGAAGTGACCCGCGCCGACAGTCCGGATTTCTATGGCATCGTGGAAAATCTGGCGCGCAAGGCGGGCATGCCCATGCCCAAGGTCTACGTCATCCCTTCGGACAGCCCCAACGCCTTCGCCACCGGGCGCAACCCGGAAAATGCCGCCGTGGCCGCCACCACCGGCATCATGCGCATCCTCTCCCGCGAGGAGCTTGAAGGGGTCATGGCCCACGAACTGACTCACGTCATGAACCGCGACACTCTCATCTCGACCATCGCCGCGACCATCGCCGGAGCCATCTCCATGCTCGGCAGCATGCTCCAGTGGGCGGCCATCTTCGGCATGGGACGCAGCGACGACGAGGAAGGCGGTGGCAGCGTGCTCGGCAGTCTGGCCATGGCCATCATCGCCCCCATCGCGGCCATGCTCATCCAGATGGCCGTGTCCCGCTCGCGCGAATTCATGGCCGATGAGGGCGGCGCGAAAATGTGCGGCAAGCCCAAGGCCCTGGCCAGTGCGCTCATGAAGCTGCAGCAGGCCGCAACGAGGGCGCCCATGCAGGAAGCCACCCAGGCCACCTCGCACATGTTCATCGTCAATCCGCTCACATCGTCCAAGATGGCCAGCCTCTTTTCCACCCACCCCTCCACCGAGGACAGGGTGAACCGCCTCATGGCCATGTAAGCTGCCTGTTGGTTGCCCCAAACAGAAGAGCCCTCTCCACGACACATGGAGAGGGCTCTTCTGTTTTATGCGCGAGCTCGACTATCGGGCCGAGAACCATGGCTGACCGTACCAGGCCCGGGCCCACTGCCCGGAATTGTCCGTATCGGTCATGATGGCCACGGCATCGATTTTTTCGATGTCTTCGCCGAAAGCCAGCATCCAGTCCTCACGGATGTTGCGCTTCTCCACCTTCATCCCGCCCACCTCGCCTGCGCCGCTACGCACCGCGATCATGTGCGCGTTGGAAGTGAAGGCGTTGGACCACATGCTGCCCCTGGGCTCGGTGCTGGCCCAGACATAGGTCAGCGCCCTGGTATTCCAGAAGGCCAGCCCGCCCTTGGCCACCACGTAAATTCTGGCCGGATAGTCATCCCCGCCTTTCTCGCGCTCATTGATGCCCTGGAGCACATTCTCGACCTTCCAGGACCAGTTGAGCCAGGGCGTTTCACGAAGATCGATGGACTGCTCGAAAAAAAGCCCAGAGGCCGTGCCGTTGCTTTCGGCCAGCAACAGTTTCTCCTGCTGCTGCGGTGTGTAGACGGTGCGCCCTGCAAACTCCTTTTCCTTCCAGCCCGGATGCCCCGGGGCATAGATCTCGGGCAGAACGCCCGCCAAGGCCACGCAGGCCCAGGCCAAGGACACTGCGGCGAGCAGCAGCCACGCCCGTGGACCCATTCCTGCATTTTGCAGGGCAGGCAGGAAAATTCTGCCGGATCGTTCACGCATTTTTTCAGTCCCGGAGGCATTCATGGGTATCTCCTCTTCCTTTTATATCGGCACCACGGGGCTCATGGCCCAACAGGAAAACATGTCGGTCATTTCCGACAACATAGCCAACGTGAGCACCGTTGGCTTCAAATCCTCGCGCATGATATTCAGCACCCTGATGAGCCAGCAGATGGGCTCCCAGAGCGTCAGCAACCAGGTCGGACAAGGCGTCGGCGTCAGCTCCATCCAGTACGACATGTCGCTGGGAGCGCTCGAACCGACCAATACGGCCACGGACATCTCCATCAGCGGCAGAGGATTTTTCTTAGTCTCGGCTGATGGAAGCGACGAACAACGGTACACCAGAGCAGGCAATTTCCGCTTCGATTCGGAAGGCTACCTGCGCGACCCGCAGGGGAACATCCTGCAGGGCTACCGGATGCCGGCAGAATCGATCCTGGACACCGCCCCCGTCATCCCGCCCGCCGCAGGCGCCGCCATCACGGACATCCGCCTCGACATGCAGGAAGGCGGATCTCCCGTCTCGGAACCCGAGGCGACCACGGAAATGCGCATGATGATCAACCTGGACTCCAGCTCGCAGGAGCGGAGCGCCAGCGCCACCAGCCCCTTCACGGCTCTTTTCGACAGCTGGGACGCCACGCAGCTCGAGCCTCTGGACGCGGGGGCATATTCGTATGAATCATCCATGAAGGTCTTCGATTCCGACGGCAAGGCGCATGTGGTCAGAGCCTTCTTCGATCCTGTCGAGGAAGGCACGAGCGTCTCCAGCGGCAACCGCATGTGGGAATTTCTGGTCACCGTCCCGCCTGCGGAAGACGCTTCCGGCCTGGCCACCAAGAAAGGCGTGCTCATGACAGGAACCCTGACCTTCACGGCGTCGGGCGAACTGCTGAACATGAGCGCCTTTGAAGGTTCCTCCGACGACAAGAGCAGCTGGGTCCCGGTCGGCGTGTCCGAAGATGGCTACCCTGTTCTGAACGCCAGCCTGATCGGAGCGGAGCCCATATCGAGCGCGTTCGACCTGGGGCTGCGCTCGGATTCCGGCTGGAATCTGCCGGCAGGGGTGGCTACCCTGGCCGATCTGGGCACGAATGCCTCGGACCTGCCGTCCCTGCTGAACGCGGACAGGCAAATTCTCTCCATCACCAATTTCAACTCCGGCTCAAGCACCCTCTATCAATCCCAGAACGGATACGAGCGGGGATTTCTGCAATCGGTCAGCGTGGATACCGAAGGGGTGCTTGTCGGATATTTTTCCAATGGCCAGAACCAGTCGCTCTACAAGATCCCCATGGCCGATTTCATCAATCCGCAGGGGCTCTTTCGCGAAGGCGGCAACCTGTTTTCCGCCACCAAGGATTCCGGAGCCGTCTCTCTTGGCTGGGCCGGGGAAGGCAGGCTCGGGAGTGTCATCACCAGCAGCCTGGAAAATTCCAACGTCGATCTGGCCACCGAATTCGTGAACATGATCGTCACCCAGAGAGGCTTCGACGCCAACAGCAAGGTCATCAGCACGGGTGACCAGGTCGTGCAGACGGCCATCCAGATGAAGAGATAGCTAGAGGAAGGCCTCGCCCCTGGCGACCAGGGTCACGGGACCGAAAATCCAGGCGCCAGGGCCGTCGACGCCGATGCGCACGCCTATCTCGCTGCCGCTTGGCTGCCTGACACGCAGCTCCGTGGGCAAATTTTGCCCACGCCCCAACCACAGTGCCAGGGCCAGGCTGCCGGAACCGCAGCCGGTCTCGTAATGCGTGGACGAGGTGGAGCGCACCCAGACCACGGGCTTGATGGCGCACACGGGACAGGTCCGGTACCAGATGCACCCCACGGCTTCCGCATCCAGGCCAAACCGCGCCCGCAGGGCCGCGGATGCTTGCTCGAAATTTTCGGCAAACGGATGAAGCTCTTCGTCAAGACACAGATGCATGATGCCCGGCAGACGCACCAGCCCGATGCCCGGTTCCAGCTCCAAAATCCCGCCCTTCCCGTCATCGGCAAAAGTTTCCGGCAGCGGCATCTCGACCCAGCATTCGTTCCCGGTCGGATCGACCCGCAGCGCCACCGGGCGCTCAACGCCCGACACCATCAGTTCGCCGCACAATTCATCACCGACCCGGTCCAGCCCCACCCCTTCCCGGGCCATGACCGCCGCGGCCGCCCGGCAGGCGTTGCCGCAAAACTCGCCGCCCATCATGTCGAGACGCACGGGATAAGCCGCAAGATCCAGAAAGCCGACCTGTTCGGCCTGCAAATGACCGGCATCCATGAGAACCCTGGACACAGAGGCCCGCTCCCCGGGCTCTACTGGGTCGAGAATCAGGATGGTCGGGTTGCCGCCCGGGACGGCCTTGTAGAATCGCAGTACGCGCACGTATCTCTCCATGGGTTTCGAAAAAATTTGACTGGGCGGGCAAGGCCACGGTCCCAACTGAAAATAATAGCCGATGCGATCCCGCCGGGCAAGGCGGTATTGACCCCTCTGTCGCCCGTGAGTAGGACGGCCTTTTCACTTTCATCCCCGAAATCACATGACATCATACCTGAACGCAATCATCCTGGGCATCGTCGAAGGCCTGACCGAATTTCTGCCCGTCTCCTCCACCGGCCATCTGATCATCGCAGGCCACCTGCTCGATTTCACCGGAGCCAAGGCCGAGACCTTCAGCATCGTCATCCAGCTTGGCGCGATACTGGCGGTAGTCGCCCTTTACTGGCCTACCTTCTGGGGCCTTGTGAGGCCCACCGAGCGTCCTTTCAGCGGCATACGCGGCCTTATCCTGCTTTTTCTGACCTCGCTGCCGGCGGCCCTGCTCGGGCTTTTTGCCCATTCGGCCATCAAGGAGCATCTTTTTTCCCCCATCACCGTGGCCTTTGCCCTGGCTTTCGGTGCCCTGGCCATTCTCGTGGTCGAAAGAATGCCCGCCAAGAACCGGATCAAAGGACTCGACGAGATCACGCCGGCCCTGGCCCTGGGCATCGGCTGCTTTCAGTGCCTGTCCCTGTGGCCCGGTTTTTCGCGCTCGGCCGCGACGATCATGGGCGGCATGATCCTGGGCACCGAACGCCGCACCGCCGCCGAGTACTCCTTTGTCGCCGCCGTGCCCATCATGTTCGCGGCCACGGGGTACGACATGCTCAAAAGCTGGCGTCTCTTCAGCCCCGATGACTTCCTGATTCTTGGCGTCGGTTTTGCGGTGTCCTTCGTTTCGGCCTGGCTTGCGGTCAAGGGCTTCATCGCCCTGCTTGGCCGCCTGACCCTGCGCCCCTTCGCGTGGTATCGGCTGGCCCTGGCCCCCATCGTGCTCTGGGTCTTCTGGTGAATGGCGTGAGCATCGAGCACGAGGCTAAATTCAGGCTCCATGACTGCCTGAGCATGGAACCCCGCCTGCGCGAACTCGGCCGCCTGCGAACGCCCTGGCATTTCGAGTCCAACACGGTCTACGACCGCGCCGGCGAACTGGCCGCCTCCGGGCGCCTGCTGCGCTTGCGCCGCGCCCTGACCTCGACCCTGACCTTCAAGGAACCTGCGCCCGGCCCCAAAACCGGCGGAGTCAAAAGCCGCATCGAGCGGGAGAGCGACGTCGCCGACCCGCGCGCCATGGACTCTATCCTGCGCGGACTTGGCTATGCGCCACGCCTGCGCTACGAAAAATTCCGCTCCGTGTGGGAATTGCCTGAGGGCCATGTATTTCTGGACATCCTGCCCTTCGGCCATTTTCTTGAAATCGAGGCCCGCCCCGAATCCATCGGGATCATTGCGCAGCAAATCGGCCTTGAACCCGGACGCGCCATGGACAAGAGCTATCACAGCCTGCACCAGTCCTGGCGCAGGCTGCAAGGGCTCCCTCCCATGCAGGATTTCGTCTTCGACGAAGCCGAACACCAACGACTGACCACTTGCCTGGGCTGCATCGCCTGGCCTCAAGGAGAACACAATGCTGACTGATATCCAGCTCGAAAAATACGCCAAAGTCCTGTTCTGGGGCATGCAGAAGGCCCGCGTCACCCCCTTTGCCCCGGGAGACATTGTCCTTGTGCGCACGGACCTTGCGGCCCTGCCGCTGGCCGAAAAGATGCAGTCCCTGATCCTCTCGCAAGGGCTCAACCCCGTTCTGCGCATCAATCATCCGAGCACTCTCGAGAAGAATTATTTCGGCCTCGCCGAACAGGACCAGCTCTCCTTTGTCATCCCCGGGGACCGCGAACTCTACGAACACCTGGCCGGACTTGTCTCCCTGCTGGCCCCGGACTCCATCACGCACCTTAAAGACATCCCGCCGACCAAGATCGCCACCTTCTCCCTGGCCCGCAAATATCTGCGCGACATCCTGGACAAGCGCGAGGCCAACCGCATGTTCGGCTGGACGCTCTGTCTCATGCCGACCCTGGCCCTGGCCGAAAACGCCGGACTCAGCCCGGAAGATTACGCCGCCCAGATCATCCGCGCCTCCTACCTGGACGAGGCCGATCCCGTGTCCACCTGGGAGGATATTTTCCGCCAGGCCCACGGCGTCAAGGCCTGGCTCAACGGCATGGACGTGGAGTATTACCATGTGCAGTCAGCCTCCACGGACCTCAAGGTTTCTCCCGGCGAGTCGCGGTGCTGGATTGGCATCTCCGGGCACAACATCCCCAGCTTCGAGCTGTTCATCTCTCCGGATTGCCGCCTGACCAAAGGCACCTACCATGCCGACCAGCCCTCCTACCGCAGCGGCAACCTGGTCAGCGGCGTGACCCTGGAATTTTCCGAGGGCATGGCCCGGGTGATCAGGGCTGACCAGGGCGAAGATTTCGTCCGCTCACAGCTGGACATGGATCCGGGCGCATGCCGGCTTGGGGAATTTTCACTGACCGACAAGCGCTTTTCACCCATCAACGCCTTCATGGCGCACACGCTGTTTGACGAGAATTTTGGCGGAGAGCACGGCAATTGCCATGTCGCGGTGGGTGCATCCTATGCCGACACCTACGCAGGCGACCCGGCGGAGCTGACGGATGAGCTCAAGAAAGACCTGGGCTTCAACGATTCGGCGTTGCACTGGGACCTGGTCAATACCGAACCAAAAAAAGTGACCGCTTTCCTGCAAGACGGCACGAAAACGGTCATTTACGAGGATGGCATGTTCACCATGCCCGACCTGGCCTGAGGCCAGGCGAAAAAACCCGGATCAGGATCCGGCGCAGAACTCGCGCATGGATTCAAGGGTCTGATCGCAGGTCAGACCCAGTTCCGAACGCAAAAGTGCCATCTGTTCCTGCGATCCTGCCTTGGCGGCCTTCTCGAGTTCGGCTGCGAGTTGGCAGAGCCGGGTCGCCCCCACCGTGGCCGAAGCGCCTTTCAGGGAATGGGCGATACGCTCGATCTGGTAGAAGTCGCCCTGATCTGCGTACTCGTCCAGATTGCGGAGTTTTTTGGGAGCGTCGTCCATGTAGAGCTGAAAAAGACTGGACAGAAGGTCCCGGTCTCCGGACATGCGCTCCAGCGTCTCTTCAACGGAAAGCAGCGGTGTATCTGACAAATTTCGCTCCTCGATGTTCGTGCCGTACCTATTTTCAAACTCTACTTTTTTTTTGATTGTCTGAAAAGAGCTTGAGCCCACGTCTTTTTCCGGCCCATCTTCCCCTTGCCTCTTGCGCTTGAAATTTGTAGACTTATCTAACTTTTTTCGCAACCGCAAAAGGACAATACCATGGATCACATGTCCTCCAATCTGGAAGACTATCTCGAAGTCATATTCTCCCTTGAATCGCTCAATTCCGAGGCCAGGGCCAAGGATATCGCTGATGCCATGGGCGTGCAGAGAGCCTCGGTCACCAATGCACTGCAGAAACTCTCACAGAGAGGGCTGATCAATTACCAGCCCTACAGTTCGGTTACGCTTACTCCCGAAGGCTTCCGCACGGCCACCCGCATCGTGCATCGCCACAAAGTGCTCTACGATTTTCTGCACACGTTCCTGCAGATCCGGCCGGAAGTGGCCGAGGACACCGCTTGCAAGCTCGAACACCACATCGACGACGAGAGCCTTGAGACCCTGACCAAATTCGCACGCTTCATCATGACCTGCCCCCGCACGGGCAAGGACTGGCTAGAGGCGTTCACCCGTTCCTGCAATGAGCGAGGAACGTGCACCAATTGCCCGGAATGCATCAAATCCTGTCTTGAACGACTGGATGACAAATGCCCCGGCAGTTCCGAGACTCGCTCAAAATCATCCTGAACTCTTCATGACTGCGCTGTGAAAAACGAAGAAAAAGCCTGCAGGGGCCGGTAAAATCCCCCGCTATTTCCGTCTGTTGAACTCAATTCTGGGCTGCGCAGCATCCCTAACTGCTTGACAAATTAGACGTACTAAATATTGTCTCTCGGTCTTAAACGAAAGCCGAAAGACCGCATCAAGGAGAGCCTGTGCCTACCATTGTCAATTTGCGTGAAATGCGAGTGGATCAACACGGCATCATAAGAACCATCGGCGCGCAGGGAGAACTCGGCCGCCGCATCCGCGACATGGGCCTGGTCCCCGGCACGGAGATTACCGTAATCGGCCGCGCTCCCCTGAAAGACCCAGTGGCGCTGCGGCTCAAGGGCTTCACCCTGACCCTGCGCAACAGCGAAGCCGATTTCATCACCGTCGAACTCCCGGATGCCGAACTTGTCTGAAACCGTCATTGCAACCATAGCCCTGGCCGGCAACCCCAACGCCGGCAAGACCACCCTGTTCAATGCCATGACAGGCTCACGGCAGCATGTCGGCAATTATCCGGGCATCACCGTGGAGAAGAAGGAAGGATATGTCGAAACCCCGCAAGGCCTGACCCGCGTGGTGGACCTGCCCGGCACCTATTCCCTGACCGCCTATTCCCAGGAAGAACTTGTGGCCCGCGACTTCCTGATCCACGAACGCCCCCAGGGCGTCATCAACGTCCTCGACGCCACCAGCCTGGAACGCAACCTGTACCTGACGGTGCAGTTCCTTGAGATCGGCATTCCCGTGACCGTGGCCCTGAACATGGTCGACGCCCTGGAAGCCAAGGGCATGCGCATCGATTCGCAGCGTCTGGCCAGCCTCATGAACGTTCCTGTCGTGCGCACCGTGGCGCGCTCGGGCAAAGGCGTGCGCGAAGCCCTGGACGCGGCCATGAATCACCCGCAAAAATCCTGGCAGCCGCTGCACATCTCCTACGGGCCGGACCTCGATCCCGTCCTTACAGAAATGACGGATCTGATAATCGCCCGGGATTTCATGACCCAGATCTACCCTCCGCGCTGGCTGGCCCTCAAGTTTCTGGAAAACGACCTGGTCGTGCGGCAGCTTTTCGAGGCCGACTTCGAACTGCATCGCAGCATGCGCGACATGGCCGACGATGTCGCCAGACACTGCGAAAAGACGCTCAAGACCCAGCCAGAATTCATAGTCGCCGACTACCGCTACGGCTACATCTCCTCCATCCTGCGCCAGGGCGTGCTGACCATCCAGCCCGACCTGCAGGGCCGCGCCGACCTGTCTGACAAGATCGACAGCGTCCTGACCCACCAGCTGGCTGGGCCGATCATCATGCTCGGCATCCTCTACGGCCTCTTCAGCGTGACTTTCGCCATCGGCCAGATCCCCATGGGCTGGGTCGAATCCTTTTTCGAATGGCTCTCTTCCCTGGTCATGCACATGCCCCCCGGGCTTGCCAGATCGCTTGTCGTGGACGGAATCATCGCCGGGGTTGGCGGAGTGCTGGGTTTTGTCCCGCTCATCCTGATCATGTTTCTCGGCATCACCTTTCTCGAGGATTCCGGATACATGGCCCGCATGGCCTACATGCTGGACCGGGTCTTTCGCATCTTCGGGCTGCACGGCAGTTCGGTGGTGCCCTTCATCATCTCCGGAGGCATCCCCGGTGGCTGCGCCGTGCCCGGCGTCATGGCCGCGCGTACCCTCAGGAGTCCCAAGGAGAAGCTGGCCACGCTCCTGACCGCCCCCTTCATGGTCTGCGGCGCCAAAGTGCCCGTCTTCATACTGCTCGCAGCGGCCTTCTTTCCGGAGCACGGGGCCAGGGTAATGTTCCTGATCACGCTGGTCGGATGGGGCGCGGCCCTCGTGGTGGCCAAGTTGCTGCGCTCATCCGTCATTCGCGGACCATCCACCCCCTTCGTCATGGAGCTTCCGCCCTACCGCATGCCCACGGCCATGGGCATGGTGCTGCACACCTGGGAGCGCGGCTGGCAGTACATCAAGAAGGCCGGCACGGTGATCCTGGCCATCTCGGTCCTGATCTGGGCGCTGATGACCTTCCCCGCCCTTTCCCCGGAATCGGCCGCTCCCATCGAATCCGGCATTCAGACTCTGGAACGGCGTCTGGCCACGGAGCCGGTGGAAGAAATCCGGCTGGCACTGCAAAACGACATTTCGGAGATGAACCTTAAGCTCAAGGAAGAGACCCTGGCCAATTCCCTGGCTGGTCGCCTGGGACGCGCCATCGAACCTGTCACGACCCTGGCCGGATTCGACTGGCGAACCAATATCGCCCTTCTGGGAGGAATCGCGGCCAAGGAGGTCATCGTCTCCACCCTGGCCACGGCCCATGCCTTGAGCGCCGACGAGGTGCAGGCCTTCTCCGAACGCATTGCCAACGCTCCCGGATGGAACACCAGCGTGGCGGTGAGCCTCATGATCTTTGTGCTGCTTTATTCCCCATGCTTCGTGACTGTGGTCGCCATCGCCCGCGAAGCGTCGTGGGGATGGGCCGCTTTCAGCGTCTTCTTCAACACGGGCTTTGCATTTACCCTTGCTGTGGCCACGTATCAGCTCGGCATGAGGATGGGTTGGTAATGTTTTTCTGCAAACTCAAAGATACGGCAAACGGGGTCCGCACCCTGTGCGACCTCAAGGACGGCGAAAAGGCGGTGGTTCGCTGCCTGGCCAAATCCCAGGGCTGCCACCTCAGCAAGCTCGCAGCCATGGGCATCACTCCGGGCACGCAGGTCGAGATGATCTCCAACTCCAGCGGCCCCCTGATGGTGCTGGTCCGTTCGTCGCGCCTGTGTCTGTGCCGAAGTCTGGGCAAGTCCGTCGTGGTGGAATGAAGATCTCCGTCGTCATCCCGGTCTACCGTGAAAAAGGCATTTCGGCCTTGCTTGACGACCTCCTGCGACGGATTGAAAGTGACCGGACTAGCGGCGAATGCGAAATCGCGGTCGTCGACGGAGCGCCCGAAGCCGACACCCTGACCCGCATAGGCGAAAAGCCCGTGTCGCGCCTGTCTTCTCCGCCCGGCCGAGGGGTGCAGCTCAACTGCGGTGCCCAGGCCACAGGAGGCGATGTCCTGCTTTTTCTGCATGCCGACACCATCCTGCCCGAAAATGCCTTCAGACTCATCCGCTCGGCCCTGCACGACACGAATATCGCAGGCGGAGCCTTCAGCCTGAGCTACGAACCCCGCACTCCGGGACTGTCCTTCATCACCGCTCTGGCCAACCTGCGCTCAAGGCGCACCCGCGTGCCCTACGGAGACCAGGCCATCTTTGTGCGCCGCCAGGTTTTCGAGGAATTGAACGGATTCTTGCCCATCCCCATCATGGAGGACCTCGAATTCATGACCCGCCTGCGCAAAGAAGGTCACAGAATCCGCATCCTGGTCATGCCCGTGCGCACCTCTGCCCGACGCCAGCTGCATGAGGGCATTTTACGCTGCACCCTGCGCAATCTCTGCCTGCGTCTGCTCTACCACTGCGGAATACCGCCAAGAATCCTGGCCGGTCTGTATCGCAGGCACGGGAGCTGAGCCATGCGCGTGCTCGTCTTCACCAAATACCCGCAGCCCGGCATGGTCAAAACCAGACTGGGACAGACAGTGGGCCCAATGCTCGCGGCGAGCCTGCAAGAGGCCTTCCTCCACGATGAACTGCACATGCTGGCCAACCTTGGGGCCGAAGTAACCCTGTGCTGCGATCCCTTTCGTCCCCTGACCGACTATGAGCGGCTCTTTGGCCCAAATTTCAGGTACATGGTGCAAGAAGGCGCGGATCTTGGAGAGCGCATGCTCAACGCCCTGCACGCGGCACTGCCGGAGAGCCACGGCACGGTGCTCATCGGCAGCGACCTGCCCGACCTGCCCGAGGCGCACCTGAAGGAGGCCTTTGCGGCCCTGAATGCCGCCCAGATCTGCCTTGGGCCCGCCACTGACGGCGGGTTCTACCTCCTGGGCCTGAGCGAACCGCTGCCTCCGGACATTTTCAAGGGAGTCGTCTGGGGAGGCCCGCAGGTCTTGAAAACGACCCTGGCCAACTGCGCCTCCAAAGGCCTGACCCATCGCCTCCTGCCGCCCTGGCCGGATGTGGACACCGCCGAAGACCTGGCCGCCTATGCCGTCCGCAACCAGGACAAAAATACCCGCTCCATGGACCTCATCCGCGGTCTTGGGCTGATGGAGGAAGCATGGAAGCCCTGATCCGCTCCTTTCTGGTCGAACACGAATGGGTGTGGGACACGCCCAAAGTCAGCTTTCTGGCTGCCGGTGAATACAATCAGAATTTTCTGGTGCACTGCGGGGACACACGCCTCGTCTTTCGCATCAACCATGGCAGTCAGCTCGGCCTGGATGATCAGATAGGATATGAATTCAGTGTATTGCGATGCGTCGAACCATCCGGAGTGACTCCGCGCCCCCTGCGAGTCCACCCGGACCACCAGCCCTTCGGTGGCGGGGTGATGCTCATGCAGTATTTGCCGGGCGAAGCGCTGGTCTACGAACGCGATCTGGAACGCGCGGCAGGCATCTTCGCCCGTATTCACGCCCTGCCGCCCTGCCCGGAACTGCTGCTCCAGGATGATCCCATCGCGGCCATCGCCTCGGAGAGCCTTGCGCTCATAAACCGCTATCCCGATCACGCCCTGAGGCGGCAGCGCGCCAGCCTGCTCGACTATCACCGGCACATCGTGCGCCTGGGCGAGGACAGCCGCGCTCTCTTCGCGGCCGATCGGCTCTGCGTGGTCAACACGGAAGTCAACTCGGGAAATTTCCTGATCTCCCCGGAAAGCGCATTTCTGGTGGACTGGGAAAAGGCCGTGGTCTCCAGCCGGCATCAGGATCTCGGTCATTTCCTGGCACCCACGACCACCCTGTGGAAAACCGAGACGCTCTTCAGCCAGGAACAAAAGAACGATTTCCTGAAGGCCTATCACCGCCTCCTGCCTGATCCTCCCGCACTGGAAGAGATCGTGCACCTGAGCCGGATCATGGAGCAGGTCATCGTACTGCGCGGCCTGTCCTGGTGCTTCATGGCGCACCACGAGTACACTCACGCCGCCAAGCCCCTGACCGATGCCCGAACCCGGAAAAAGATCGAACTCTACATGCGCGACCTCGATCGAATCATCGTCTCCGCTCCCTGAACCGATCCAGATAGCCGGACCCCTGTGTGACGAACAACTTGTCATCAGGCCGACTTTGACGCATTGTCCTACGACGGCTTCAAAGCCGACTCGATTACTCTTCATGAACATGCAAAGGATGCCTTCATGTCCCGTGATTCCTTCAAAACAGTCTATTCCACGGAAAAACCGGCCTGCCGCAAATGCGGACGGGTGGAATGCAGCTGCGGCCAAACCCGGCCCATGGCCCAGGGGCCGATACGGGTCGGCAGGGAAACAAAAGGACGCAAGGGCGCAGGAGTCACGGTCGTGACGGGGCTTGCCCTGCCCGAAGCAGAGCTTAAGGCGCTACTTTCCGACTGCAAAAAACGTCTGGGATGCGGCGGCACGCTGCGGGACAACACCCTGGAATTCCAGGGAGAACACCGCGACACCCTGCTGACCTTTTTGAAAGACCGCGGCATCACCGCCAAAAAGTCGGGGAGCTGATGACAGCGAGCATCTCCCTGCAGCGTCAGCTCGACCATTTGAACCGCGCACAGCGGCACGCGGGCATTGGCTCCTTCGAACACGATCTGGACACCGGCGCGACCTTCTGGTCCGATGAACAGTACTGTCTGCTCGGGTTCAAACCGGGCACGGTCACTCCATCCCTGGACATGTTCCTGAACCTCCTTGAATCCGGCAGCCGGGCCCGCTTCCTGCGCAAGGTCAGCGTCTGTTTCGCCAAAAGAATCGAACTGCGTACCGAACTGCGCTACACTCCAAACAACGGCTCGCCGCGCATAGCCCAGATCCGCGCCGAATTCGAACCCGACGGGAACGGTCAGCTGCGCACCATCCGGGGCACCTTTCAGGACGTGACCGCCCGCAAGGCCGTGCAGTCCGCGCTGCGCCAGAGCGAATCGCGCTACCGCTCAATTTTTGAAAACGCCCTGGAAGGAATCTACCAGACCACACCTGGAGGCATCTTTCTGAGCGTGAACGCCTCCATGGCCAAAATCCTGCGCTACGACGACCCCGCCGACCTGATGGCATGCATCAAAGACATCGGCCGCGATCTCTACGCCGATCCCGCCGACCGCAAGCGCTACATGGAACTTCTGGAAGAGCATATCCGGGTCATGGGCTTCGAGACCCAGGTGCGGCGCAAGGACGGCAGCCTGATCTGGGTGACCCTCAACTCCACCCTGATCCGGGATGCCAGCACCGGCCGCACCTGCCTGATCGGCACCATGGAAGACATCAACACGCGCAAGCGTTACGAACTGTCGCTGATCGAATCGGACCAGCGCTTTCGGAACCTGTTGCAACAGATTAGCTGCATCGCGGTCTCGCTCGACAATCAAGGCCGGATCATCTTCTCCAATCCCTTTCTGCAGCAACTGACGGGATGGAGCGAAGCGGAACTGGAGGGCCGGAACTGGTTCGAGGTCTTCATCCCCGCCGACCAGCACGAGGCCATGGCCGGCATCCTCAAGGACATGCACGGGCCTGAAGGAACGGACTCGGAAATCCTGACCCGCCTGGGTGCGCGCCGCCTCATCCGCTGGAACACTGTGCCCGACATCAACGTCCAGGGCGAGATCACGGGCGTGACCTGCATGGGCGTGGACATCACCGCGATCAAAATGGCCCGGGACACCCTGAGCAAAAGCGCGCTGCTGCACTCCATGCGGCTGCGCATTGACGACGCGGCCCATTCAACCTCGGATTTTGCAAGCCTGATGCGCACTGTGCATGAAATCCTGGGCGAAACCATCGACGTCAAAAATCTGATCACGGCCATCATCAACAGGGACAAGAACTCCCTGGAATTTCCCTATTGGGTAGATGAAATGACAGATGTCAGCGAGGCGGCACCGCGCATCGACAATCTGAACGACCCTGAGAACCGTCGCCTGACCCTGGAACTGCTGCGCGGCAACATCCCCAACATCCTGAGCGCCACCGACATGACCGCCCTGGCCAGGACCGGAAAAATCCGGCTGGTGGGCGTTATTCCCCAAAGCTGGATGGGCGTGCCGTTGAAAGTGCGCGGCACGGTCATCGGCGCCCTAATCGTACAGAACTACACGACCCCAAATCAGTACACCAGAGATGACCTGGACATCCTGCTCGAAGTCTCCGAACAGATCGCCCTGGCCATCGAACGCCAGCGCCACGACGAACTCTCCCAGACCGCCGAGGAGATTTTTCACGACATCCCGTCCGGCCTTTTCATCTACAAATATCTCGAGCCCGACCAACTGGTCCTGGAAACCGCCAATCCGGCCGCCCTGCGCCTCATCCACATGCGTCTCGAAGAGGCCCGGGGCATGCTCTTCACGGACCTCTGGCCGCGCGGCACCCTGCTTGAGAGCTATTTGCGCTGTCTGCGCACAAAAATGCATTTCGACAAGGAAGCGCATCTTTACGAAGACGACCGCACCCGGGGCTATTTCCGCATCCACGCCTTTGCCCTGCCTGGAGAAAAACTGGCCGTGGCCTTCGAGGATGTCACCGAACGCGAACTCGTCCAGCAGGCCCTCATCCGTGCCAAGGAGACCGCCGAATCAGCCAACAGGGCCAAAAGCGAATTCCTGGCCAACATAAGCCATGAGGTGCGCACGCCCCTGAACGGAATCATGGGCATGCTGCAACTGGCCATGAAGACCGAGGCGTCGCCTGAGCTTGCGGAATACATGCGCACGGCCCTGGCATCATCTCGCAACCTTTTACGGGTTCTGAACGACGTACTCGACTTCACCAAAGTCGATGCAGGAAAAATGGAACTTCTGGAACGGGAATTCGATCTGGATGAACTGCTGAGCCAGGCCGTGAACTTTTTCAAGGCCCTGGCCATGGACAAGAAAATCAGCCTCAGGCTTTCTGCACCGCCCAATCTGGGAAGATTTGTCGGTGATGAAGGACGTCTGCGCCAGATTCTCTTCAACCTGATGGGCAACGCCCTCAAGTTCACCGACGCGGGCAGCGTGACCCTTGAAGCCTGGCCCGTGGGAGAGCAGGGCGGAAAAACACGCATCCTGTTCACAGTGCAGGACATGGGGATAGGCATCCCGACGGACAAGCTGGATTATGTCTTCGAATCCTTCACCCAGGTCGATGGAACCTATTCGCGGCGCTATCAGGGGACCGGCCTTGGCCTGCCCATAGTCAAGCGGCTGGCGACCCTCATGGGTGGCAACATCTCGGTGGAGAGCATGGAAGGCAAGGGCACGACCATCTTTTTCGTCATCCCCCTGCGCGCAGCCCCGGCGCTCAGAAAGCCCGCCCCGGCGCAGCCAGAGCCTCTCGTCACCGACGTCGGGCCGCTTCGCATCCTGCTGGTGGAGGACGACATGGTGAACATGACCATGGCCAAGCGCATGCTCGAAAAACTGGGTCACAGCGTCATCTGCGCCCACAACGGCCTTGAAGCCCTGGAATGCCTTCATGCTCCGGGCATTGATCTGGTGCTCATGGACATCCAGATGCCGGAAATGGACGGGATCGAGGCCACGCAAATCATCCGAAGCGACCCCCATTTCACCCACTACGCCCGGATTCCCATCATCGCCCTGACCGCCCACGCCATGGCCAGTGACGAGGAAAGATTCCTGTCATGCGGCATGGACGCCTATCTCTCCAAGCCCTTCGACCACGTCCGCCTGCAGGAGCAGATGTACCGCTTTTTCGGCTGACCGCTCTTGCCGACGGGAAAGAAGGGAGGCGAGGACACAGGTCCTTGCCGTTAACGGTCGCGGGTTTGGCTATGACGAACTAAAAGCGCTCCGCTCGAAACGACACACAGGGCTCAACGTCATTGCGAGGAGTCTTGGACGCGGCAAGCCATTTCTGTAACACGCACATGACCGGCCACAAAAAAAGCCTCCGCAGGATATCCCGCGGAGGCCAATCATTTCGGTATCCTTGCGGCTATCTCAGTCCGGCCGTGCCGTTGAAGCTGACGGAGATGACTTCATAGTCCACGCGTCCTTTCGGGACCTGCACGGAAATTTCATCGCCTTCCTGCTTGCCGAGCAATGCGCGTCCCACCGGAGACTCGATGGAGATGGTGCCCTTGGTGTGATCGGCCTCGTCGGGGCCGAGCAGGGTGTAGGTCTTGCGCTCTTCGGTCTCCAGATCCTCGACGGTCACCGTGGCTCCGAAAACCGCACGGTCGCTCTGCAGCGTATTGATGTCGATGACTTCAAAACGTATCATGCGCGATTCGATGTGGCTGATCCTGGCTTCCAGCATGCCCTGGCGTTCACGGGCAGCGTCGTAACCCGCGTTCTCGCGCAGGTCGCCCTCTTCCCGGGCTTCCTTGATGGCCTGGATAATGGCCGGGCGCTCTTTCTTGAGGTCTTCCAGTTCCTTTTCCAAACGCTTGAAGCCTTCGACTGAAATGGGAATCCTGTTCATCATCATCCTTTGTGTGCAAAAATAGCATTGAGCCAATAAAAAAAAAGATGCTTTGCCCACCAATTGGCTTGTGGCAGGCAAAGCGAAAGCAACATTTTCAAAAGCAAACCAGAATCCTGACTAGTTCATCCACGGGTGCGGGTCAAGGGGCTTGGCAAACCATTCCGGCATCGCGGCGCGGCATGGGGCCGCGAGGCCGGACTTTTCATTCGCTCATGACCTGGCCAAGCTGGGCGAAAGTCTCTTCCGCTGCGGGCCGCAGCCGCACATCGTGCACGTCCTGCAACTTGCGCATCTGGCGGATCATCTGCTCCAGCCGGTCATCCTCGTTGACCAGGAGCCAGATGCGGCTCTCCCCGCCGCCGTTCGTGGGCAGGCAAAGGATGGCCTCGACGTTGAATGCGCGGCGGGAAAAAAGACCACAAACATGGGACATGACCCCCGGATGGTTCTTGACCAACACATCGAGGACGGTGCGTGAGGTTTTGCTATGCATGACATTCACCTCCAAGCATGGTTCTGTTGGCGGCCCCGGGAGGGACCATGGGCCAGACTTTCTCGTCCCGGTCCACCGGGACATGGATCAGGGTCGGTCCTCTGTGGGCCAGAGCCTCGTTCAGCACGGCGTCCGGATCGGCGGCCCCGGCCAGATCCCAGGTTTTCCACCTGAAGCCGGCGGCGATGAGCGGAAAGTCAACGCTCACATCGTAAATGGATGAAAAATAGTTGGCCTTGAAAAAAAGTTCCTGCTGCTGGTGCACCAGCCCCAGACAGGTGTTGTTCATCAGGATGACGGTCACATCCACGCCCTGTTCGGCGGCGGTGGCCATCTCCTGGATATTCATGAGCAGGCTGCCGTCGCCGCTGAAGCAGACGACCTTGCGTTCCGGAGCGGCCAGTGCCGCACCGATGGCCGTGGGCAGGCCAAAACCCATGGTGCCGAGCCCGCCCGAGGTCAGCCAGCCGATCCCCGGGCTGAAAGGGTAGCTCTGGGCCGTCCACATCTGATGCTTGCCCACGTCCGTGACCACGATGGCCGAATCTCCGGCCAATTCGCCCACCCGCCGGATCAGTTCCTGCGGGGTGCCGTGCCCGCCCTGCTCCGGAACCTGGGAGGGAAAGGCCAGCTTCAGGGCCTCGATGTATCCGATCCATTCCTGACGCTCGGCCGTTGCGACCTTGGGCAAAAGAGCGCGCACCACTTCACGCACATCGCCCAGAATGGGCAGGGAAGTGGCCCGGAGCTTGTCCAGTTCGCTGTGGTCGATGTCGATGTGGATGACCCTGGCCTGGGGGCAGAACTCCTGCACCTTGCCCGTGGCGCGGTCGTCGAAACGCACTCCGGCGGCCAGGATCAGGTCGCAGGCCTCGAGCGCCATGTTGGTGTGACGCTGGGCATGCATGCCGAGCATGCCCATGTTCAGCGGGTGGTCGTGGTGCACTGCTGTCAGCCCCATCAGCGTCGAAGTCACGGGCATGGAAGCACGCTCGGCCAGCGTCAGCATCTCCGGGCCCGCGCCAGCGGCTACCACTCCGCCACCGATCCACAAAATTGGCCTTCGGGCGGAATTGATCATCTCCACGGCCGCATCGAGATCCCCGTCGAAAAAGGCCGGAACGGGTTCGCGTTCGCCGATGTCGGGCCACTGCTCGAAAGCGGCCATCTCCAGCTGGACGTCGCGGGGGATGTCGATCAGCACCGGACCGGGGCGGCCGCTGGTGGCGATGGAGAAGGCCTCGGGGATGATGTGCAGCAGGTCGCGCGCTTCACGCACGAGAAAATTGTGCTTGGTGATGGGAATGCTCATCCCATAGGTGTCCACCTCCTGAAAGGCGTCGGTGCCGATCATGGCCCGGGGGACCTGGCCGGTGATGCAGATGACGGGGATCGAGTCGAGCTTGGCGTCGGCGATGGCGGTCAGGATGTTGGTCGCGCCAGGTCCGGAGGTGGCGAAGCAGACTGCGGGCAGGCCGGTGACCCGGGCCATGCCCTGGGCCAGAAAGCCCGCGCCCTGCTCATGCCGGGTCAGGACGTGACGGATGCGTGTGCTGCGGGAAAGTGCGTCGTAGAGGGGAAGATTTGCACCGCCGGGGATGCCCGCGATGGTGCGGATGCCCTGGCGTTCCAGAAGGCTGATGGTCAGCTGCGCGCCGGTCATGGAAAACATCGTGCACTCCTTTTGTCAGCTCGTCTGTAGACCGGCGGAGGGTGAGCTGAAAAAGGAAAACCCCCGCCGGCGCCTGCGCTGGCGGGGGAAGAATTCGTCCGTATCCCGTTACAGCGTCAGGGCGTCCATAACGACGCATACTACTACGACTACGACTAGGCTTGCGGAGACGTTGGCAGTAATGCGGTTCATGGGGCTCTTCCTTGGGATTTGGATAATCGGGTATCGAAGATTTTTCGTTAGGTTGTTCGAAAAAAACTGTCAAGCAAGCGCTTGACCTTGAGGACTCCGTCAGGACAGAAAAAGCTTGCCCGGCCGCGTCGACCCGTGACTCTTGAAAACAACGCCGGACCTTGATTCAGAAATGGTTTGAGGGCATGGTGCTCTTGCGGCTGACAGACTCATCGTATTGAACTTCAACCACTCACAGGAGGGCTCATGCCCACATCGGAATACACGCTTTTCAGCGGCGGCGCCCAGGGTACGGAAACGGAATTTGGCCGTCTGGCCGAACAATACGGCATTCAGGAAGTGACCTACACCTTTGAAGGCCACAAGATTGATCGGACCAGAGGGCTGCGCGTGCTGACCCCCGAAGAGTTGATGCGCAAGGATGTAAGCCTGAGCTATGTCTCCAAGCTCCTGAACCGGACCTTCACCAACGCCCCCATGATGCGCAGCATCCTGCAGACCGTCATGTACCAGATCGAGTCCGGCTACGAGATCTTCGTTGTCGGAAGCATCATGGAAGACGGCACGGTCAAGGGTGGAACGGGCTGGGGAACGGAATTCGCCAAGATCTGCAACAAGCCCCTGTACTGCTTCGGCCAGGTCCGCAACTCCTGGCACAAGTGGACCGGCGAAATCTGGGAACGCTGCGAAACCCCAACCATCACCACCCACCATTTCTGCGGTACGGGCACCCGCTTCCTGGAAGACAACGGCCGTCAGGCCATCGCCGACCTCTTCGCAAAATCTTTCGCGAAATAGCTTCGGCGCAGCCTGCCTGCAACCTGCCTTTTTCGTAGGTCCCATAGGTCCCATACGACCCATGGGACCTATTTTTTCAGCTGCTCAACCACAGCCTTCGCCACCGCCACCCCATCCATGGCCGCCGACACGATCCCGCCCGCATAGCCGGCCCCCTCGCCGCAAGGGAAAAGACCGCGCACCTGCGGATGCATGAGGGTCTCGCGATCGCGCGGGATGCGCACCGGCGAGCTGGTTCGTGACTCCACGGCCAGAAGCGTCGCCTCGGCGCTGTCGAAGCCCTTGTGCTTGCCGCCCAGGATGGTCAGCCCCTCCTGCAGGGCGCGGGTCACGAAACCGGGCAGCAGTTCGTGCAGCGGTGCGCCGTAGACGCCGGGAACGTACGAGGTCGCGCCCAGATTCTCCGACACCCTGCCCTGCAGAAAATCATCAGCCCGCTGGGCCGGAGCGCGCTGGGTCTTCCCGTCTCCGGCGCGAAACATGGTCTGCTCGACCTCGGCCTGAAAGCGCAGCAGCGCCAGCGGATCTTCACCCGGAACGTCGGAGGGGCGGATTTCGGCCACCAGCCCCGCGTTGGCGAAGGGAGCCTTGCGGCTGGCCAAGCTCATGCCGTTCAGGACCAGCTCGCCCGGAGCCGTGGATGCCGGGACCACGAACCCGCCGGGACACATGCAGAACGAAAAGACGCCCCGCTCGGCCGTCTGGCAGGCCAGGCGATAGCTGGCCGCGGGCAAGGCCGCATGACGCGGACTGTGATGGTAGAACATCCGGTCGACCAGCGCCTGCGGATGCTCTATGCGCACGCCCAGAGCGAAGGATTTGGCCTCCAGGAGCACGCCGCGTCGGAGCAGAAGGTCATAGATGTCGCGGGCCGAATGCCCGGTGGCCAGAATCACGGCGTCGCCATCCACCGTCTCTCCCCCGGCCAGACGCACGCCGCGAACCTCCCCGGAGTCAAGGACCAGGTCGGACACATGCGCCTCGAAATGGATCTCTCCGCCAGCGGCGATGATGGCGTCGCGCATGTTCCTTACCAGCTTCGGCAGCACGTTGGATCCCAGATGCGGGTGCGCGTCCACGCCGATGTCGGGGGACGCGCCATGGGCCACGAATAGATCGAGAATGCGATCCACATCGCCACGCTTCCTGGATCGGGTGTAAAGCTTGCCGTCGGAATAGGTGCCCGCCCCGCCCTCGCCGAAGCAGTAGTTGGAGTGAGGGTTGACCAGGCCTTCGGAGTAGATCTTCTTCACGTCCTTGAGCCTGGCGCGAACGTCGCGGCCGCGCTCCAGCAGCACAGGTTTGATCCCGGCCTCGAGCAGGGTCAGGGCTGCAAAATAACCGCCCGGCCCGGCTCCGACCACGATCACCCGCTCCCCGCCCAAGGGCCTGGGCGCGAATACCGACGGATCCGTATCGGTTCCGCCAATGGCGATACGCAAAAGAAACCGAGGCATCTTGGCCCGCGCATCCACCGATCGGCGCACCACGCGCACCCTGACGCCGCCGTCGTCGTCCAGGCCGGCCTTGGCCAGAGCCTGGGCTCTGATGTGCGCCGCGTCATTTATATTGTCCGGCTCCACCAGCAGCTCGACGTGAGTTAATTCCATGGGTGTCTCCGTGTTGAAATATTCAGAACCAGTCTTCTCGGCAGGCCAGGGCCTGCGTCAGCGAAGTGTAAATCCGGGCCGCGCCCTCCCGCACGTCAGACTCCGGCGTGACCAGATCGGGAATCATCATGGCGCGCGCCCCGGAGGCGATGGCCGCGCGCATGCCGGGGTTTGAGTCCTCGAAAATGATGCAGTCCCCGGCCTGGACCTTGAGAGCAGCGCAGGTCCGCAGATAGATGTCCGGGTCCGGCTTGGGGCGGGCGACCTGCTCGATGGTCATGATGGACGCGAACCTGAAGAGTTCAGGACAGTTTGCGCGATGGCGCTCCACAGCCTCCCGCGAAGAGGACGTGGCCAGAGCCATGGGCACTCCCTGCCCTTCAAGCCAGTCCACAAGCGCAAGGGCTCCGTCCTTTGGCGGGATGCCTCCGTTCATGTGCTGCGATGCCCGCGTCGCTTTCCAGCTGTGACGAAACTCGTCGATAGGAAAATTCTTAAACCAGCACACGAGCTTTTCCTCGCACAGGACGTTGGGAACCCCGACCAGATGCGCATAAAGGCTGTCATTCAAATCAAAACCCAGCCTTGCGGCCTCGTCCTGCCAGATCCGCTTCAGCGTGACTTCGGAATCGATAAGCAGCCCGTCCATGTCGAACAGGACGGCTGCGGGTCGTTGCGCTTTCTTCATGGAGTTGGAGCTAAGCGTGAACCGTGGAAGTGGCAAGAGGAATTCCGCCGACAGGCCCGGATCGCCTTTACAGGCGGATACACCGGGGATACTCGCTTCGAATGTTTGAATTCGAAAGCGTTTAGCCTGCAAGGGCGACAAAAAAAGCTGCGAACATTTCGAAAGGCATGACCTGGTCACCTACAGGGAACTCACCGAAGCAAAGGCTGTGCTGGAATTGCCCGAACGCGTATCATTGCGGGAAATCAGGGCCTCCTGCATAAATCTCCTCAAGCACTGGCATCCGGACACATGTGTCGAAAGCAGGCAAAACTGCAGTCAAATGACGCAAAGGATCGTATCCTCCTGCGGAACGGTCTACGCCTGTTGCGACAACTACGAATACTCCTTCGAAGAAGAGGAGCCAAGGCGCCATCTCTCCAAGGAGGAATGGTGGCTGGAAAAGTTCGGCGAAGCCCCCTGTGGACTTGAACCGCTAATGGAACGACACCACATCCCGGCGGAGCTTGAAGACGCCTTGATCCCCCATGCCTCTTTGAGCTAGGGTCTTAAAATTCCACCGAAAAACATGTGAGCGCAGCAATGAAATTTCTCGTCTCTCAAATGACCGCACTGGTCAAAAGCGGTCAACAGAAAGCCAATACGCGGCTCATGGTCCGTTTTCTGTTCATCCTGCTCAGCTTCTTTGCCGCCTTTACCGTCCTGTTTCATTTCCTGATGGCTTACGAAGGACAGAAGCATTCCTGGATCACGGGCCTCTACTGGACCCTGACGGTCATGAGCACCCTTGGCTTCGGGGACATCACCTTCACATCCGACCTGGGACGGTTCTTTTCCATCTGCGTAATGCTGAGCGGCGTCGTGTTCATGCTCATCGTCCTGCCCTTCACCTTCATCCAGTTTTTCTACGCGCCCTGGCTTGAAGAACAGAACAAGGCCAGGGCCCCGCGCAGAGTTCCCGAAACCATGTCGAACCATGTCATCCTGACCTTTTATGACGCGGTGACACTCAATCTGGTGGAAAAATTGAGCCAGTACGACATCAAGTACGTCATTCTTGTCTCAGACCTGCAACAAGCCTTGAATCTGTACGAAACGGGTCTCAATGTCGTCCTCGGCGAGCTTGATGATCCGGAAACGTATCTGCGGCTGCGGGTGCGTGAAGCGGCCATGGTCGTGGTCATGAACGAGGATGTGGCCAGTACCAACATCATCTTCACCATCCGCGAAGTTGCGGACAAGACCCCTGTCATCACCAACGCCGACCAGGAGGACTCCGTCGACATCCTCGACCTGGCGGGCAGCACGCACACCTACCAATTCACCAAAATGCTGGGTCAGGTCCTGGCGCGGCGGGTCATGGGGGTCAGCATGAAGGCCAATGTCATCGGCAACTTCGATGAACTGCTCATCGCCGAGGCGCCCGCCATGCATTCCCCTCTCCAGGGACGTACTCTGGCCGAGAGCAGGCTGCGCGAACTGACAGGCGTGAACGTTGTCGGCGTCTGGGAGCAGGGACGCTTTCAGCTGCCCGATCCGATGACCAAAATTGGCGCGTCCACGGTGCTGGTCCTGGCGGGCTCCGAAGCACAGCTCGAAATCTACGACTCGCTCATGGGGGCAAGTGGATTGAGCAGGGAACACAGCGGACCGGTTGTGGTTCTGGGCGGAGGCAGGGTTGGCATGTCTGTGGCCGAAACCTTGGGCGCAAGGGGAGTCGACTATCGCGTGGTGGAGAAAAAGACGCTCAGAAACAAAGATGACTCGCGGATAATACAGGGCAGCGCGGCCGACCTGGACGTCCTCATCCTGGCCGGAATCAAAGAGACCCCGTCCATCATCATCACCACCCACGACGATGACCTGAACATCTTCCTGACCATCTACTGCCGTCGTCTTCGGCCCGACGTCCAGATCATCAGCCGGGCCAGCCTGGACCGCAACATCAACACCCTGCACCGCGCCGGGGCCAATCTGGTCATTTCCTTTTCTTCCCTCTTCACGACCACGATTTTAAACCTGCTCAACCCCGAAAAACTGCTCATGCTCTCCGAAGGGCTGAACATCTTCCGCGCCAATCCGAGTCAGGCCATTGTGGGCAAAGCCCTGCGCGAACAGAAAATACGCCAGTCCACCGGATGCAGCATCATCGCCATCAAGCGGGGTGAAGAAATGCTTTTGAATCCCGATCCCGGCACCAGCGTCTCTAAAGATGACGAACTCATCCTGATCGGAACGGCGCAGGCGGAGAAAAATTTCATGGAGCAGTACCCGGCCGCCTGACTAGGCGACCCTTCGGAGCGCATGAATCGCCCCGGGCAACCCGACAACCCAGAGGCCCCCTTCTTTCCTTGACTACAAGGAGAAGCCGCCCATGGCCCGACGCAGTATGCCAAGCAGTTCGTCCCGGTCCAGCACGATCGGGTTACCGTGCATGCTCGACGCCCGGGAAGCCTTTTCGACCATGTCCTCCATGACGCCCCCGGTCAGTCCCAACTCCCCCAGCCCACGAATGCCGAGGTCTTGGCAAAGCGACCATGCGAATTCAAGTCCGTCTTCGGACCGGGCGTCCTCCCTGCCGGTCAACAGGCGGCCGACCTCGTCGTATCTGGCAAGCGCCGGATGTTCCGGCGCCACGTGGCGCAACGTGCGGATGTTGGCCTCCATGACATGAGGCAGCAGGGCCGCACAGATCTCGCCATGCGCCGCGCCGAGCATCCCGCCCAGAGGAGCGGCGAAACCGTGCACGGCCCCGAGTTTGGCGTTGGCCAGGGCCATGCCCGAAAACAGGCTGGCCAGGGCCATGTCCGAACGCGCCTGCAGGCTGGCCCCGTCCTGTACCGCGATACGCAGCGAACGTGCCGCGCGCGTCAGTCCGTCGCGACAGAGCGGGTCGGTCAGCGGGCTGGCCGCATGGGACACGAAGCACTCCATGAGCTGGGTCAGGGCGTCCATGCCGGAGGCCGCAGTCTGCGCAGGGGGCAGGGAAACGGCCAGTTCGGGATCGACGATCGCCAGCTTCGGGATCAGACTCGGCGCGCGCAGGCTGGCCTTGACCCCGTGCGCAGGCGAGAGCAGCACGGAATTGGCCGTGACCTCGGCTCCGGTTCCAGCCGTGGTCGGCACAGCGATCATGGGCAGGGGGGCCTGCTCAAGGGTCGCGCCGCGCCCGACCACTTCCAGATAATCGAACAGGTCGCCACTATTGGCGACCAAGGCGGCCAAGGCCTTGCCCGCGTCGATGACGCTCCCGCCGCCGATGGCCACAACCACATCGCAACCTGCCTCTCTGGCGGCGTCAGCCTGCAAGGAGATGAATCCGGTTTCGGGCTCGCCGCCAACGGCCACGCCGAGCACGACATCCATCACCTCCTTCAATTCCTCGAACAGCCAGTCGCAGCGCTCGGCGCGGCTTCCGGTCACAAACAGGCAGCGTTTGCCCATGTGTGAGGCATGTGTGGCCACGCCTGCCCTTGCACCAATGCCGAAAACCACACGCGCGGTGGAAAAAGAATATATCATGTCGCCTCCAAGACTTCCCTTTTATGCCCTCGCGCACCTGTCCACAAGCGGGAGCGTTCCGGGCCGGGCATAAAAAAAACCGCACTCCATGGCGAATGCGGTTTCAGGACAAAAAAACAGAGCCGGGTCTAGAGGTTGCGATAAACCTTGCTACCGGGTGCCACGTCGTCCACGACCCAGACATTGCCGCCAATGACCGCGCCTTCTCCGATGGTGATGCGCCCGAGGATGGTCGCGCCGGAGTAGATGGTCGCGTTGTCCTCGACGATGGGGTGACGGGCGATGCCCTTGACCAGATGTCCGTTCTCGCCCTTGGGAAAGCTCTTGGCGCCAAGGGTCACACCCTGGTACAGACGCACGTTCCTGCCGATGATGCAGGTCTCGCCGATGACCGTGCCCGTGCCGTGATCGATGAAGAAGGACTCGCCGATGGTGGCGCCGGGATGGATGTCGATGCCGGTGGCGGAATGCGCCATCTCGCTGATGATGCGCGGGATGAGCGGGACGCCCAGGAGGTAGAGTTCATGCGCGATGCGGTGGTTGGTCACGGCCCGGATGGACGGATAGCAGAAGATGGTCTCTCCGGGATTCTTGGCCGCCGGGTCACCGGCAAAGGCGGCCTGCACGTCCGTTGCCAACATGTGGCGGATGCGCGGCAGGGTCTGCAGGAATTCGTTACAGAGATTTTCGGCCCTGACCTCGCACTCCACTGAACAGGAATGCTCGTCTTTCTCGCAGGCAAAGCAGAAGCCCCGCTCCACCTGCTGGATCAACTCGCGGCGCACCTTTTCCAGCTTGGAGCCCACAAAGTAGGCCATGTTCTGGGGCGTGATGAAGGATTCCTTGAAAAAACCCGGAAAAAGCACGGACCGCAGCCGCTCCACGATCTCCGAGAGAAGCTCCACCGAGGGCATGGGCGAGCCGAACGAAGGCTGGTGATAGACGCCGCTGTAGGATTCGGGAGCGCAGAGGCTTTCCACCACCCCGCTCAGGACATTGTCGATTTTCAGATACTTGGCCATGCTCAGCTCTTGGATGCAAAAAGTTCAGTGGACAGATACCGCTCGCCCGTGTCGCAGATGATGGCGACGATGAGCTTGCCTTCCATTTCCGGTTCCCGGGCCAGTTCCAGGGCCGCCCAGACATTGGCCCCCGAAGAGATCCCGCACAGAATCCCCTCTTCGCGGGCAAGGCGACGGGCCATGATCATGGCGTCCTCGTTGGAAACGCCGATTATGCGGTCCATGGCGCTGCGGTCGAGCACTTCGGGGATGAAATTGGCGCCGATGCCCTGGATTTTGTGTGGTCCGGCCTTGCCGCCGCTGAGGAGCGGAGAGGCTGAAGGCTCCACGGCCACCGCCATGAAGCCCTGCTTGCGGCGCCTCAGGGTGCGGCCCACGCCGGTGATGGTCCCGCCAGTGCCCACACCGGCCACCAATACGTCGATGCGGCCGTCGGTGTCGTGCCAGAGCTCTTCCGCCGTGGTCCGCTCGTGCATGGCCGGATTGGCCGGATTGACGAACTGCCCGGGCATGAAGCCGTCCTCAAGAGAAGCCAGGATCTTTTCCGCTTCGGCCACGGCCCCGGCCATGCCCGCCGACGCAGGGGTGAGAACCAGTTCGGCGCCCATGGCCGAAAGGAGCATGCGACGCTCAAGGCTCATGGACTCGGGCATGGTCAGGATGAGATGATAGCCGCGCACGGCGCAGACAAAAGCCAAACCCACGCCGGTGTTGCCGCTGGTGGGCTCGACAATGACCGATCCGGGCCGAAGCCTGCCGCTGCGTTCAGCCTCGTCGATCATGTTCAGCGCTATGCGGTCCTTGATGGAGGACAGGGGGTTGAAAAATTCGAGCTTGACCACGACATCGGCCACGCAGCCTTTGGTCAGACGGTTCAGACGAACCAGGGGGGTATTGCCGACCAGGTCGGTCATGGAATTTGCGATCTTCATGGAGCCTCCTGAAAAGGAATGGTCGCGCGAAAATGAACCAGGATGGAGGGTAAGTCCAGGCAAAAAAAATCCGGCCTTGAGGCCGGACGAAATGAAGAAAAAATATATTTTATTCCAAACCCTTGGTTATGAAATCAAGAGATGTGAGGGCATCTTTGAGGCGCTTGCCGGGCGAAAATTTTATGTCACGTCCGGGACGCGGGTCCTCGCCCTTGCGTGGAGCGCGCTCAACCACGGCCATGGTCCCGATGCCCGGCAGGTTGATCTTGTCACCCTTGCTCAAGGACTCGGTGATGCTCTCCATCATGGCATCCACGACTCGCTCGGCCTCCTCCTCGGAGTAGCCCATTTCAGCCTTGAGACGCTCGATGAGGTCGGCTTTCTCCACATGAATTTCAGTGTTGTCCTCTACCATAAACGTCACCTCGTATTGGTATGTGTCATTAGATAGACAAAACCGGCCGCGCGGTAAAGAGCTTCACAAAGCTTTGTGAAATATTTATTGAAATGGCCCCCAGCACTATTTTCAGGCTATGGGGATTTATCCTTGCCTTGTCAATCCCGGGAGATCCGTAATGAATAGACCACATCTGCTGGTGGAAGAACGAGACGCCTGCGCCATCATCGCCTTCGTGGACAAGCGCGGCCGCGCCACCCACGCCAACATCGTCAAGACCATCGACGCCCTGAAAAAAATGGCCCACCGCTCCGGCGACATAAACAGCGAAGGCGATGGCTGCGGCATCCTGACCGACATCCCGCGCACCATCTGGGGACAACGCCTCGAAGCGGCGGGCCTGAG
Source organism: Deltaproteobacteria bacterium HGW-Deltaproteobacteria-18 (assembly GCA_002841885.1). Classification (NCBI taxonomy): domain Bacteria; class Deltaproteobacteria; species Deltaproteobacteria bacterium HGW-Deltaproteobacteria-18. The sequence goes on from PHBE01000002.1 coordinate 82,635, forward strand.
CCGCCACCTGAGCGAGAGCCGCGGATTTTTTGTCGGCCATTTTTTTCTGCCCACGGACGCACCGGAGCAAACCGGGGAATTCAGGGAGCGGCTGCGAACCATCCTGACCGCAGCCGGCGCGGAAACACTTCTTGAAGTGGACGACCAGATGCACGCCGCCGAGCTTGGGCCCATGGCCCGGACCGAAGCGCCCTTTTTTCTGCAGATCTGCGGCCTGGTCCGCGACGACAACCGGCAGGAAGGCGGCAAGCGCCTTTTCAACATCCAGATGGAACTGGAGCGCGCCATGCCCGAAGTGCATGCCTGCTCGCTCAGCCTCGACAGCGTCATATACAAGCTGCGCGGCACCCCCGACCTTCTGATCCGGGTCTATCCGGACCTGCAGAACCCGGACAGCAAATCAATGATCACGCTCGGCCACAGCCGCTACTCCACCAACACCCTGCCCACGGCCGAACGCGCCCAGCCCTTCTCGCTGCTGGGACACAACGGTGAGATCAACACCATCGAGAAGCTGCGCAGCTCGGCCCGGGCGCTCGGCATCATGCCCACTCCCGGAGGCAGCGACTCCCAGGACCTGAACCGCATCCTCGAAGGCCTCATCCATCTGCATGGCTTTGAATTCATGGAAGCGCTGGAGATGGTCTTCCCGGCCATTCATACCGAAGTTGAGAGAATGCCCGCCGGTCTTCGTCGCATGTACGGCTTCTACCGCTGGTTTTTCGCACCGTCCGCCCAGGGCCCGGCAGCCGTGGTTTCGCGGTTCGGCGACATGTGCATGGGCAGTGTCGATGCCCTGGGCCTTCGCCCGCTGTGGTTCGGGGAAAGCGACTACGACTATTTCCTGTCCTCGGAAAAGGGCGTGGTCGATCTGCAAAACACCATCCACGACCCGCGCCCCCTGGCCCCGGGTGAAAAAATCGCCATCATTTCCGGTGCGGGCAAGCGCGGCGAGGTGCTTGATTATTGCGCGCTGCAGGAACGTCTCCTGCGCCTCTTCGAGCAGGGACGACTGACACCGCTGGCCGACAACCTTCACCTCAGAATTCCCGAATCCATCCTGAACTGCCCCGAAGGGGCCTGTCACGAGTTGCGCCGCTTCTTCCAGGACCGGCCCGTGTTCGACGACGGTGAATGCCCGGCCACCTCCGCCCAGCTGGCGGCTTTCGGCTGGCACAAGTACGACCAGAACATGCGCAAGCACGTCGCTGCCACGGGCAAGGGGCCCATCGGCTCCATGGGTCATCAGGGTCCGCTGGCCTGCATGGACGGCGAGAGCCTGGCCAACGTGAGCGATTTTTTCAAGGAGAACGTGGCCGTGGTCACCAACCCGGCCATCGACCGCGAGCGCGAGGCCGAGCATTTCTCCACCGCCGTCATCCTCGGCGACCGACCGGACACCCCGGACCATCCACCCGTGGGCCTGCGCCTCAAGACCCCCATCCTGCTTGGCGGCGAGTTCAGCCCGGCCCTGTCCTCCCTGGACATCCTGTCCGTTTGCCGGGAGCACGGCACGCACACCCTGGAACAGGTCCTTGACTTCTTCACCGCCCAGCAGCGCGACCCCTCGCGCATGGCCATCCTCGACGCAACCTATGTGCCGGACCAGGGGCTGGCAAAACGGCTTGACGAACTCGAGGACGAGGCCGTGCAGGCCATCGGACGCGGAGCGGCCATCCTGGTTCTCGACGACAGCGCCAGTTTCGTGAACGGACGGGTCTACATCGACCCGGGCCTGGCCACGGCCTGGCTGCACCGCGCCGCCGAAACGGGCCGCATCCCCCGCCTGCCTTCGCTCATCGTGCGTAGCGGAGCCATCCGCAACCTGCACGACATCATGTTCATGCTCGGCCTCGGCGCCGCCGCCGTGAATCCCTACATGCTCTGGAAACAGGCCTACGCCCAGGCCGAGAGCGCCGAAGGGCTCCAGCGCACCCTCTCCAACACCCTGACCGCGTTGCAGACGGGCGTGGAAAAAATCATGTCCACCATGGGCATCCACGAGCTGTGCGGATATGGCCGCATCTTCTCGTCCATCGGCCTCAAAAGGGAGCTCGAGGACGTTTTCGGCTGCGCCAATTTCTGCTCTTCCGCATCCGCGGGGCTTGGCTACCCGGAGCTCGAAGCCCAGGGTCGCAAGCGCGCGGAACTGGTCCGCCAGGGCATCGATCGCAAGCTCGCAAGCGACCCCAAGCGCAACGCCATGACCGGAAAAATCCTGCGTTCCGTGGCCGTGGGCAAGACAGGCTACCTGCAGATGGGCGAAGCCCTGGAAGAAGTGGACCAAAACAACCCTGTCGGCCTGCGGCATCTGCTGGACATCACCACCCGCGACACCGCCCCCCTGCCGCTGGAGAACGTGGACATCTCCATCGGCCGGCACTCCATGCCGCTCCTGATCTGCGCCATGTCTTTCGGCTCCCAGGGAGAAAGCTCCTTTCGGGCCTATGCCGAAGCTGCGCGCAAGACGAACATCGTATGCATGAACGGCGAGGGCGGCGAAATTCCGGACATGCTCGGCAAATACAGGGAAAATCGCGGCCAGCAAGTCGCATCGGGACGCTTCGGCGTGTCCATGGAGCTTTTGAACTCGGCCCGCTACCTTGAAATCAAGGTCGGACAGGGCGCCAAGCCCGGTGAAGGCGGTCACCTGCCCGGCTCCAAGGTCACCGAGATGGTGGCCCAGGCCCGGCACTGCAAGCCCGGCATCGCGCTCATTTCACCGTCCAACCATCATGACATCTATTCCATCGAAGACCTCTGCCAGATCATAACCGAGCTCAAGACCGCAAACCCCGAAGCGCGCATATCCGTCAAGATCCCGGTCACCAGTGGCGTAGCCACCATCGCCGTGGGCGTGGCCAAGGCCGGGGCGCACATCGTCAACATCAGCGGCTTCGAGGGCGGAACGGGCGCGGCCCGCGAGCACGCCAAGAAGTACGTAGGCCTGCCCGTGGAGATCGGCGTGACCCAGGCCCACCGGGGGCTGGTCGAGGCGGGCCTGCGGCATCAGGTCGAACTCTGGTGCGACGGCGGCGTGCGTTCCGGAGCGGACGTGGTCAAGCTCATCTGCCTCGGTGCAGACCGGGTCGGGGTCGGCACGGTGGCACTCATGGGGGTGGGCTGCATCAGCTGCGAGCAGTGTCATCTGGACGTCTGCCCGCGCGGAATCTCCACCCAGATCCGCACCGTGGAAGAGGCCAAGGCCCGCGGCGTCAAGCTCTTCAAGCCGCTGCAAAGCGAGGTCGAGGCCGAGAACCTGGCCCGCCTGCTGCGTGCGTTCGGCGACCAGATCCGCCACATTCTGGCCGGACTCGGCGAGCGGAAGCTGGCCGACCTGGTCGGCCGCACGGACCTTCTGGTGCAGGCCAGGGGCCACGATCAGGTCGACCTGACCGACTTGCTCGTGCCCGCGCCCATGGACAGCGTGAAAGCCTACTGCCCGGTGCCGCGCATCGTGCGCAGACCGCTGGACAACCTGACCCGGGTCATCTCCGACATGGCCATTTCCACCCTCGGCGAAGAATGCGGGTTCGTGCAGTACAAGGAAGAGAACGTGCGCTCCGTGGACCGGGCCGTGGGAACGTATCTGGCGGGAGCCATGGTGCGGGAGCGCTCGGCTGACGAGCGGGGCAAGGTGGAGCTGCTCCTGACCTCCTCGGTCCCGGGCAACGGCCTGTGCGCCTTCAATATCGACGGCATAGGCACCGTGGTCGAGGGCGGCGGCCAGGACGGCATAGCCAAGGGGGCGCGCGGCGGCGAGGTCTGCATCCTGAAAGGCGCGAACATCCTCGGTCAGCGCGTGGACGGGTCCGTGGGCAAATCCCTGGCTTACGGGGCTCTTTCCGGCACGATCATGGTCCAGAACCAGGCCGACTCGAGGGCCTGCGTACGCATGTCCGGAGCCGACGCCATCTTCGGAGGGCGCATCACCGCACCAGTGCGCGACGAACTCGGAAACATCGCCTCGCGGGCGCACCTCAAGGGCTTCGCCTTCGAATACATGACCGGCGGCCGTGCCGTGGTCCTGGGCGACCCTGGCCCCTGGATGTGCGCGGGCATGACCGGCGGCGTCATCTACCAGTGCCTCTACCCGGAATGGAACTTCGGCCGCGAGAATCTGCAGCGCCGCTTTTCAAGCGGTGCGCATGTGGTCGTAAGGAATCTGGATGAAGACGACGAGGCGCAAGTGCGGGATTTGCTGGGCAAGTATGTCCACACCCTGGAGCAAAGCTTCCAGAACGAGGAAGCACTGATCGTGCAGGGGCTGGCAAACGAAGCCAAAAAACGTTTCGTCAAGATCGTGCCGGGATCCGGCACCGGCATCAAGCCGGAATGAAAACACACATGGCGCCGGGACAGACTTCCGGCGCCATGCCGCTTTTCATTGACGGACGGCTCAAGGGGGACTTCCGGCACGTCAACTCACGCATTCCAGGGTATTTCAAAGATGCCACTCCACCGATTGATTATCCCCTTGGATTTTCGGGCAGCGGGAATGAACCCAGTGCGCATGCGCCCGCCGAACCGTGCAGCAAACAAGGCTGTCCGCTCAAGACGACCAAAGGCCCATGCCCCTGATTACAAAGGCAGACCCATGGCGATCACGGCAACGGCAACACAAACCGGAGTTATGAGAAAAGTGGCCACAAAACGCCGCAGACGTCTCTCCCTGATGCAGACGGCACATATTCCCTTGCGGTCATCCGCAAAATGCAACCCGCATTTCGGGCAAGCATAGATAGTCATGAGAAAACCCTCCCTTTGTTTCCCGGTTGACTATCATTTTTGCTTAGGTTTATCAGCAACTGTAAGAGTTTATATCAATAAATACAGAGAGATACTAATTAAAAAAGACATTCAAATACTCATTAACAATTAGCAGCAGCACGCATTCAGTACTCAATTGTCAAGGACACAGCAGTCATCGCCACGAAGCCTCCCTACGGCTCCCCCCTCTGCCTGAAATGATCTCGAGTGCTCGGAAGTGTGACGTTTTTTTCAGCATTTGCCATTTTCTACCCGAATGCCTGATCCTGAACAAAAAAACGCCACCGATGATGCTTGGGCGCAGCCTGCGGATTCTAAAAAACTTCCATCCCAACAAACGTTGTCCGGGCCGACGCACGCAGAACAGGCCCCACCCCCTGCCGGCGGATATTTGACGAAACAGCGTCCCATCAGCTTGACGTTTTCCGTTTCACGCGACTAAACTGCCGTTCCGAAAACGATTATCGGTAACGCGCCATTACAGTGGCGCCGCATGTTCTCCCTGTGCCAGGTGGCACTGTGCGCGCTTTCCTACAGGACGGCCGGCGTAGAACGGAGCCGCAAGGCCGCTGACTTCACAAGAGTTTGCAGTCTGGCGAAAAACCATGTCATCCTCCAACCAACTACCGTTTTCAACAGGGGTATTGAGCATGAAGAAGTGCGTTTTCCTGATCGTGTTGTGTCTGATCCTGCCCTCGCTCACGGTTTGCGCGGCAGAGTATAAATCGGAATATCGTCTGTCCACGGTACTTGGACCCGCCTTTCCCTGGGGCCGTGCTGCCGAACGCTGGGCCAACCTGGTCCGCGAAAAGACCGAAGGCCGCATCAATATCAAGGTCTACCCCGGCACCAGCCTCGTCGGCGGCGACCAGACCAAGGAATTCACGGCCATCCGCCAGGGCGTCATCGATCTGGCCGTCGGCTCGTCCATCAACTGGTCCCCGCAGATCAAGCAGCTCAACCTGTTTTCCCTGCCCTTCCTGATGCCCGACGCCAAGGCCTTCGACGCCCTGATCACTGGGCCCGTGGCCGAAGACCTCTTCGCCATCCTTGAAAAACAGGGCGTCGTGCCGCTGGCCATCGGCGAGAACGGCTGGCGCGAGCTGTCTAACTCCAAGGTGAACATCACCTCCCCGGCCGACCTGAAGGGCCTCAAGATCCGCGTGGTCGGCTCGCCCATCTTCATCGACGGCTTCACGGCCCTGGGTGCCAACCCGACCCAGATGAGCTGGGCCGACGCGCAGCCCGCCCTGGCCACCAAGGCCGTGGACGGCCAGGAGAACCCCCTGTCCGTGTTCAACGCCGCCAAGCTGCACACCGTCGAGCAGAAGTACCTGACCCTGTGGGGCTACATGGCCGACCCGCTGTTCTACGTGGTCAGCAAGAGCGTCTGGAGCGAATGGACCGAGGCCGACCGCGCCATCGTGGCCGAAGCCGCCAAACAGGCCGCCGCCGAAAACCTGATCGACGCACGCACGGGCATCACTCCCGAGGACGACTCCCTGCTGAAAGAGATCGAGAAAAACGGCGTGACCATCACCCGTTTGACCGAGGAACAGCGCAAGCCCTTCCAGGAGGCCACCCGCCCCGTATTCGAGAAGTGGGCGGAAGTTGTAGGCAAGGATCTGGTCAAGAAGGCCGAGGACGCCATCGCCGCATCCCGCTAGATTGGACGGCCCGCCCCCAAGGCGGGCCTTTTCCGCGATGCCGGGGCCTCCCCCACTTTGCTCCACCAACGCCAAGGATTGTCCATGGAACCCGCCAAGAAACAGCCGGCCCGCATCGAACGGGCCCTGGCCGCAATGGTCATGGCTGCGCTGACCATCATCACCGGAGCCAACGTGCTCATGCGCTACCTGACCAACATCTCATTCGCCATGACCGAGGAGGTCTCTGTCTTCCTGCTCATGGTCCTGACCCTGGTTGGGGCCGTGTCGGCCTTTGCCGAAGGCCGGCACGTGAGCATCACCCTCTTCGTCAACGCCCTGCCATCCGGAGGCCGAAGGATCTGCGGCGCCCTGGCCTGGGCCTGCAATGTGGCCATGTTCGCCCTTTTGGCATGGCTTGGCGCCATGACCGCCTGGGACGACTATGCCTACGAGGTGACCTCGCCCGCCCTGGGTGTGCCGCAGTGGTGGTACAGCGGCTGGCTGCCGTTCTTCTCGGCCGTAATCGTGCTGCGCCTGGTCCTGTTTCTTTTCACTCGCAGGGGGCAGGCATGACTCTCCTTCTTTTCGGACTCTTCGCGGTCATGATGCTCATCGGCGTACCGTTGGCCACGGCCATGGGCCTGTCCGGCGCCATGGCCATCGCCGCCGCAAAGCTGGGCCTCCTGTCCGTGCCCATCAGCGTCTACACCGGCGTGGCCAAGTACCCGCTGCTGGCGATCCCAATGTTCGTCTTCGCGGGCATGGTCTTCGAGCGCTCGGGCGTGGCCCTGCGGCTGGTCAACTTCACCGTGGCCCTGGTCGGCCCCCTGCGCGGCGGCCTGGCCATCGCGGCCATCATGGTCTGCATGGTCCTGGGCGGCATCTCCGGATCCGGTCCGGCCGACGCCGCGGCCGTGGCCATGGTCATGATCCCCGGCATGGCCGCCGCCGGCTATCCCAAGGCCTTCTCGTCGAGCCTCATTGCCGCCGCCGGCTCCACGGCCATCCTCATCCCGCCGTCCATCGCCTTCATTCTCTACAGCGTGCTCGTGCCCCAGGCCTCGGTGCCGGCCCTGTTCGCCGCCGGCCTCATCCCCGGCTTTCTGGCCGGCCTGGCCCTGGTCATCCCGGCCTGGGCCCTGTCCGTACGCCACGGCTTCGGCCTTGTGGACGAGGGCGCGTCCTGCGGCAGCATCCTCATCGCCTTCAAGGAGGCCATCTGGGGCCTGCTCGCGCCGGCCATCATCCTGGGCGGCATCCGCTCGGGCTATTTCACGCCCACCGAGGCCGCCGTGGCAGCGGTCTTCTACGGTCTGTTCGTCGGCTTCTTCATCTACCGCACCCTGACCCTGCGCAGCATGTACGATTTGCTGGTGGAGTCGGCCGAAGTGTCGGCCGTGGTCATGCTCATCATCGCCCTGTCCTCGGTCTTCGCCTGGGCCGGAAGCACGCTGGGGGCCTTCGAGGCCATGGGCAACGCCCTCATCGGCTTCTCCTCCAACGAAAACGTCACCCTGCTGGCCGTGACGCTGGTGCTGGTCATCGCCGGCATGTTCCTGGACGGCGTGTCCATCCTGTTCATTTTCATCCCCATCCTGCTGCCCGTCATGAGCCATTTCGGCTGGAACGCCGTGTGGTTCGGCGTGATCATGACCATGAGCCTGGCCATCGGGCAGTTCACGCCGCCCCTGGCCCTGAACCTCATGGTCACAACGCGCATCGCGGACATCAGCATCGAGGAGACCGTGCCCTGGGTGATGTGGTTCGTGCTGGCCATGACCATCGCCATGCTGCTGGTGCTCTTCGTGCCGCAACTGGCGCTGATGGTGCCGGGATATCTGGGGTATCTGTAACGGGGAATGCCGGAGTAATGACGCCGCCCTGCGCGGGGAGAGGTCTGCAGAGAACCCCATGAACCGGCTCCAGCGAGGACGCTGAGCGAGCTCACGCCCTCCGGTCCGTAAATGTTGTGCATGACTGACGTTTAGAACATGTGCTAGCGTCCAAATCGAATTGCCGAGATTCGCGCAAGCGCCACGCTGAAGGACACAGCTCCCTTGTGAAACGGCGGGCATCGGGAATCTGCACCTCAACCGCAACGCTCCAACGGACACATGAACGAAACCGCCCAGTCAAACGCACTGTCAAAGAAATTCGGCACCTTCGGCGGCGTCTTCACGCCAAGCCTGCTGACCATCCTCGGCGTGATCATGTTCCTGCGCTTCGCCACCGTGGTGGGTTACGCGGGACTCTGGAACACGCTGGCCATCCTGGCCGGAGCCAAGGCCATCTCCGTCATCACGGGCATGTCCATCAGTTCCGTGGCGACCAACATGCGCGTCCGTGGCGGCGGGGCCTACTTCCTCATCAGCCGCAGCCTCGGCGTCGAGTTTGGCGGCGTCATCGCTGTCTTCTTCTACGTGGCCCAAGCCGTGGCCGTGACCCTGTATGTCGTGGGCTTCACTGAAGCGCTCTTCTCGGCCTTCCCGGACCTGCCCCTGACCTTCAGCGCCGTGGCGACCATCACCAACTGCCTGGTCTTTGCCAGCGTCTACATCGGGGCGGGCTGGACCATCCGCCTGCAGTACGCGATCCTGGCCGTGCTTCTGGTTTCCGTAGCCTCCTTTCTGGCGGGCGCGCTGGACGCCGGGTCGCTGCAGACGCTGCAAGGCAACCTGAGCCCGAATTGGCAGCCCGGGTACACCTTCTTTCCCGTCTTCGCCCTCTTCTTCCCTGCCGTCACGGGCATCATGGCCGGCGTGAACATGTCCGGGGATCTGCAGAACCCCAGCGCATCCATCCCACGCGGCACCTTCCTGAGCATCTTCGTCTCGGCCGCCATCTACCTCGGCATCGCCGTGGCTCTGGCAGCCAGCACGCCGCGCCATGAACTGCTCGGTGACGGATTCGTCATGCAGGAGCGTGCCATCTGGCCCGCCCTGGTTTACGCCGGGGTCATCTGCGCCACCCTGTCCTCGGCCCTGGGCAGCATGATGGGCGCACCACGCATCCTGCAGGCCTTCGCCCGCGACAACGTCTTCCGCAGGCTGCGCTGGTTCGGCCAAGGCAGCGGATCAGCGGGCGAGCCGCGCCGCGCCATCGTGCTGACCTTCCTGATCTCACAGGCCGGGGTCCTGGCCGGGGACCTGGATACGATCGCACCCGTCATCACCATGTTCTTCCTGCTGACCTACGGCACCATGAATCTGGCCTGCTTCTACGAAGGCTTCATCAGGAACCCGAGCTTCCGGCCCACATTCCGTTTCAACCACTGGTCCGTATCGCTGCTGGGAGCGGTCGGCTGCCTGGGGGTGATGGTGCTCATCGCTCCCGCATGGGCAGTGGTGTCCATGGCGCTGGCCGGAATCCTCTACTACGTCATCGCCCGGGCCGAAATCCAGGTCAGGTGGGGCGACGTGGACAGCGGCCTGGCCTACCATCAGGCCCGCAAGGCCCTGCTCAAGCTGGAAAGGGAACGCTACCACCCCAAGAACTGGAGGCCGTCCATCCTTGTTCTGGCCGGTGCCGGGAAAAGCCGGCTACACCTGTGCGAGTACGCCTGCTGGCTGACGGCCGGACGCGGCGTGGTCTCCGTGGGACAGGTCATCCACGGGGAGCTTGAGGAATTCCTCGAACGCAGGAACGATGCGGAGGCCATCATGCGCGCCTTTCTGCAAAAGGAGGAGTTCCCGGCCTTCCCCGTGGTCGTAGTCGAGGAAACGGTCCACGGAGCCGTCAAGGCCCTGCTGCAATGCCACGGGCTGGGCGGTATGCGGCCCAACACCGTCATGCTTGGCTGGAGTTCGGACCCCGAGAACGCCGGCGTCTTCGCGGCGACCCTGGACATCGCCAGGCGCATGAAGCGCAGCCTGCTCATCGTGGCCAGCGGTCAGGAGGAACGGACCGAGGCCATCGAAGGAAACGTGAACATCTGGTGGAGCGACAAGAAGAGCGGCGCCCTCATGCTTCTGCTGGCCTACCTGCTGAAAACCAACGGCCTGTGGAAAGACCAGCCCCTGCGCGTCATCCGCCCGGTGCCGCGCAAGGCCGACGCGGAGAACATCGAAACCGAGATGCGGGAGCTGCTCGCCAATGCCCGCATCGCCGCCGAAATCATCGTTGTCCCAACGGACACGCCCCTCGAAGCCGTGCGCGAGGCCATGGAACCCTCGGCCGTCCTTTTTGCCGGCTTCGAACCGCCCGAGGAAAACATGGTCAGGGAGATCAACGCTCGGCTCCAGCCCGTCTCGGACCTGCCTGGGGATATCATCCTGGTCTACAACGCGGGGGATGTGTCTCTCAGCGCGTAAGCCTCGACCGCTCAAGAGACCCGGCTTTTGTCGTCCGGCAGAAGCATCCGCTACCCGGCCGCCGTGTTTCGCCTTTCCGCCCCGTCACGGTCCCGCAAGATTTCACTGTCGGCGTGGACTTGTGGCGGCCGACGATCCGCACCCATGTCAGCTCCTTCCATTGGTCCAACCCATCTTGTCCACTCCCGAATCAAGCTATAACATAGCATTCTTTTTCCGAATCTTATTTAAATCGTGCATACCATCGCATGTCTGAATTTGTGTTGAAAAAATGAATATAATGATTTATAAATTCATAATATATCGAATAATCATCACCTTATTTTGCACAAGTTGAATGGGAAAACGGCACATGAAACAGTCAGTGAAATACAAATATTTCATACTGCTTGGGCTATTTTGTCTTATGACAGCCCTGCCGTTACCTGCACCGGCGACAGAGATGGCCGAGGTGATCGATGAACTGATTTCTGAAGCGGAAAGAAACCCCACCGATGCCAAGGCCCGCAAACAGGCGGGCATGGCCTATCTCTTCCTCGCCAGACAAATGGAAGACAATCCCGCCCGCATCGTCTTCGGCACCATGGCCGACTTCCACCTCGACGTGGCGGCGCATCTCAACCCGTACGACGACGCGACCCTGGAGAGTCTGGCCGAGACCTCCATACTCCTGATGGCGCCGCACAAGGCGGCCACCGTCTATGAAACACTCGTTGCCCGGCAGACCGATCCTGCCGAAGGCAGATACCTCGTGCCGCTGCACACCTGCTACCAGTGGCTCAGGGACCCGTGGCGCGGGATCGACTTCTACCAGGAACAGCTCGAAAGAATGCCGGAGTGGCCCCAGATGAGGTTCCTGCTGGCCATGCTGCTACTCGAACTGGACAGGTCCGAAGCCCTGGACATCATCGCAGACCTGTACGAATCCCCTTCCACCCCCCAGGCTCTCAAGGCCACCATTCGGGCCGCCGTGAAGGGTGGCCTGTGAAGCGGCTCCTGATCTTCCTGATGGCCGCCCTGCTGTTCGTCGGCGCGGCACAGGCCGCACCCGTCGACTATTTCGCGGAGAAAGAAGCCCTCTGGGAACGCTGGTCAAAGGTCATGCACCGCTACCCTGAGGGGCCGAAACGCACGGCTGCGTTTCATCGCTATATCACCGAACCCCTGGAAAGACTGGACCCGGGACGCATTCAGGACGTCAAAACGCTCTGCCAGGATGCCGGCGTGCCCTACAACGACAATTTCTTTTCGGCCGGTTCACCTCCCGGCAGCAAAGATTTCAAGCCAGGCGGCGACGTGGACGCGCAGGCGCCGACGATACGCCAATTTTACCGGATGCGGGATGCGGCGACCAAGCGTGGCCTGAAAACGGTCGACAATGGCAACTCCTTCACCGTCCCCAGCCACGAGTTGACGGTCCACATGAAGCCCTCGGACTTCGAAAACCCCACCGGCAGGGGTGGATACGAAGCTGCGATCATGAACGACCCCGAAAACGCAGAGCGCGTGGCCCAGACCGGATCGACCTCCATCCCCCTTCCCGGCGGGGCGGTGCGACTGCAGCGCAACCTCATGAGCACGCCCGTGACTGCGGCCAGCGACTACTTCAAAAAGGCCCACGAAGCCAGGGAGTTCCTCGAGGGCGCACACGTATCACGCCAGCGGGTCATCGAATCCCTGAATTTCAGCAACAAGGCGGCCTACAAGATGGCTGGCGAAATGCGCATGGGCGGCCTGAACCCGGGCATGGCCATCCACCGCAAGACCCTGGCCGAACTTGATGCGGAACTGGGCAACCGCGTCGGCAAGGAGGCAGTGGATTACGCTCGCAAGGTCAACGACCGCGCCTTCCAGCGCCTGAACAAAATGACGGATATTGCCGCACGGCAGAGCGCCAGGGATTTCGCTGCGCTCAAAAACCAAATCGTCACGGCCGAAAAAAGCGGCGACATCCGCAAAGCCATAGCCCTGCGCCAGCAGCTCAACAACACGCGGCAACAGGTGCAGCGAGTGGCCGAAATGTCGAACAAGCGCGGCCTTGTCAGTCGTGTCGTCGACGGCGTGGACGACGCTGCGGACGCGGGGGGCAGAGGGTCGAGGTTCCTGAAGGGCGCGTCCGAAAGGCTGGGGAAGGTTACGCCCGCCTTGAAAAGGCTGGGCGGAAAGCTGCTCAAGGGACTTGGCTACGCGGCCAGGCTGGCGCAGCTCTATGCCTTCAAAAAGGAATACGATGCGGCTGTCGCGCGGGAAGAGGAGTGGGCCGCACGGATCGGGCGTGATCCGTCCACGGGCGGCATCGCCAAGGAATTTCTGTTCGGCGCCCTGGGCTTCAACCAGGCCAAGGAGCGCACCGACGCGGCCATGGAGCAGATGGGCAAGGACAAGGACATGCTCAGTTGGGAGTACCTCAAAATTTTCTTGGCTGTTGAGGCGTATCAGGTCCTGGATGCGATCAAGCCTTCCGGAGGCAGCGATCCCGGCACACGCATGGTGGTCTATCTGCAACAGAATCCGGAATTCGCCAGAAAACTGCTGGGCAGAGAAATACACACCGTACCCGGCACGCCCCTGATCATCCCGGTGCCGCCAGAGGACGGACCTAAAGCCGTCGCAAAGGGCAAGGACAAAACCCCTGAATCCCCGCCCACCAACCTTCCTCCCGCTTTCGGCTCCACAGCCAACGGTACTGATGATTCCGGAAAAGAAGGAAACATGGCAGACGCCAAGGCCCCCGAACCAGTTCCCGAACCGGCTCCCGAACCGAAGGCTGAACCCGCTCCCCTGCCGGAGCCCAAGCCAACCCCCCACCGGGAAACGGCGACGGACGCGGACGAAGCCACTTTCAATCCGGCCCGGGATTACACCATCGTGGCCATCGCCCTGGAGACCGAACTGAGGGTCTGCAAAACCGGGGGCAACACTTCCGAGACTTTAGAAGGGGTCAAACTCGGCTCCCTGTCGGTCATCGTGCGCCAGGACGGCCGCGACATGATCATCGCAGATCACCGAGCCAGGGACATCTTGGTCAAGGAAGGCCTCGTTCGCATCGTGCCCCTGTGCGGCTACGTGACCACGGCCAAATACCGCGACTTCGGCCCCGGCATCACCCAGGGCGGCGAGCCCGACCAGACCATGAGCCACGACGAGTGCATGGAAAAGTACTGTCCAGGCTGCGCGCAATTCTCCATCCTGGGGACCGGCTTCGGATACTCCCATTCGGCAGAAGCCGTTGGCGACACGCCTGACACCTACTGCGCCGACTGCCTGGAGGAAAACAGGGCGCGCATCAACGCCTGCGCAGGATTTTAGGCACTTCCCAATGACACTCAGCTTCTTCCACGGCTTTTTGCAGGAGTGTCAGGCATACCAAAAACACGATCGCAATACTCTTCACGACACCTGCAAAACCTCATCGGACTTCGCTGGCACATCATGAATATCCATGATGCCCGACACTCTCCGGTTTGCCGGAGGATTCCGCGGTCCTAGCGCGACACAAACGAAAACTATTTTTTTTAGAGCGTTTAAGGTATGGCCCTGTGGAAACTAAAGGGCTTGGGAGAGGCAAACTATGTCGACTTTGCATACGTTGAGAAGGGCTGCGGCGGTGTTGATTGGCGCCGTTTTCTTCCTGGTGTGCCCGCTGACGGATTCGGCCCGGTGCGCGCCGGATTCCGCCGGGCAGGAAATTCGTGCACTGGAGCAGGAGGGCAAGCTCACCGTCCGGGCCCTGCGCGGCTGGAGCATGCTGCCTGCCCCGTTCATGCAGCTCGCCCTGTCGCTTCATGGCAGCGGAATCGACATTCTCGGGGCGGACCTCCAGGAAATCGAGGCCCTGGCGCACAAGGCCAAGAGCGCAGACGCCGGAGCCCTGGCCGGGCATGCAGACACCCTGGGGAAGCTGGCCGAATACATGAAGGAATTCGCGGCCCGGCAGGCAGACGCCCGCGCCGCGGCCAGCCCCGGCAAGGCGGATCACGGCGGCGGGCCGCAGGAGGCCCGGAAGGTCTCGTTGCCTCTTGCGACGCCTGTGCAGGACTCCGACCTGCTCGGCACGGACGAGTACGACTGGCGCAGCACCCCGGACCTGCAGGCCGAGAAGCAGGCCATCGGACAGCGGCAGAATGATTTCCGGCAGGCCATGGACCGCAAGGACATACCGGGGGCGACAGCCCTCATCGCCGAGGACCGACGCGACGTGTACGCGGCGCTTTTCACCTCGAACCCCGACGCCATGCCTTCCTTCGGCGCCCTGTTCGAATCGGCCGAAATCACCTTCCTGAGCCCTCCCGCCGAGCCCGAGCAGGACGTGACGCTCAGGACCGCCGAGTATGCATTGGATCTGGACGGGTTCACCTTCTATGTACGGTGGATGAAAGATGGCGACACCTGGTTTTTGGCCGACTTCTAAAAAGGGGCTTGATCATGAGGACGAAAATTTTCTGCGCTGCGCTTCTTCTTTTTCTTGCTTCCGCTCATGACGGCTTCGCATGGAACCAGGGAACACATCGGCAGATCAACTACGAAGCGGTCAATGTTTTCTACAGGCAGATGGAAGGCAAGAAGAAGTATCTTCTCGGGCCGTTGCCGGACGAATTCCGCAAGGAGCCGTACCGCGGCATCGCCGTGACCAGCTCCGGCCTGGATGTCGGGCATTACGGCATCGCCGAAGGTTCCTTCACCATGCCGCAGTGGATCACCGTGGGCGGCGACTGGGCCGACGAACCGCATCTGTATGCCTCGGTGCGGCACTTCTACGACCCCCTCGGACTGGTGAAGCCCTACCTGACGGACCAGTTCTGGGCCCACGGCGTCCTGTACGAAGCCCCCGGGATCGACGCGAAGACCTGGGGCCTGGAGCATCCCGACAACCCGTTCAGCTTCAGGCAGGGGCTCACCTATTACAAGCTAGCCATGGAGGTTGATGAAACCGTCCCCCTGCCTCCCATGCTCGCACCGGATCATTTCAAGCTCAACCTGAACCTCGCTCCGGCCGACCATGCCGAACAGCGCCGCGTCTATCTCGCCATGGCGTACCGGGCCCTGGGCGAAGCCATGCACATGATGGGCGACATGACGCAGCCCGCGCACGTCCGCAACGACTCCCACCCCCTCGACGAGCCTATCGAGACGCGCATCTTCAGCGAACATGTCCGTGCCGCCGCCGCGGACCCCTTCCTCGATCCGCGACTGCAGCCCATCCTGGCCAGCGCCGGCGGAACCCTCCAGGATCCCGAGGGTCTGGTCCGCGAAGTGGCGAGCTTCACCAACAGGCATTTCTATTCCGAGGACACGATCCACGACAAGGCGTCAAAAATCATTCCCAACAATTACGACGCGCTCCTGGCGCACGCCTATCCGTCCCCGCAGTTTTCCGACCTGCACGAGAGCGCGACCCTCGTCCAGGGCTATCTGATCAAGCGCAGGGTCAAGCGCTACGAAGGGCAAGGTGGAGCCTTCGACTGGACGCGGGTCCCCATGGCGCAGGAACGGCTCAGCTTCCACTGGTTCGACCCGGACCAGTCCATCTGGAACGACCCGCTGGAATCCGCTGCCTCCTTCGCGGGCGCCACGGGGCGCTATCACATCCCCAACGCCTACGCGCCCAATCAGGCCAAGGTGCTGCTGCCCATCGCGATCCATGCCAATGCGGATCTGATGGACATGTTTTTTCCGACCATGGAGCTCACCTCGGCCTTTGCCGAAAAAGGCGTCGAGAAAGGTGAGGCTCCCGGCGGAGGCGAGTATTCCCGGTACGTGGTCGAGGTCGAGACGGACATGACGCACCACCAGGGGCAGGACGTGGCCTGGAAAGCGTATAATCTTGCAATCGAATACACTGGCCCGGCCACGCTGGTCATCGCCCGTGACGGGAAGCCGGTCAAAGAGCGCGCGCTGCACTTTCGCAAGGGCAGGCTTGAGGCCATCGAGAAGCCGGACGGCACCTTTGAGAAGAAAAAATTGCGGCTGTACGCCCCCTTGGGTGAACATGCCCTGATCGAGGAAGAGGAATTCTACCGCATCGAGGACGGCCAGACGGCCCACGTGGAGATCGAGGCGGGGGTCACCATCCAGCCGCCGCGCATCGTGACATACGAAATGGCCGAGGGTGCAAGCCAGGTCACCCACGAGTTCGAGGCGGCCGCCCGCCCCGATGACGCCTATCGCTTCGTGTGGGATTTCGACGACGGGGCGTCCTTCTCCGAGGACGTGCCGCCGGGGGGCTCGTCAAAGACGAGCCACACCTACACGAACCTGAAGGCCGGTGACAACTTCCGTCCCAAAGTCCGGCTGGAGAGCGCGAGCGGGGCGTTACTGGCGAAGGACTCCATATCGATCGACATTACGGAAAAAGAGGATGCCGCCCCCCCGGCTCCCGCAGTGGACGAGGGCGGCGGCCGCTGGATGCTGACCAGAACATGGCAGGACATCCTCGAGGGAACGCGTTTTCAAACCGTCAAGGTTCAGGGCGGGGAGACTTCCGCCACGATCCACATCTCCGTGAAGGACCGGACCGCGACCTGGGTCTTCGACTATGCGGGAAGCTGGTCGCCGCTGCCGGTCTCGGCAGCGCCGGGTGAAGAGGTGGAAATTCGGCTGAAGGTCGACCGGGCGGAAGGCTCGACTGGGCCGGTCTGGTCATGCGGCCTCGAAATCTACGACGGCCGCCACAAGGACCACAACTACCCGCCCCCCAAGGCGATCTTTTTCTCCTCCGGGTTCCAGTGGCAATCTATCTGGGTCGACAAAAAGGCCAAGGTCAGGGAGACGACCTACAACCTGTCGTTCGGGAAAAATCCCAAAAAGGGAGAAAAGCAGGTGGTGACCGTCCGTTTCGTGGGCCACGGTTGCGGAATGGGCATCGCCCACGGTGCGGTTCACCAGTATTTCGAGTACACGTATCAGCCCTGATTACGTCCAGGAACGTTCATGCATCGGGCGCGATGACAACACCAAAGCCAGGAACGCTCGGAAGGAATGTGTTCTGAGCGCAAAATTCAAGAATCGAGAGAAGGCCCTTCTCTCATGATGATTTACGG
This sequence comes from Deltaproteobacteria bacterium HGW-Deltaproteobacteria-18, assembly GCA_002841885.1. Classification (NCBI taxonomy): domain Bacteria; class Deltaproteobacteria; species Deltaproteobacteria bacterium HGW-Deltaproteobacteria-18. The sequence continues at coordinate 100,404 of PHBE01000002.1, forward strand.
GAAACTTCAACATGTACTTCACCGCCGCCACGTTCAACTTCCTCGAACACCTCGCCGACAACAACGACAGGGGCTGGTTCGAGACGCACAAGGCTGAATACGAGGAACACGTCCGCACTCCCGCCTTGGAGTATATCCGCGCCATGGGGCCCATGCTGGAGGATTTCGCGCCGCAGTTCCGCGCCGATGCACGCAAGACCGGCGGCTCCCTGATGCGCGTGTACCGCGACAGCCGCTTTTCGCCCGACAAGACGCCCTACAAGACCAACGTGGGCATCCAGTTCCGCCACGCCCTCGGTCGGGACGTGCATGCGCCGGGATTCTATCTGCACGTGGCGCCGGAGGAATGCTTCCTCGGCGTCGGGAGCTGGCACCCGGACCCAGGCCTGCTCGCCCGCATCCGCAACCTGATCGCCGAACAGCCCGAACGCTGGCGCGCCGCATGCGATGAGCGCGCATTCGTCGAGTACTGGCAGCTGACCGGCGACACGCTCAAACGCCCTCCGCGCGGCTTTTCCGCCGACCACCCGGAAATCGCGGACATCAAGCGCAAGGACTTCATCTGCCTGTGCGCCCTGACGCGCGACCAGGTCACCGGTGCGGCACTGGTCGGGCTCTCGGCCGAGCGCTTCGCCGTTGCGGCGCCTTTCATGCGGTTCTTGTGCGAGGCGGCCGATGTAGCATATTGACAGCGCCGGTGACAGCAAGTGCCTCCCGCTTCTGCGTTCTCATTTGCCCAAACTCCCGGACCACCCCGTTTTACCCCGCCCTTCATGGACAATACCCCTCATCTGTGGGAGATTTACGAACAGGTTTCCTTGTAATTCGACGTGTGGTCAGCGTATGCAAAATTTGAGGAAGGAAATGACGGATTCGCATTTCGCCACGCGCCGCGAAGTGGTCGATCTGGACGCCTGCGTGGCCCAGTTGAACCGTTTCTCTAAGGCGGAGCACATCGCCCCCTACCTGTGCGGAGTCTGCGTGTCCGTCTGCCCTTGGGGAAGACGGAAAACGAAACGCCGGGCCGCAGCGCAGCCTGTTTAGGAGCCGACCATGAATTTTTTTTCCAGACTCAAAAACGGCCCAGAGGACCCGGTCGTCGAAGGTCTCGTCAAACACATCGCGGACGATAACGGCATCGACGTCCGGCACGACTCCCGCTGCGCAGACATGCTGACCGATGCTGTCCGGACTGCCTGCAGCCATGCCCGCGCCATGATCGACGAACTGGGCGAGCCTTATGTCCTGGATCGCAAAAATGCCATGGGGATAGCCCTGGGGCCGATCCTCTTCGACTCCCGCAAGGAGGGCCTGGACGCCCTGCGCAATTCGTCCAGGCTCAAGGCCGTCTTCGCGGACCCGAATGTGCGGGAATGCGACTTCCTTTTGACCATGCATCGTCACGAATACGTTGTCTTTGGAATCGAGATGGCCGGGGATATGATCAGGCGCGACGTGATGCAGAACGCCGTCGAGTTCTCGGACCACAACTTTGCCGCCGCGGCCCCGTCACTGGGCGAATTGCGGGACATCCTGACCCGCAACGTGGTCCTCTTCCTGGCCGATCTGGCACCGGAGCGCCGACGACGGGACGAGGCAGTCCGCAAGGAGCTTCACGAGTCCGAGGTTCTGCTCAAGGCGCAGCTGGAGACCCTGGATGCCGCCCTCAAACAGAACCGGCCCTTTTCCGCACCGACCTCGTTGCGGGACAAGATCGCGCAGGGTTCCAGGGAGATGGCCGACCTCACGCACAGGCTCGAATCGCTCCCGCAGAAATTGGACCCCGGGCAATGCCTGGCGGAGATCCGCGCCATTCTTCTGGCGCCCCAGGATCATGTCCGGATTGAACAGGTCGAGATGCGGGTCGGGGATTTCGGGGTAAAATCCGATACGGGAACGTTCATCCGCTTCCACGAATGCGTCCTCGCAGACAAGGAACACCTTGCCGTCTTCCTGGCCTCCCTGGACCGCGACAACGCCGCCTACGTCTGGCCGGAACTGGCCGACGCCGGTAAAAAGGACTGAGCCAGCCCACGCAACAAACGTATCCTGCGGGCATGCGGACAGGGGTGAAGGATTTGATCCGCTCCCGGCCTCGGAGTTTCAGCCGGATTCGCGCATGGGGCAATGCACAGGCCCCGAAATTCCCTCCTTCTCCTTCAGGCCGACAGGATCCGAAAGCCTGAGCTTGATGGCTTCCAGCTCATCAAGATTCTCGAAAAACAGGTCCACGAGCCCGGGGTCGAACATTCCGCCCCGCTCTTCGCGTATGAACCGAAGCACCTTTTCCTTGGGCCAGGCCGCCTTGTAGACCCGCCCCAGCGACAACGCGTCATAGACGTCCGCCAGCGCGCAGATCCTTGCCAGCAGGTTGATCTCCTCCCCCTTCAGGCCGCAAGGGTAGCCGGTCCCGTCCCAACGCTCATGGTGCTGCAGGGCGATGGCGCGAGCGCTGGACATGAGTTTCCTGTCGGAGGTGTGCAGGATGCGCTGCCCGATGACCGTGTGGTGCTTGATCATCTCGTATTCCGCGGCGGAGAGCTTGCCGGGTTTGTTCAGGATCGCGTCCGGGATACCGATCTTGCCGATGTCGTGCATCGGGGCGGCAGTCTGCAGGAGCGCGATGTCCTCCGAGGACAGTCCGTATTTTTCTCCGAGCAGGGCCGAATAGGCGGCCACTCTGCGCACGTGGTTCGCCGTATCCTGGGAGCGCGTCTCGATGACATCTCCCAGGGTGGACAAAATTTCTGTCTGCGTCTCGATGACCTCCCGGTTCAAGTCCATTATTTCGGCATTGCCAAGGTTGATCTTGCGTTGTTTGAGCACGTTCTGGATCAGGAGCGCAATGACCACCCCGAGAATGCCGATGACCACCAAGGCGCTCAAAATGGCGGAACGATGGACCTCGAAATAGGACAGCGGACGGTTCAGGATGAGCGAATTTTCAGGCAGGCTGGACATGGGAATGGCGAAACGCTGCAGCGCCCTGTAATCGTAGGTGTGCCGGTTCACGCCCTGCAGCTTGCTGTACGTCGCTGGCGGATTCTTTCCGGCAAGACGATCCAGCAGGGTCTGCGCGGCCTTCTGCCCATGCCCGAAGGCGCTGGTCACGCATCCTCCGACCACGCCCGAATCAAGCTGAAAATCCCAGGCAACGTAGACCGGCACGGGAGAGCTGGCGGCGATGAGCCGGGGAATCTCTTCCGCCGTGAACACCTGCCCCGCAGCGTCCTCAAAGTAGACCAGCAGATAGATGAGCTCGCCGGGAACGCGCTGCCGGGCAAATTCGACCAGCTGCGCTCGGGTCATGACAGGAACGACCTCCACCGGGGCGGCGAGGGCCCCGGTCTGCTTCAGCAGATCCCGCAGGATGGTCTGGCCGGTCAGCGTGCCGTCGATCATGACGAAAATTTTTTGCGTGCCCGGATTCTGCTTCAGTGCCGCGCCCAGCGTCTCCAGATGCGCCAGGCTCTCGATGATGACATTCATGTCTTTGGCGCTGGCCGGGATGGAATTGATGTCGCCGATGCCGCAGGCCACGACAGGCGTCTGCGGGAACAGCTCGTCCCGGTATCTGGTCATCAGTTCGAAGGCGTGGTCGTCGGTGATGATGATCCCGTCGAAGCGGGAACCGGTGTACTTCTCGCGGTAAAGGCTCAGCAGCAGCCTGGTATAGGCGGGGGATGAATGGTGCTTGGCGTCCATGTATTCCACGCGGTAGCGCCCACGAACCCCGGGGGCCTGAAGCACCGACACGATCCCCTCATGCAGATCCCGCGTCCAGGAATAATCCGGCGCATAGGAGTGCAGCACCAGCACACTTGGTCCACGCGCTTCCTCGGCGGACAAATCAGTCTTCCAGACGACACAAAGCGCCACAAAGATGAGAACAGGCAACAATAGGCGTAGGAGCCTGAAGGGTTTCATGCCGGTTTTCTATCACACCACTTCCACAAGCGGCAAGGCGCAAGGCGTCCGGCGAGGCCCATGGCCAAAAAAAGCGCCCCCGGCGCATCACCAGCCACGCACGTCGATCCCGAACGCTTCCACTCAGCCTGATCCGGTGTTACCGGAAAACCTGAAACAACCTGCCGATAACTCGGCCGACAGGTTTCGAAACCTAAAATGCAGGTCGTTCAATGATCTCTTTTCCAGGCAGGCAACCGTGAGCAAACGACCCGCCCTTCTTCACTTCCACGGCACGCTGGCCGATCTGCTGAGCCGGGACAGTTCCGCTGCGGACGCAAGAGGCAGGGTGATCTACCCGGTCACACGCCGCGCCTCCATCAAGGATGTCATCGAGGCAATGGGCCCGCCCCACACCGAGGTCGGAAGCATCGAGACAGGCGGACGCGAGGTGGGCTTTGACCACCTGCTCGAAGCAGGAGAGCAGGTGGATATCCGGCCCATCGTGCCGCCCTTCGAGGTCTTGCGGCCCTCGCTTCTTCGCCCCGAACCGTTGGCGCGCATCGCCTTTGCGGTCGATGCCAACGCGGGCCGGCTGGCGACCCTGCTGCGGATGCTCGGTTTCGACACGGCCTACGACAAGACGCTGGACGACGCGCCGCTGGCCGAACTGGCCGTGCAGGAAGGACGCATTGTTCTCAGCAAGGATCGCAATCTCCTAAAACGCACCGTTATTGAATTCGGCTCCCTGATCCGCACAGACGACCCGAACAAACAGCTATGCGAGGTCCTGCGCCTCTTCGACCTGCGCCCGCCCTACCACCCCTTCAGCCGCTGCCTGCTCTGCAACGCCGTGCTCGAACCAGTGCCCAAGGCCGAAATCATGCACCGCCTGCTCCCCCTGACCAAACGCCACTACCTCGATTTCCACCGCTGCCCACACTGCGACAAAATCTACTGGCCGGGCTCCCACCACGACCATATGCAGGAGCGCATTGAAAACCTGTGTCGTGACCTCTTTGTGGACAGCGCAGGATAAAAGCTTGCTATTTCAGCCCCGCTGGTTGTTGGACTTGACCAAGTCAAAAAAAATGCTGTGGCGACCGGTGTCGGCCATGAAGAAAATCCACAGCGTGAAGAGGAAGAATACTGCGCCCAGAATCCTACGGTACGCAAGGCCGGCCCTGGAACTACGCACCGCGCCTGAATTCCAGGATGAATGTTGCCCCCTGATCGCTTTCGCCAAGGGCAATGCTTGCCCCGTGGGCCTTGAGCACGGAACGGCAGATTTCAAGGCCGAGGCCAGTGCCGCCTGAAGCACGGCGGGTGGTAAAAAACGGTGTGAAGACCTTGTCGCGATTGGCCTTGGAAATGCCTTGCCCGTTGTCGGCAACAGCAAGACGGATCAAATCCGGCGTCAGCGATACGGACAGCCGGAGTCTATCCGCTCCGTGCAGGAGGCTGTTCTCGGCCAGATTGCCGAGGACCATCTCCAGTGCGTCCGGGGCGATGGGTAGCTCGGGATCGCACTCTCCTTCGTGCCCCACGGTCAGACCCCGGTCCCGAAAGGCGCTGCGCACGGAATCCGCCACGGTGTCCAGTCTGCAATGGCTTCGGCTCGGAGGCATGGCGTCGGCACGGGCCAGCTCAAGCAGGCGGCTGACCAGCAGTTTCATGCGCTGGGTGTCTGTCTGCAGATTGTTCAGAAACAGCCTGCTCTGCTCCGGATCCATGGTGTCCAGATGCTCGATGAGCAGTTCCAGGGCCCCTTGCATGGATGACAGCGGCGTCTTGAACTCATGCGAGACATGCCCGGCGAACCGTCTGATGTAGTCGGCGCGATCGGCCAGGGTTTCAGACATGGTCGCGAAACTTTCGGACAGGCGCGCCATCTCCTGAGTGACGGGCTTGGCGATGGGCTTTACGGTGCGTATTTCCCCGGTGCGCAGAAGATCGATCTGCCGCAACAGTTCGCGAATGGGCCGGGCGATGCCCGATGAGACGAAGAGGCCGAGCATAACGGTCAGCAGGCTCATGCCCATCATGACCAGCGCGACCTCGTAGCGCACATCGAACAGACTCTTGAGAATGCTCACGGGCGTGCGCGAAAGGTACACCACGCCGAGCACGGTCTCGCCGTCCAGGACCGGCATGGCCACGAAGACCCGCACATCCGTGCCCCGACTGACGGAGTAAATGGAAGGCCGGGGTTCGTCGGAGATGCGCCTGCGGATGACGCTGGCGTATTCGCCGGCCAGGGCCTGCCGCACTTCAGGCACATGGGCCAGGGACAGTCCGGTCTCGGAGCGCCCTGCCAGGACCGTTCCGTGCTCATCCAGCAGGCGCATGCCGGCCAAGGTGATCTGCTGGGTTTCACGCATGATGCGGCTGAACAATGGCGCAGCACGCAGCAGATTGGGTGCGGGCTGCGTCTCGGCGGGTTCGGCGTTAGGGCGCGGCGGAGCGACGGGATCGTTCAGGCTCAGGAGCGGAGCAATGGGCGTCAGGGGCAGGTCTTCCGCCAGCGCCACTGCCTGCTCCGAAACGAGATTGCGCCATGTGGCGGCCAGGACCGCCGCCTGACTGATGAGTTCCTGTTCCGTCTCGCGGACCAGCACGTTTTCGAAGGTTCGAAACACGTAGACAGCTCCGATCGGCAGGGCCAGCACCGAGAGCATGACGACAAGAAGAATGGTGCGCAGGCGATACAGGCGTTTCATGGCGCTCAGACCCGGACCAGGGCGTACCCGACGCCGTGCATGGTCTCGATCAGGGCCGGGCAGCCCGCATCGGCGAATTTCTGGCGGATGTGCCGGATATGGCTGTCGATGGTGCGGTCGCTGACTACGGCGTCATGCCCGTAGGCTGCGTCCATGATCGTGTCGCGGCTGAAGACGCGACCGGGCTGGCGGATCAGCATTTCGAGAATGGCGAATTCCGTAGCCGTCAGCCTGACCGGCCGCGTATCCCAAGTGACCGCGTGGCGTGCGGGGCAGACTTCAAGCGGCCCGTGCCGCAGCACGGCCGGCTCGGGCGCGGCCCTCACCCCGGCCCTTTTCAGGATGACGCCGACCCGGGCGACGAGTTCGCGCGGGCTGAAGGGTTTGGTTACGTAGTCGTCACCGCCGATCTCGAGGCCCAGCACGCGGTCGATCTCGTCGTCGCGGGAGGAAAGGAAGAGAATGGGCACATCGGAAGTCCTGCGGATGACGCGGCAGACCTCAAGTCCGTCCATTTCCGGCATGTTGATGTCCAGCACCATCAAGTCCGGCATCTGGGAGGTGAAGGCTTCCAGAGCCTGGCGCCCATCCCGGGCCAGTGTGACCCGCATGCCGGCCTTGCCCAGGGCAAAGCTGATGATTTCGAGAATGTGCTGATCGTCGTCGGCAACGAGAATGTGTTTTGTCATGCGCTCCTCGGTCATGCGGGGTATCCTGTCGCTAGCCTGTTTCGGGCCGGAAGGGAATCGGTGCCGGTGAAGGGCCCGGCACCGTCCGTATCACTCCTTCGCATCGTCGAAGCTGAAGTTTTTCGGCGCTTCGGCCTTGGCCGTGAGGATGTACCAGTCGAAACGGCGGGTTCCGAGCATGATCGCACTCAGCACCACGAAGAGCAGGAGACTCCCCATGACGAGGGCGTGATCTTCGGCCTGGAGAATGATGTAAAGCAGTGCGTAAAGGACACTCAGCCCCGAACCCAGCACCAGCCCGTGCCGTCTGCTGCGCAGGATGGCTCCGAAGTAGACAGTCAGCAGGCCGGTGCAGGCCAGGGCCGCACACACGTAAGCCCACAGGAAGCTGATGTGTTCGGACAGGGCGATGAGCAGCAGATAGAAGATGAGCAGAGCCACGCCGACAAAGGTGTACTGCACCGGATGCAACGGCAGTTTCTTCAGAAGTTCGAAGAGTGTCATGCAACTGAAGGTCAACAGCAGAAAAAGCAGGGCATATTTGATGCTGCGCTCGGACTGCTGATACACATCCACGGGCTGCACGAAATTAACGCCCACCGTACGCTGCATGAGGTTTCTGCCGTCGCCGTTGTGCAGGCCGGCAAGCGCTTCTGCCGTGTTTCCGGAAAAAGCCGAAGACCGCCAACGCGACGAAAAGCCCGTGTCCCCTATGTCGCGGGTCTCGGGAAGCATGTCCCCGAAAAATCCCGGATGAGCCCAGTCGGCGGACAGGCGGATGTCCATGTTTTCGGCCAGCAGCGCGAACTGCATGGATTTCATGCCGCTCAGATCCATGTCAAAGGCAAAGGGGATGGTCTCGCCGCGCTGAGTATCGAGCACGGGAACCTTGACGTGCATCCCGTTGGGGAAGTTGGGCGTGTCGCTCCCGGGCTTGAATTCAAGTTCCTGGCCCAGCCACTGCAGCGGCCCGCTCCGGACAATGCCGCGCTGATCCGAAACGAGCACACTGACCTGCGGAGTTCCCCATTCAATGCGCTTTTCAGGATTCTCGGAGACGATTTCGAGCAGAGGTTGCGTGTCGAATTCTCCCTTGAACCGCGCTGCGCCCGAATAGACCGGCACCTCGTAAATACCTCTGTAACGCACGGCCGTCTCCAGTTCTGAAGCCGCCTCCAGGGTCTTGGGCAACAGATAGGCCGTGCTGTGGCTGCTCTGCTGGCGGGTGACCACGCGCTTGCTTCCATCACTTATGACTTCACTGACCATCCAGCTCATCTGATACGGCACGGCCAGGATCGGCCCACCCAGAGTTTGCGCCCCCGGCCAACTGCGTTCGATGCTGGAGTAAGCCGCCCTTCTCCAGACATTCCGCTCGGATATGAGCGATTCAAGCATCGTCTGAGGGATCATGAGCAGGATGATGAGCAGGACAATAAATCCGATTTTGTACAAAAAATGATTCTGCATGGAGTTCTCCTTCCGTTGTGGTTCTGGTTTCAAGGAAGGACTACGCGCCCCACGTGCAGATGGCAGCAGCGGCTTGTGGAATGTCCGTGCAAAATTGTGCAGATTCTGTGCAGGCCAGACGCATAAAGAAGAGGAATGACTGGAAGGGTTTTTAAGCTGGCGAATGGCTTTGGACTGATTTGCGTCCTGAGTTTCAAAAAGCGGAGGGAATAGATCGGTCATCAGGCAATAGGCATGGCAACTCAGGTTGAAACGATGCAACGTCATGCCGAGAACGGGGAGAAAGGGTTTCCTGTCGATGTCGTCCAGGAAAGTTCAAGATTCAAGATCTGAACCGTAATTCCCTTGAGCCGCTTGGCCGGGGCCTCTCATTCCGGTTCATCCCACGAGTATGGGGATGCGCCGCCCGTGTCGCTAATCATATCACCTCTAATTCATCACCAGCCATGCTACCTGCCGCTCCAAACCTCCCCTTCCAGCAAAAAAAATCCTCAAAGTGTGTCGTTATGACAAGGCCATGACTCAAATGAAGACTTTTTTTTCAGAAGTTGCTAATAGGAACCCGAACTCTTGATTTTCCGGTGGTTACGCATTTCCACGCGTGACGACCGTTTCGAATATTTATTATCGATGAAACTGATCAAAGCATAAACCCGAACCCCCTAGAGGAGTACGACAATGAGTGATGGCAGCAAGTGCCCCGTGACTGGGAGAACCAATCCCGCTGCGAGCGGAGGCGGCAGGACGAATCGTGACTGGTGGCCGAACCAGTTGAATCTCAATATCCTGCACCAGCAATCAAGCCTTTCAAACCCCATGGGCGAAGAGTTCAATTACGCCGAAGAGTTCAAGACCCTTGACCTCGCCGCCGTAAAAAAGGACCTCATTGCCCTGATGACCGATTCAAAGGACTGGTGGCCGGCCGATTACGGTCACTACGGCCCGTTTTTCATCCGCATGGCCTGGCACAGCGCCGGCACCTACCGCACCGGCGACGGCCGCGGCGGAGCCGGGTCCGGTTCGCAGCGTCTGGCGCCGCTGAACAGCTGGCCGGACAACGTCAACCTCGACAAGGCCCGACGCCTCCTGTGGCCCATCAAACAAAAGTACGGCAAAAAAATCTCCTGGGCCGACCTCATAATCCTGGCCGGTACCTGCGCCATCGAATCCATGGGACTCAAGCCCTTCGGCTTCGGCGGCGGCCGCGTGGACGTCTGGGAGCCGGAACAGGACATCTACTGGGGCGCGGAGCAGGAATGGCTGGCAACGAGCGACAAGCCCGACAGCCGCTACTCCGGCGAGCGGGACCTGGAAAATCCGCTGGCTGCCGTGCAGATGGGCCTCATCTACGTCAACCCCGAAGGCCCGGACGGCAACCCCGACCCGGTCGCTTCCGGCCGTGACGTTCGGGAGACCTTCGCGCGCATGGCCATGAACGACGAAGAGACCGTGGCCCTCGTGGCCGGCGGTCACACCTTCGGCAAATGCCACGGCGCGGGCCCGGCCACGCATGTCGGCCCCGAACCCGAGGCTGCCCCCATCGAGGAGCAGGGCCTGGGCTGGAAGAGCAGCTTTGGCAACGGCAAGGGCGGCGACACCATCAGCAGCGGCATCGAGGGCGCATGGAAGCCCAACCCGACCAAATGGGACATGGGCTACCTGAAGGTGCTCTTCAAATACGAGTGGGAGCTGGTCAAAAGCCCGGCCGGAGCCAACCAGTGGCTGGCCAAGGACGTGGAACCGGAAGATATGGTCGTCGATGCCCACGATCCGTCCAAAAAGGTCAGGCCGATGATGACCACCGCAGACCTGTCCCTGCGCTTCGACTCCATCTACGAGCCCATATCGAGACGTTTCCTCGCCAACCCCGAGGAATTCGAGGATGCCTTTGCCCGGGCCTGGTTCAAGCTGACGCACAGGGACATGGGCCCGCGCTCGCGCTATCTCGGCCCGGATGTCCCGGCCGAGGAGCTGATCTGGCAGGATCCGTTGCCGGCAGTCGATCACGAACTGATCAATGAAAAGGACGCAGCCGACCTCAAGGCCAGGATTCTGGCTTCGGGGCTGACCGTTCCCCAGCTGGTCACCACGGCCTGGGCATCCGCGTCCACCTTCCGCGGCTCCGACATGCGCGGCGGAGCCAACGGCGCGCGCATCCGCCTCGCGCCGCAGAAGGATTGGGCCGTCAACCAGCCGGAACAGCTCAAGGCCGTCCTGCAGGCACTGGAAAAGATCCAGCAGGATTTCAACAAGACTCATGCCGGCGGCAAGAAGGTCTCCCTGGCCGACCTCATCGTACTGGGCGGCTGCGCAGGCATAGAGCAGGCCGCCAAAAACGCCGGGCATACTCTGACCGTGCCCTTCAGCCCAGGCCGGACGGACTCCTCCCAGGAGCAGACGGACGTGGAATCCTTCGCGGTTCTGGAACCGGCTGCGGACGGCTTCCGCAACTTCCAGCGGGCCAGATTCTCCGTTTCGACGGAGGAACTACTGCTCGACCGGGCGCAACTGCTGACCCTGACCGCGCCGGAGATGACGGTGCTCATCGGCGGCATGCGCGCCCTGAACGCCAACGTCGGCCAGTCCGCGCTCGGCGTCTTCACCAAGCGTCCGGAAGCGCTGACCAACGACTTCTTCGTGAACCTGCTCGACATGGGCACGGAATGGAAACCCGCCCCGGGCGCTGAAGGAGTGTTCGAGGGACGTGACCGCGCGACGGGCGAACTGAAGTGGACCGGCACCCGCGTCGATCTCGTCTTCGGCTCAAACTCCCAGCTCCGGGCCATCGCCGAAGTCTACGCCTGCAACGACTCCCAGGATAAATTCCTGCAGGATTTCGTCGCGGCCTGGACCAAGGTCATGAACCTCGACCGGTTCGACCTCGCCTGATTCTAGACGGCGCGGCCCGGAATCCCTCCGGAAACCTGAAAAAACAAACAAAGGCCCGGTTCAGCGGAAGGCATCACGCCTTCCCCTGAACCGGGCCTTTTAATCGCCACACGTAGAGGCCGCGGTCCCAAAAAATCAGAAAAATGATTCAGGAAGCCGGTGCAGACTCCGGACTCATTCCCGGCGCACGTCCCCGACGTGGGCATAATCGGCCGGATCGAGCGGGGAATGGCGGGCGATGTATTCGCGCAGCACGTCCGCGTCCACGAATCCCGTATCCACAAAGCCCTGCCACCCTTTTACCACCGGATACCCGTCACCGCCCCCGGCCAGATAGCTCTCCATGGCCACGGTGTACACCCGCCCGGCATCCAGGGGCTCGCCGGCCACGAACACGTCTTTGGCGGACCCAGCCCGCAGCACGAACCGAACTCCGCCGAACTGCGCAAAGGCGCCGGATCCCGGAGCGAAGGCCGCCACCTGCCCGAGGTACCCGGCCAGTTCCTCACCGGTCATGTCCACGGTACAGATGGTGTTGCCGAAGGGCTTCACGGTCAGCACGTCCCTGTAGGTGATGGGCCCGGACGGCAGCCCGGCGCGGATGCCGCCCGAATTCATGACCGCCGCATCCGCCCCGGTCTTCTCCATGAGCGCAAGACAGGCCAGGCTGCCAAGCTCGGTCTGGGAGGAGCGAGTCACGGCGCGGTCGGCAGTGAAATTTCCGTTGGCCTGACCGATCACGGTCTGCAAGGCCTTGCCCCCCTGCTCCTGAAACGGCGCGAGCGGGTCCAGCATGGCGGGATCCTCGACCACGGGCGTTGCAGGCGGCACGATCTCCCCGTTGACTTTTGAGACCAGATTCACGGGCAACAGGGCCCCGCCGGTCAGATACACCTGATCCATGGTCCAGTTCAGGTCGACCCGGCCCAGATATTTGCCGTATTCCCCGGCCTGGACAATGACGGTCCCGCCCTCCAGCACCGGGGCGTCCAACTGCGTATGCGAGTGTCCGTCCACGATGAGATCGATGCCGGGCACGGCCCGGGCCAGGGCCCTGGAACCGGTAAGCGGATCGCCGGGCAGCCCGGTCCGGGTAAAGCCGAGATGGGACAGGGCGATGACCACGTCGGCCTGCCTGCGCAGCCGTGGCACCAGTTCGCGCGCCTCGTCCACGGCCGAACGGAAAACGATCCCCCTGACATGCTCCGGATTGCCGACAATGGCCGTGCTCTCGGTGGTCAGTCCAAACACGGCCACGGTCAGTCCGCGCAGCCGGAACAGGTGCCAGGGCGCAAAAAGGCGCTGTCCCGAGGAATCGTAGATGTTGGCCGCGAGCAGCGGGAACTCCATCCACCTTTCCTGCTTGCGCAGCACGGTCAGGGGATTATCGAACTCGTGATTGCCCACCGCCATGGCGTCGTAGCCCATGGCGTTCATGCCCCGGATGTCCGGTTCGGCATCCAGCATGTCGGATTCGGGCACGCCGGTGTTGATGTCCCCGGCATCGAGCAGGAGCACGTGCCCGCCCCTGGCCTGCACCTCGGCCCGCACGGCATCGGCCAGGGTCTTGCGGGCGGCCAGTCCGTACTCGCCCTTGCCGTTTTTCCAGAAGCGCCCGTGATGATCGTTGGTGTGCAGGATGGTCAGGGACTGGGGGCCTGTGTGCCCGACAGGGTGCAAGGTGGCGCATCCGCATGCCAGCAGGATGACCAGGACCAGGACAAGCCGCAACAGCTTTTGTAATCGCATTTTATTCCTCCTTTTCAGTCCAGCACGCCGACCATGGCGCCGGTCATCATCGTGGCCAGGACTCCGGCCATGACGGACCGGGGGCCAAGTTCGACGATCTCGGCGGCGCGCTCCGGGGCCACGCGGCTCAGTCCGCCGATGAGAATTCCCAGGCTGCCGACATTGGCGAACCCGCACATGGAATAGGTCATGATCAGGATGCTGCGCTCGGACAGGGTTCCGGCCGGGAGCGCCGCCAGATCAAGATAGGCCAGAAGCTCGTTGAGCACGATCTTGGTCCCCATGAGCCTCCCGGCCGCGTGCGCTTCGCCCCAGGGAATTCCGGTCAGCCAGACCAGCGGACTCATGAGATGGCCGAGGATGCGCTGCAGGGTAAGGGCCTCGCCTCCGACCGTGGGCAGGAGCCCGAGAATCTGGTTGAACATGCTGACCAGGGCCAGCAGCACCACCAGAAGCGCCGCCACGCTGATGAAGACTTTCACGCCAAGTGTCGTTCCCTGCACCACCGCGTCCATGGAACCGCGACTCTCCGAGGGCGGTGAAACCGTTCCCAGGGTGGGCTGGCCGGACTCGGGAATCATGACGCCCGCGATGAGGATGGACGCGGGCACGCTGATCAGGGATGCGGTCAGGATGTGCCCCAGGGCGCCCGGCAGGACCGGGCCGATGATCCCGGCATAAAGGACGAGCACGGTCCCGGCGATGGTCGCCATTCCGCAGGTCATCAGGGTGAAGAGTTCGCTGCGGGTCATGGAGGCGACATAGGGCCGCACGAACAGCGGGGACTCGACCATGCCCGCAAAAATATTGGCCGCGCACCCGATGCCCAGCGCCCCGCCGATGCCCATGCTCCGCTGCAGGACAAAGGACACGCCCCGGACCAGCACGGGGATGATCTTCCAGTGATAGAGCAGCGCCGACAGCGCCGCCGTGACCACAATGACGGGCAGTCCGCGAAAGGCGAAGACATAGGCCGCACCGGGATACGGCTCCTCGAAAGGCAGCGCCCCGCCCCCGAGATAACCGAACACGAAGCCCGTCCCGGCCCGGGTCCCCTCTTCCAGAGCCTGCGCGGCCCGATTCAGGGCCAGAAAAACATCCTGAAACATGGGCAGTTTCAGCAGCACCACCGCCAGCGCAAACTGCAGTGCAAGGCCGATGACGACAAGCCGCAAGCGCACGCCCCGGCGGTTCTCCGACAAAAGCCAGGCGATGAGCACAAAGGCCATCAGCCCAAACGCGCTCTGCAAGACGGGAAAAGACATGAGCGTCACTCCTTTGAAAGATGAAAACCCCGGCAAATTCACATTGCCAACCCCTCGTTTTCCTTACACGCGCAAAGGCCGGACTGGAAGCGTTTTGGATGTCGTCACTTTCGAAAGGCGCAAACCGAAAGCTTGATTCCCTTCTTTTGGACCATTGCACCATGACTTGAGGTGACTTTTACCGCCGACAACGCTAGAAGGGCTCATGCACCCGGAACACTGGACAATTTCATCCCGCGACCCGCACCTTGGCAGGCCGCCCCACAAAGGCGATCTGCTGCGTCAGCGAAAAAACCCAGACCGCTTATGTATGCGCAATACACCGCGCGCCCTGGGTTTTTCCGCTTCCTTGCATCTCGCCATTTTTGAACGGCCTGCGAATCTTGGATCTTTCAACAACCAGTTAACGCCCAAATCACCTGCCCATGCCTGATTTTTACGAAATCAACGCCCGGGCCTATTTCGAACGCACCAACCGCGTCGATCCGGCTCCCATCCTCGCCCCCCTGCTGCACCACCTGCGCGCGGGCAGCACTATCCTCGACATCGGCTGCGGATCGGGACGGGATCTCAAGTGGCTCAAGGGCAAGGGCTTCAAGCCGTCGGGACTGGAACGCTCCCCGTCCCTGGCAATCATGGCCAGCGAGCATTCGGATTGTCCGGTCTCCATCGCGGACCTGTTCGAATATCAGCCCCCCATCCATTACGACTGCATCCTTCTCATCGGCACGCTGGTCCACATCTCCAAACCCGAGTTCCCGCAGGCGCTGCGCAGCGTCATGCGCATGCTCAAGGCCGGAGGGATCATGTATCTGAGCATGAAGGCCTGGGGCGGAAGCGAAAAGAGCGAGGATGGACGGGTTTTTCAGCTCTGGTCGGATTCGGAACTGCGGCGGGAATTCGGGAAGCAGGACCTGACCATCCTCGAACATTCGCGCAGCCGCTCCCTGCTGGGCAACCGGGACGTCTGGCTCGGGTATATCCTGAAATCCGGCCAGTGAAGTCCGGTCCGGGGCATCCCATGCCCGAAAGCCGTCTTCCGCAAAGAGAATGACCGCTCCTGGTGCAGGACCGAACCGTATTTTTCAGAAAATACTGCCCATCCTCATTGATTTCCTGCACTTTTGCCTTCATCCTCGCCCGCGAACCGCAACCGGGAAATGGCTGCCCCATGCTCCCGACCTGACGGGACGATGGCAGACAAAACTCCGGCCTGCCTCATGAAATTCCGATAACAGATCCGTCGCCCTTGCCAGCCTTGGCCGCAAGCAGTCCGGTTGCACACGTGGCAGGTCAGGTGGCTGCAATGGTTTGTGGCCGTTCCACTTTTATCCGGCAGAAAATTCCCGAGGTCTTCATGCACGAAATACTCCTCTATGCCCCCATCGCGCTGCCCGTTCTCACCATCCTCCTGCTGCTTGCCATCATGCTGCGCACTTCAAGAAACTCCCTGCTCCTCAGCGCGCGCCTGGATGCAGTCGAGAAGTCCCTGGAAAGGACCGAGCGGATCCTGCACGATGAGATCAGCCGGAACCGGGACGAAACCGGACGGCTGCTGCTGGAGCAACGCCGCGAAGTGGTCGCCGCGTTCAAGGAACTGGGCGGAGGACTCATGCAGAGGGTCTTTGACGCCGGCTGCGCGCAATCAAGACAGCTGGACACGTTCGCACAAAATTTCGCGTCCTTCGCCGCGTCCAATCTGACCCAACTCGACAGCCTCGGGAAGCAGTCCTCGGCCAACTCCAAGGCGTTGCGGGAGGAAATACTGGCCACCCTGAACGGCATTTCAGAGACTTCAGCAAGGACTGTCGGCGACCTGGGACAAACGCAGAAGAAGCAGCTCGACGCCATGGTCGCCGCCATCGCCAGCCTGTCCGAAACCAACGCTGCCAAGCTGGAGACGGTCCGCACCACCGTGGAGACAAAGCTGCACATGCTGCAGACAGACAACGCCAGACAGCTCGAAACCATGCGCCAGACAGTGGACGAGAAGCTGCAAGGGACTTTGGAAAAAAGGCTTGGAGAATCCTTCAGGCAGGTCAGCGAACGCCTCGAACAGGTCCACAAGGGGCTCGGGGAAATGCAGTCCCTGGCCACGGGTGTGGGCGATCTCAAAAAAGTCCTGACCAACGTGAAAACGCGCGGGACCTGGGGCGAGGTGCAGCTCGGCGCCTTGCTGGAGCAGGTGCTCAGCGCCGAACAGTATGCCAAAAACGTCGCCACCAAAGGGGGGGCGGAGCGGGTGGAATTCGCGATCAGGCTGCCGGGTCAGGACAATGAAGCGCCCGTGCTGCTGCCCATCGACGCAAAATTTCCCATCGAGGACTACCAGCGCCTGCTCGAAGCCCAGGACCGCGGCGACGTCGAGGCCATGGAACTTGCAGGAAAACAGCTGGAGACGCGGGTCAAATCGTGTGCCAGGGAAATCCGCGACAAATACGTAAGCCCTCCAAGCACGACCGATTTCGGAATCCTCTTCCTGCCCATCGAGGGCCTTTTTGCCGAAGTCATCCGGCGGCCCGGGCTGAGTGAATGCATCCAGCGCGATTTCAGGATCGTCATTGCCGGGCCCACAACCCTGTGGTCTATCCTGAACAGTCTGCAAATGGGCTTTCGCACCCTGGCCATCCAGAAACGCTCCAGTGAAGTCTGGAACCTGCTGGGAGCCGTCAAGACCGAATGGAGCAAGTACGGCGAGATTCTGGATACGGTGCAGAAAAAAATCCATCAGGCCTCGGAGACCATCGAAAAGGCCAAAGTCAGGACGCGGGTCATCGGGCGCAAGCTGCAGAGCGTACAGGAGATGCCCCTTGCGGACTCTTCGGTCCTGCTTTCATTGCCGCTTGAGGAGGAGGAAGAGGGGGAGGAAGCGCTCCGGAGCCGCGGAGTGAACACGGCCCAGAGCGATGAGCAGGAACGGGTCCTGTCCGCCGGATTGCGCTCAAGCGCTTCCAGGCAGTAGAAAACGCCTGACAGCACGGCGCTTGAAAATGAGCGACCTGCAAGGCCAGCCGGGATGAATTTGAACCATGCGGCGCATCAAATCGAAAAAAATGGCCGAGCGCATGATTACGGCAAGCAAAACTGTTGACATTCAGGTAGCTTGCCCCTAAACACCGTCTTCTCGACGCGCCCGTAGCTCAGTTGGATAGAGTGCCTGACTACGAATCAGTAGGTCGCATGTTCGAATCATGCCGGGCGCACCACTTGAGAAACAAAGGAGCAAACACTGTTTGCTCCTTTTTTCTTGCCCTCTTCAAATGCTCCGCCTGGACCCCTACGAAAGCCGCCGTTCAATCCGCCAGGCCCTTCGCGTTCCGTCCGCTCCTACCTCAATTCGTTTATGTCCAGATGCTTCCCGCACGCGGGACAGCGCATCGGCGAACCGAAACGCGCATTGACGCGGTACACGTGCAGAATCCCATTTTTCGTGATCACGTACGCCACCAGAACCGGATGTCCACATTCACAAAATCGCTGTTGCATGGAAGGCCTCCCATTTATTGAGAATTAACTTTTGTTAATCAGCCCGGCAAAAAAATTTCTAGGCGTAAGCCCGGCTGCTCCACAACACACGGCCAATGACTCTCAAGGTGTCGATCTCGTCGCCTTGAAGGGTGACCGGCGAATAGCGCTGATTGGTGCTGAACAAAACCACGAGCCCAGGGCGTACCTGGATGCGCTTGACCTGGATGCTGTCAGCAAGGCCGACGACATAGAGGTTGTTGTCCGCGACCTGGTTCTGGCTCTGGTCGATGAGAATGTTGTCGCCGGGTTCCAGCTCCGGAGACATGCTGTCGCCGATGACTTCCATGGCGACCATGCGTCCGGGATTGCCCTTCTTGCTCAGCCAGGAGCGGTCAAAGGGGATCTCGTCTACGATCCTGTCGCCGAGTTCGAAAGAACCGCCGCCGGCGCACGCCCTAGCGGCAACCTTGGGTACCAGCAGGGTGTTTGTCTGTTCATTCTGGTATATCGGCCCCGTCCCGGTCTTCAGCCAGACCGGATTGACGCCGAAGGCGGCGGCGATGGTCAACCCCCAGGACTTGGGCACCCCCCTGCCCTTGGCCATGGTGATGGCGGCAGGATCGATGCCGAGCAGGGCGGCCAGCTCTTTCTGGGTGGAGATGCCGGTGGTCTTGGCCACCCGCTGGAAGAAGTCATCAAATTTCATGTCTGCACAATTAACAAAAGTTAACTTGATGTCAAACCTTTTTTCCAATTCACCCCAATGCGGACGGCGCAGCAAATACGTATAAAACTACAGGGTGTTATAACAAAAGTATGACATCGCACCAACAACACACCGGCCCAATCTCCTCAACAATTTCCACCCGACATCAAACCCAGCGTCCCGGTTCGTCCCGGTCAGGGCGCGCCGACTGTTTGACTGAGCCAGGCATCGTTTGGTGAACCGTTGCCAGACGTCCAGCCCCGGCCTCACGCGCCGCCACGCAACGGTTCGGCATTACGAGGCCCGCGAAGGAGTTTCGGCGGGGCTTGACCGGGGCGAACCGGGACACGGCCGCCCTGCATCCATCCCCTTTTTCCCAAAAGCACAGCCCAAAAAAAATTATTCAGACAATGGCGTGAAAGCAAAATCCTGCACGTCCACCAGGCCCCTGTCCGTCAAGCGCAGCCTGGGAATGACCGGCAGGGAAAGAAAGGAAAGCTGCATGAAGGGATTGATGTTGTCCGGGCACCCGAGTTCGCGGGCGCTGGCATTGAGTTGATCAAGTCCGGTCGCGACGGTTGCGGGATCCTGATCGCTCATCAGCCCGGCCAGGGGCAAAGGCACAAGGTTGAGCACCCAGCCGTCGCGCACGCAGACAAATCCCCCGCCGCATTCGGCCAGGGCGCGCACGGCCAGGAGCATATCGCTGTCCGAGACGCCTGCCACGATCAGGTTGTGAGAGTCATGGGCTACGGTGCTCGCGATGGCGCCGCTTTTGAGTCCCAGTCCCCGCACCAGCCCGAGCCCCACGCCGCCGCTGCCGTGATGGCGCTCGAAGACGGCCAGCTTGGCCACGTCGGCATCCGGGTCCGCCATGATCATGCCATCGCGGATCCGAGGCTCCACCATGTCCAAGTCGGTCACGATCTGCCCCGGAATCGTGCGGATGATCCGAACTTTCTTTCCGCCTCCTGGAGCGGGCATCCTGAGACAGGAGGGCTTCACATCACCCAGGTGCACGCTTTTGGTCACGACGCGTTCCGTCGAGGCGGGTCGCCAGTACTGGGGCATGATGGCCCTGCCGCCGAGGTAGGTCTGAAAAATGGAAAAGGACTCAAGGTCGTCGAGCAGCACGAAATCGGCCCGATAACCCGGAGCCACGGCCCCTCTGTGGCGAAGGCCGAAATAGCGGGCGGTGTTGATGGAAGCCATCTGGATGGCCCTGATGGGCGCAAGTCCCCGGCTAACGGCCAGCCGGATGGTGTGGTCCAGGTGCCCTTCGCGCAGCAGGTCGTCGCAGTGGCGGTCGTCGGTGACCAGGGAGCAGTTCTGGCTGTTGAAGTCGTTGATGAGCGGCAGCAGATCGAACAGGTTCTTTTCGGAGCTGCCCTCGCGGATCATGACGTGCATGCCCGCGCGGAGTTTCTCGAGCGCCTCTTCCAGGTGGCAGGCTTCGTGGTCGCTCCCGGGTCCGGCCAGGATGTAGGCGTTGAGGTCGAATCCGGAGAGGCCCGGGGCGTGCCCGTCAATGGGACGCCCTTCGGCGGCGAAGAGTTTGCTCATGACCTGGGGGTCCTGATAGAGAACGCCGGGATAGTTCATCATCTCCGCCAGCCCCAGAATGCGGCCCGGATATTCCTTGAACATGGCCGCGATATCCTGGGCGGTGATGACCGCTCCGGCGGTTTCCAGGTGTGTGGCCGGGACGCAGGAAGGCATCATGCAGCGGATGTCGAGGGGCAGGTCGCGGGTGATCTCAAGGAGCCACCTTATACCGCCCAGTCCCAGGACATTGGCCAGCTCGTGCGGGTCGCAGACGACCACGGCCGTGCCGTGGGAAGCCGCCACCTGCGCGAACCGGACGGGATCGAGCAGGGTGGACTCGATGTGGATGTGCCCCTCGACCAGGCCCGGACAGAGGTAGCGGCCGCAGGCATCAACGATATCGAAGGCCTCGTATTCCCCAATCCCGACAATCACCCCGTTCTTCACGCCAACGCTACCGGGATGGATTTCCCCGGAGAGGACGTTGACCACCTGACAGTTACGAACCAGCAGATCCACCGGGGTCTCGCCCCGGGCGGCATGCAAAAGACTGTTCATGGGCATGTGCTCACCTCGACTCGTTTTGAATCCGACATTCGCTCACGGCTGGGTTTTCCAGCGCCGATGCATCCAGAACCACTGTTCCGGGTAGCGCAGTACCATCTCTTCAACGGCCCCGGTGTAAAAACGGCAGATCTGCTCGATTCGCTCCGCCCTGCTACCTTCAAGGGTGGCCGTGTCGAGGCAGGGCAGGGTCACGGCCCGGAATCTGCCCTGCGGCAGGCGGATGAGAAAAAAGGGCCAGACTTCGGCCTTGGCGCGCAGGGCCAGGATGGCCGGCCCCTTGTTCACCGCGGCGGTCTTGCCCAGAAAGGGCAGGAACTGCGCTTCGGCGCTCTTGCAGTTGTGGTCGACCAGAAAAGCGCAGAGCCCGCCGCGGCGCAGCTTGCCCAGGGCTTCGGTCGCGGCCTCGCGATGAGGGAGCACACGGATTTTGCTTTGGGTGCGCATGTGCATCAGGAGATCGGCCAGGGCGGCATCCTTGGGCAACCGGGCCACGACCTGACAATCGGTTTTGACGTTGAAGCGCTTGAGCACTCCGCCCAGAAGCTCCCAGCATCCAAGATGCGCGGTCACGCCCACGACAGGGCGCAATGTGGCGCCCATGCGCACAAAGAGGTCCGGATTTTCGTATTCGATGCGCTCTTCCAGAAAACGGTGATCCATGTAGCGGGCATGGAAAAGCTCCAGAAAGGAGCAGGCGCTGTGCCGGAAACTGGCCTTGGCGAGTTCTCTGGCCTCGCGCTCTCCGAGGCCGAGGCGGTCGCGCATGCAGGCCGTGGTTTCCTTGCGTCTTGAGGGCAGGACGGCCCACATGAGTTTGCCGATCCCGTTTCCAAGGGCATGCAACCGCTCCAGCGACAGGGATGTGCCCAGGGGCAAAAAGGCATTGTAGGCTATATGTCTCACAGGTTTTTTCCAAGAGAGTTCATGATCTGTTCAAGGTGTTCGCACTGCCTCTGCATTTCCGCGGGGTCATCGCCAAGTTCGGGCAAAAAGATGGGATCGCCGTAAATGATGGTGCATCTGGAAAAGGGCCACGGCAATTGAAATTTGTCCCAGGCGCGATGAAAGACCTTTGCCCGGCTCATCACGGCCCGCACCGGCAAAATGGGAGAACCGACATGTCCGGCCAGGAACACGGCTCCGGGCTTGACCTTGTGACGTGGTCCGCGCGGGCCGTCAACGGTGAATATGATGCCCACGCCCTGTTCGTCCATGATCCGCTTGGCGGCGATCAGAGCGCGCATTCCGCCGCGCGAACTGGAGCCGCGCACGGCCATGAAACCAAAACTCTCCAGCACCCGGGTCAGGATTTCCCCGTCCTTGCTCTGACTGACCACACAGGCCATGCGCTCACCGGCATGAGCGGGGATAAGGGGAAAAATCTCGTCGTGCCAAAGCATGATCACGGGACGCTTGGCGCGCAATTCCGGGTCCGTAAAAACCTCGGTGTTGACCCGGTTCACACGCAGAGTCAGGTGCCACAGACGCACAACAAAGGCCAAAACGGCACCTATGAATCTCGGGGAAACGGGAATCCGCACCATGCAACTCCTGATGTAACCAAATGAAATCGAATTTTTCGATGGAAAGATGAAAAACGTATAGACTTAAACGATTTGACCAGAACCCAGGGTCACGACAAGCATCGTTGAAAAAAAGGGAGTCTCACCATGCCCATAGTCCTCAATTGCGAAAACGAACCATGCCCCAACCCCGTATTGCGTTGCAAGCGCCTTCTGGACGAACAAACGCCCCAAGCACTGGAAGTTATCGTCGACAACGAAGCGGCCATGGACAACGTCAGCCGTTATCTGACCAGCAAGGGCATGCGCGTCGACGACGCGAGCAAGGAAGGCAGCCTGTGGACCATCAGGGCCTCGCGGGGTGATTCCTCGGAAGCAGGCCATGCGGTCCAAGCGTCACAGGCGCAAGCAGACCCAAAACAGGTCAGCGCGTCCAGGACTCTGGTCTTTCTGACATCCGACACCATAGGGCAGGGAGACGAGACTCTGGGCTCCCGGCTGATGGGCAATTTCCTGAACACCCTGCCGGAGCTTGGCGATACGCTGTGGCGCATCATCATGGTCAACGGAGCCGTGAAGCTGGCCACGACGACAAACCCGGCCGTGGAAGCGCTCAAAAAACTGGAGGCCGCGGGCGTTTCCATCCTGGTCTGCGGCACCTGTCTGGAATTTTTCAAGCTCATGGATCAAAAAGAGGTCGGGCAAGTCACCAACATGCTCGACGTGGTCACCAGTCAGCAAGTCGCCGACAAGATCATCAGTCTGTAACGGTCCCGTTCTTCCGAACCACACACGCGAACCCGGAGCAATGGCCGGGTTCGCGCTTCACCTCACCAGCGGCAGTCCCGCTTCTTTCCAGGCGAGAATCCCGCCGCGCAGATCGTAAACGCGTTCGAACCCCAACTCGTCCGCCATCCGAAGCGCATGCGAACTGCGGTTGCCGCTGCGACAGTACATGAGGATGGTCGCACTGCGGTCCAGTTCCGCAAAGCGTTCCCGGAAATCCGCAGCGTGATAGTCAAGCAGCACGGCACCTTCAATATAGCCCTGCCTGAATTCCCCTGAAGTACGCACATCAAGGATGACAAAAGCGGCGTTGTTCCGGTTGCTGCGCATCAGCTCAAGGGCAGCGGTGGGTTCGAGCAGGCGCTCATCCTGTGTCCGGCACCCGGCCGAGAACACGAGCAGAATCCAAAAAGCGGCCAAAAACGCAAATTTCACGCCCATGAACCGGGTCGGCTGCCTGCTCACAGGATTCGCTCCGGAGCAGAGAAAATGGAAAAACGGTTCTGGCGGGCAAAGCCGATCAGGGTCAGGTTCATTTCCCGCGCCAGCAGCACGGCCTGGTGGGTCGGCGCACCCAGGGAAACCAGGATGGGGATGCCGGCCCTTCTGCCCTTGTGCACGATCTCCGAGGAGATGCGGCCCGAAGTGATCATGACCGTGCGACCCAGATCCACGCCCAGGGCCAGGGCCCGGCCCACGACCTTGTCGGCGGCATTGTGCCTTCCGACGTCGTCGCGGATCAGCTCCGGATCCTGTCCGTCCAGGCTCAGGGCCACGGTATGCACGCCGCCCGTGGCGTGGTGCAGGTCGGAATAGCGGCGGAACCAGTTGGCAAGCTCCTGCACGCGCCCGGCGGGCAGGGTGAACCCCAAAGGCATGGACTCGCTTCCAGCCAGCTCAAGGGCGCTGGCGAACATGACACCCTTGCCGCAGCCTGAGGTGAAGGTGCGGCTGGAGAGCTGCTCAGGATCCACGTCAGAGGCAAGGCTCACGCGCACCGCCCAGATGACCGGATCAACCTCGCTGCCCAGAAAATCCTCCGGCCGGGCAAGCAGTCCGGAAGTGTGCAGAAAACCGCGCGCCAGATCGTCGAGATGCTCTGGCGTGCACATCAGGGTGGCGATCTGCGTATCCCGAGTCATGATGGTCACGGGCACTTCCGTGGCCACGACATCGGTCTCGTGCGCGAAACCGGCGGCCGTGACTTTGACGATATCCATCTGCACCAGAGGCTCTAGAGGCTGGGGGTCGGCCATGGGGACTCCTGAAAAAAATTGAAGAACTCCGCCGTCATCGCTTGGAACGGCATTCCGGAACGGCGAAAAAAGATCGACAAGCTCGGGCAATGTCCTACTTGCAGCCCGCCTCCTGTCAAGGCGCAGAATCGCTCTTCCGACGGGTCAGGTGAAGACAATGCTCAGCGGCGTCATCCTTTTGAACAATGGCATCCATGTCTTTTCAACTACTCGGAAAGAATGGATTCCCTCCTTGACCGGGATGTCTTTGCAGGGAATCTCCCGACTTTTTGCAATACCCGTTCACTGACAAACCAAGCGTGAGCGTCCGCTTCGTGATAAAGTTCACATTTGAGACCTTGCCCTCCAGCAGGTAAGAATATATGAGAAAAACTTACCCGAGGGACGCCCAGACCCACCTTTATTTCCCCCGCAGGAGGATGAAAAATAGGGTCATGGGGATCAGATCTGGAACATTCAAGGAGGAAATAATGAACCGTCTTCGTACGCTGGCCCTGGTAGGACTGATTATCTTAGGCAGCGCCACGATCGCCCTGAGCGAAACTTTCGAGATTCCCGAGAGCGTGACCATGAGCCCCAAGCAGTTTGAAGGCTACACGCCCAAGAAAGGGGATGTGACCTTCAATCATGCTTCACACATGGATATCGCCTGCCAGCAGTGCCATCATACCGTGGCTGACACCTACACCCTTGAAAGCTGCATGACTGAAGGCTGTCACGACAACATCAAGGAGCGGACGGAAATTTCCTCGGTCTACCGAACTTTCCACACCACCAAGGACACGGAAAAGAGTTGCGTGGGCTGCCACCGCGAACTCAAGCGCCAGGGCTCCAGCGACGCCCCCCTGGCCTGCAACAGCTGCCACGTCCAGTAATTCTTCCACGCCCCCGGCTGTCCGGGGGCGCTTCTTTCATGCCCGAACGTCCCGTCCCTGCCTCCTTTTTTCAATTCAAAGAACGCTTTTCCTCCCGATTCTTCAGCCGTCCCCCGCTCAAGCCCGAGCGGTCCGGTTTGCGCCTTGCAAGGTCCGTCGACTGTCTGACTGAGCCAGGCATCGCTGGCTTCCCCTTCGTCCCCTGCCCACGCCCGAGCGATCCGGTTTGTGGCGGCAAGGTCCGTCGACTGTCTGACTGAGCCAGGCATCGTTGCCTTCCCCGTCGTTCCCCGCCTGTCTCTGATCGTCCGTCCTGCACGCGACGGGGAAGCCTTACGAGGCCCGCGAAGGAGTTTCGGCGGCCCTTGCCGGCGCAAACCGGATCGCGGCGCCCTGCGCATCCCCCCTTATTCCTCTACACAAAATTGACCTCAGCCCCACATTCATGCTTCAGTAACAGCGCATCAAAAAACATGGAGCCCAAGCATGACCACGCCGCCCCCCTCCCCTCTCATCCGCGCCCGGGACCTGACCAAGGTCTATTACCCCGGCGCGACCATGGAAGTGCGGGCCCTGGGCGGGGTCAGCCTGGATCTCTTTCCCGGGGAGCTGGTCGTCCTCCTGGGCGCCTCGGGCAGCGGCAAGTCGACGCTCCTGAACATCCTGGGCGGCCTCGATACCCCCACCAGCGGCACCCTGTCCTACCGCGGCCAGGACCTGACCCATGCCGACGAGAAGACGCTGACCGCCTACCGCCGCGAGAACGTCGGCTTCATCTTCCAGTTCTACAACCTCATCCCAAGCCTCACGGCCCGCGAGAACGTGGCCCTCATCACCGACATCGCCGACGACCCCATGGACCCGGCCGAGGCACTGAACCGGGTCGGCCTGTCCGGACGCATGGACCATTTCCCTTCCCAGCTCTCGGGCGGCGAGCAGCAGCGTGTGGCCATAGCCCGCGCCATCGCCAAGAACCCCGACGTGCTCATGTGCGACGAACCCACGGGCGCCCTGGACGTGCGCACGGGCATCACCGTGCTCTCGGCCATCGAGCGCATCAACGCGGACCTTGGCACCCTGGCCGTAGTCATCACGCACAACGTGGCCATCGCGGACATGGCTGACCGCGTCATCCTGCTCTCGGACGGACGCATCACAAACATCCGCACCAACGCGACCCGCCGCCGGGCCGAAGAGCTGGTCTGGTGAAATGCGCGCCCTGAACGTGAAACTCCTGCGCGACCTGTGGTCCATGAAGGGGCAGATGGCCGCCGTAGCCCTGGTCATGGCCTGCGGACTGATGGTCATGATCATGGCCCGCGGGCTGGTCAAGTCCCTGGAGACGGCCCGGGATGAGTACTACGCTTCCCACCGCCTGGCCCATGTCTTCTGCGACCTCAAGCGCGCCCCGAACGCCGTGGGGATGCGGCTGCGGGAGATAGACGGGGTAGCATCCCTGGAGACGCGGGTCAGGGGAGCATTGACCCTTGACCTGCCGGGCCTTGACGAACCCGCCGATGGCCTGATCCTGTCCCTGCCCGACGGCCGGGAGACCGAAGTCAACCGCCTGCACCTGCGTCAGGGACGCCTGCCGGAGCCGTACAGCCCTGACGAGGTCGTGGTCAGCGAACCCTTTGCCAAGGCTCACGGCTTTGTCCCGGGGCACACTCTTGAGGCGACCATCCACGGCGCGCACACGACGCTGCGCATCGTCGGCGTCGGCATGTCGCCTGAGTACGTTTACGAAACACGGCCCGGCGAGACCGTGCCCGACAACCGCCGCTACGGCACCTTCTGGATGAGCGAAGGGGCTCTGGCCTCCGCCTTCATCCTCAAGGGCGCCTTCAACAGCGTCATCCTGACCCTGGCCCCAGGAGCCGAGACCGGCCCCGTGAAGAAGGATCTGGACCGCATTCTGGCCCCCTACGGCGCGCTGGTGGCCTTTGACCGCTCGGAGCACGTCTCGACCAAGCTCATCGACGACCGCATCGCCATGCTCAAGGGGTTCGCCGTCGCCTTCCCGATCATCTTCCTGTCCATCGCCGCCTTCATGACCAGCGCGGCCCTGACGCGACTGGTGCGCCTGCAGCGCGAGCAGATCGCTCAGCTCAAGGCCTTCGGCTACTCTTCGGCGGACGTGGGGCTGCATTATTTCCAGTTCGCCCTGGCCGCCGTCGTGGCCGCCACCCTGCTGGGCTCCGTGATCGGCCTGTGGATAGGACAGGAGCTCGTGGAGATCTACCGCCGCTTCTTCCAGTTCCCGAACCTCGCCTTCCGCCCTGACTGGCGGGCACTCGGCCTGGCATTGGCCGCCAGCGCGGGGACTTCCTTCATCGGGGTGCTGGGGGCCGTGCGCCAGGCCGTGAAGCTTCCCCCGGCCGAGGCCATGCGCCCCGAACCCCCGGCGCGCTTCGAACCGTCCGTCCTTGAGCGCATGGGCCTGCTGCGCCTGCTCTCGCCCATCCAGCGCATGGCTCTGCGCAACCTGGAGCGCAGGCCCTGGCAGGCCTTCTTCACGGCCTTCGGCCTGGCCATGGCCACGGCCATCCCCATCGTACCCGGAGCCATGGGCGACGGCATCGACTACCTCATGGATTTCCAGTGGCGGCTGGCCCAGCGCCAGGACGCCACAGTATCCCTCATCGAACCCGCTTCCCCGTCCGCCCTGCACGCCCTTGCGGCCATGCCCGGGGTGCTGCATGCCGAACCCTTCCGCGTGGTGCAGGGGCGCATCGTGAACGGCCTGCGCCAGCGCCGTATCGGCCTGACCGGCCGCATGCCAGGCGCACGCCTGAACCTGCTTCTCGACGACAGAGGACACACCGTGGAACTGCCGCTGGCGGGTCTGCTCCTGTCCGAGAAACTGGCCGAGGTGCTGGAGCTTGCGCCCGGAGACAGGGTACGCATCGAGGTTCAGGAAGGGCGCCGCCCGGTGCTCGAGACCTTCGTGGCCGGGACCATCACGGATTTCGCCGGGGTCGGGGCCTACATGGATTTTCATGCCCTGGGCCGGCTCATGGGCGAGGAGCGGGTTGTCAGCGGCGCACACCTGACCCTGGACAAGACATATCGAAACGAATTTTTGGACGCGGCGGCGGACACCCCGGCCATCGCCTCGGCAGTTTTCACATCCTCGGCCCGCGAGAGCTTCCAGCTGGCCATGGGCGACATGATGGGCGTGGTCCAGGGCGTCTATTTCACCTTTGCCATCATCGTATCCTGCGGGGTGGTCTACAACGGGGCGCGCATCGCCCTGTCCGAGCGCACCCGCGACCTTGCCACCCTGCGCGTGCTGGGTTTTTCCGAGATCGAAACAACCATGATCCTTCTCTCGGAACTCATATTCCTGACTTTGGCGGCCCTGCTGCCGGGCCTGTGGATCGGCGGCGAACTGGCCCGCGTCCTGGTCATGACGGCCAACACCGAGTCCGTGCGCATGCCTCTGGTGCTGACGGACCGGGCCTACGCCACGGCCGTGCTCATCGTCCTTTCGTCATCCATGGCGTCCTTCCTGGTGGTCGGACGCCGCATCCGGAACCTGCAACTCCTCTCCGTACTGAAGGCTCCCGAATGAACACCGCACGCAAGCGCCGTCCGTGGCGCACACTCTTCGTCGCCCTCTTCTGCCTGGCCCTGGCAGCCGTCCTTGCAGCAGGGTTCTGGCCCAGGCCCATGCCCGTGCAGACAGCAGCCGTGGCCCGCGGCCCCATGACGGTGACCGTGACCGAGGAGGGCAAGACGCGCATCCGCAGCCGCTACGTGGTCTTCCCGCCCATGGCGGGCTTCCTGCAGCGCGTGGAGTTGCGCGCCGGCGCGCCCATCAAGGCGGGAAAAACGGTGCTTGCAGTGCTGACGCCCGAGCCGTCGACCTTCCTGACGCCTCGCGCCCGGGCCGAAGCCCAGGCCAGGCTTCAGGCGGCCGAGGCGGCCGTGCAGGGCAGGCGGGCCGAGCGGGAGCGGGTACGCACGAGCCTCAGCCTCGCGCGCACTGACCTCTCGCGCCTGGACGCCCTGCTGGCCGACGGCGCCGTGGCCCGTCAGGACTGGGACCGGGCCGAGAACCAGGCCCGTGTGCTCGAGCGGGAACTGCAGGCGGCTTCCTTCGCCCTGCAGGTGGCCGAGCACGAGGCCGAGGCAGCCCGCGCAACATTAAGCCGCGGCGAGGCCCCCGGACGGACCGAGGCCGTGCCCATCCTGGCCCCGGTGGACGGCTTCGTCCTGGCCGTGATGGAGGAGAACGCCCGGGCCGTGGCCCCGTCCACGGCCATCATGGAGGTCGGGGATCCGCGCGACCTGGAGATCGAGATCGAGCTTTTGTCCACAGACGCCGTGGCCGTGCCCCCCGGCGCCGAGGCCCGCATCGAGCACTGGGGCGGCGAAGGCGCCCTGCGCGCCCGGGTCACGACGGTGGAGCCCGGCGGGTTCACCAAGGTCTCGGCCATCGGCGTGGAGGAACAGCGGGTCAAGGTGCGGGCCGAACTGACGGACGCCCTACCCGAGGGGGTCATGCTCGGCGACCGCTACGGCGTGCAGGCGCGTATCGTCACCTGGCATGGCGAGGACGTGCCGCAGCTGCCGACGAGCGCCCTGTTCCGGCGTGGCGGGGAGTGGATGGCTTTTGTGCTGGAAGGCGGCAAGGCATGGGTACGGACGGTGGGTATCGGCCGCGAGAACGGCCTGCATGCCGAAGTGCGGGACGGGCTGAAGGAAGGCGAACGGGTCATCCTGCACCCGCCGGACACGCTTGCGGACGGAATGCGAGTTGAGGAGGCGCCGTGACCCTGACCGAGCGTTTTTGGTCGCTTTCTTCCCCGACTGCTCGGAGATGACGCTTTAAAAGTGCTCTTTCTGTTGTCTTTCAGACATCCCGCCCTACGCTCAGTCCGAGCGTACCTTGCGGTCTCCGGCGGGGGCCGTCGACTGTCTGACCGAGCCAGGCATCGTTTGCTTCCCGGCCGTGTCACGTTCAAAGCACCTTCCAATGACCAAAACTCAAGGCCGGGAAGCATTACGAGGCCGGCGAGGGAGTTTCGACGGCCCCCGCCGGAGACCGCAAGGCACGCGACCGCGCTGGGATATCTTCATCAGGGACACCCCCATCCCGACGTTCCCCGCAACTACTCCGAACTACAGCCCGTGCACGAACACCCGATCCTCCCGCCCCATCTTCTGTGCCATGTCCGCGATCTGCGCCTGGTGGGTGAACATGATGATCTGGTTGCGGTCGGCCAGGCCTGCGAACACTTCGAGGGTCGCCCTGGCGCGCTCTTCGTCGAAATTGATCAGGATGTCGTCGACGATGAACGGCATGGCCTCCATGCTCTTCAGGCGCAGCTCCAGGCTGGCCAGCCGCAGGGCCAGGTAGAGCTGGTCCCTGGTGCCGGAGCTCATGCCTTCGACCTTCACCAGAAAGCCGTTTGAACGCACGCCCATGAGCACCGGCCTGTCGGCCTCGTCGATATCCGCCCGCAGCGCGGCGAAGGAGCCCAGTGTGAGGTCTTTGAACAGGCCGGAGGCGATGGCCAGCAGCGGGTCCTGATGAGCGGCCCGGTAGCGCTCGATTTCCGAACGCAACACCCGGGAGGCGAGCTTGAGCCGGATGTAGCGGTCCGTCAGGCGTGCGATGCGGGCCAGGACCTCCTGCATCTCTTCGGCGATGCGCGCGGCTGCGTCATCGCCGTTCATGCGCGCCAGCTCGCTTTTCTCCTGCCCCACCCGCTCCGCCAGGAGACCGGTCTGCGGCCTGACCTCTTCATCGAGCTCCGCGCGCAGGGTCGCGATCCTTCCGGGCAGGGCGTCGGCGTCCAGCCCGGCGGCCAGCGCCTCAAGATCCTGCAGGGTTCCGCCCTCGGCGATGCCCGCGAGGGTCGACTCGACCTCATGCAGATCGCGGCGCACCTCGGCATATTCGGCAAAACGGCGCTCGGCCACGGCCATGCACTCGTCGTCCTCACAGCGCGACTGCCGGCGCAGGGCGGCCATGCCTTCGTCCAGGAGTCGCATCTCCTCACTCAGGACGCGGATATTCTCGTGCAGGGCCGATTTCTCCTGCGCATGCCGCATGGATACGGCCTGGTCCCGCACGGCCTGAGCCAAAAAACCCTTGAGTTGCCCGACCGTCAGCGCCGCATCGAGCTCCTTTTCGTCCGGGGCGATGAGCGCGGCGAGCTCGCGCACGCTGACTTCAAACGCCCGTCCGTCGCGCTCGATGCCCTTGAGGCGTTTGCGCAGCACATCATCTTCATGGAGCTTGGCCAGGCATTCCTGGACCGTCTCCACATAGTCGGCGGCCTCGTCCGGAGACGCGCTGCCCGGCAGGCCAAGATATCCGAGCGACTCTTCCCAGGCCTGCCGCCACTCGTCCAGATTCTGCCGGGCGGTCTGCAAGTTCGCACCCGCCTTGTCCAGCGCCCCTTCCAGCTCGCCGATGGATCTGGTCAGAGCTTCGCGCCGGGAGTTCGCCTCGCGCAAATTCTCGACTACGGCCTGGGCCTTGCGCACCACCGCCTCAATCCCGGTTCCGGACTGCGGGGGCTGCTCCTGCACGGCAGCAAGCTCCTGCACCAGCAGTGCCCGCAATTCCTCTTGCCTGGCCTGCCTGGCTCGCACATCGGCCCCGATTCTGCCCAACTCCTCGACCTGCTGGCGCAGGGCTTCAAAATTGCCAAGCCAGGCCCGCATCTCGCGGGGGCCAAGGGGCATGATCGAGCTTTCGGCCCACTGCTTGCGCCAGCGCGCCAGAAGATCCTCCCGCTCCTTCCGTGAAATATCAGACTGCAGGCGCAGCTCGGCCAGGCTCTGGCTTGCGGCCTCGATCCCGGCCAGGATCTGCCCGTGCTTCTGCACCCGGTCCGCCTCTCGGTACATGCGGTCGGCGGTCTGGTCGGCCAGTTCCACGCTCTCTTCATAGGCCGTCGGCAGGGGCTGCTCCGGCGCGAACAGAAGACTCTCCTGCGTCACGTCCTCCCCGTCGAGCCAGCACCGGCGCAGCAGCGACCAGCCCTGTTCACGGCGGTCGCGGCAGCCGGCCAGCTCCGTTTCAGACGGGACCACGGCGGCGTGTTCGATGGCTCGCAGGTCCCGGTTCAGGGCAGTCAGTTCCTGGCGTATCCGCCCCTCTTCGACGGATTGACGCCGCAGCTCCTCTTCGGCCGCCTGCAGCGCCTGCTCGAATTCGTTGACGGTTTCAGGCAACGGCAGGCGCAGCTGCGTCACCTCGTCCAGGGTTCCAGTCCACAGCCCCAGGCGTTGCAGGGCGGCCTGGCAGGTGTTTTGGACCCGCAGCAGGTCCGCGCGACGCAGTTCCAGTTCGCCGTCCAGATCACCGGCTTTGAGCACCAGGTTCAATGTCTGGATGAGGGTCGCGGCCTGTGCGGTCCGGCCCGTGGCGGCCAGCTCGGCCTTCCTGGCTTCAAGCTCCCGCTGCGCCTCGCGCAGGCGCAGTTCGGCCTGACGGACCTCCTGCAGCACGGCCTCGCGCCGCTGCCCCAGAGCCTGAACCGTCTTGCGCTTGGCAAGTCCGGGACGCAGGGCTTCGGCCTGCTCGACATCGATATCCGGGCGGATGCGGCGCAGGAGTTGGGCCGCTTCAGTCTTGTAGGCCACGCGCATGCCTTCAAGGCCGGGGTAATCCTTCTGCCCCTTGCGATACTCCCCAAGACGCTGATGCAGATCCTCGATGTCGTCGGCGTGATCAAGAACCGCCTGGTTGAGCCCGGCGGCATCCTGCATGGCCTCAAGCTCGGCCAGCCGCTGCAGCGCGCCTTCCAGACGGACCCTGGCCAGACGCCGCTGCTCGTCAAGTTGCCGCCGAGTGACACCAAAATCATCGGGGAGAGTCACAACCTCACCCATCGCATGAAGTTTATCGAGCAACAGGGTTCGGCGGCTCAGAAACGGCAAGGCCCGCTTCAGGCGTTCGAGCCGGTGGATCTCACGCTCAAGCTCAAGGCCCCGGGCCAGGAGACCGCGCATCTCCTCCTCGGCCTGGACCAGGGCCTGGCGGTGCCGAATCCATTCCTGACTGCCCAGGCTGGCCTGTCGTAAACGCGACTGCAGCTCCTTGTAATGCGCAACGGCCAGGGAGATTTCGCGGCTGGTGGCTCGCGGACGGAACAGTTCATCGGCATCACGCTCAAGACCGTCGATGACTGCTCTGAGGGAAGCGAAACCGGCTCCGGCCGAGAACAGGGCCTGGCCGATCTCGCCTTCCTGGTCGAGGATGCTCTGGCCTCCCTGCACGAGGGTTTCGTGATTGATCCCGTACATGCTGGAAAAGAGGTCCTGCCCCAGTCCCTGCAGATATGGAGCGAGTGCCTCGGCGGGCAGGGGCTGATCATGGGCGTCGAAGAGATCGTTCTTGTTTTTCTTGCGCCGGTAGAAACTGAGCTCCTCGCCGTCGGCGCGTTGCAGGCAGCCGCCGACCAGCAGCTGGTCGTAGGCATGCAGGAAATTGTCGCCGGTGCGGAGCGGGAAGCCGTAAAAAAGGGCCTGCAGCGCGCGCATGGCGCTGGATTTTCCGGCCTCATTGGGACCATGAACGATGTGCAGGCCGGGCAAGGCCGAGTCAAAGTCCAGTTCACGGTCGCTGAACGGCCCGTAAGCCTTGAATTCCAGGCGCCTGATTTTCATGCGCCCTCCTGCAATCTGGCCATGAGCAGTTCCCTGACCTCGTCGCGCACCATGGTCAGTCTCTCCTCGTCCGGGGCAAAAGGATCTGCCTCCCCGAGCAGTTCGGCGGGAAGCTTCGAACGCAGGGTCTCGAACTCGGGAACAAGCTCCGTGAGCGAAGAGGAATCGAGGCGCATCTGCGCGATGGCCTCCAGCAGACCGCTGAGTGGGGAATCGGCATCCGGGGCATCGCTGCCGGAAGCCTGGGATTTCGTGGAGATACTCAGCTTTTCCAGCCAGACATCGCCCAGGTCCGCCGCCATGACCCTGAATTCGTCGCGAAGCACCTCCTCCCGGCGATGCAACCGCTCATGCAGAACGGTCCGGCCATCAAGCACTACCCGCAACGCAAGCGGGCGGCCTTCGGCAGAGCGCCGCTCAAGCTCCATGGCCTCGCGCACGCGGTCGGCGACGGCTTCGAGGCGCTCGCAGGAGGCCATGTCCACCCGGCAGAACGCAAAGCGCAGCACGTCGAGCTCGCGGAAATCCACTTCCGTGATTTGCCCGTCTTCGACGGTGACGAGCTGACATCCCTTGGCCCCTGCTTCGCGGATATGGCGACCCTGGATGTTGCCGGAAAAGACCAACCACGGATTGCTCTGCAGGACCTCTCGCTGATGCACGTGCCCCAGGGCCCAGTAGTCGTACCCTTTGGAAACGAGGCCCTCCAGGGTGCACGGGGCGTAGGGCTCGTGACCGGGGCGCCCGGTCATGCTGGTGTGCAGCAGGCCGATGTTGCACAGGCCGGGCAGGGCCTGCGGATAACTGCGGCTCAAGTCCTCGGTCACGCTGCGCCCGGCGAAGCTCTGGCCGTGGATGGCCACTCCCAGCTCATCGAGCGTCCTTGTTTCGGGCTTCTTGTGGGAGAAAAGGGTCACGTTGTCCGGCAGGCTCAGGGCGCGGGTCAGGGAACTGGCCGCATCATGATTGCCGGAAACCAGGAAGACCCGAATGCCCGCCTCGCGCAGGCGGCCCATGCGATGGGTGAAGTAAAGGCCGGTGTTGTAGTCTTTCCAGTCCCCGTCAAAGAGGTCCCCGGCCAGAAGGACAAAAGCCGCCCCCTCCTCGATGGCCAGGCTGACCAGATTGTCGAAAGCCCGCCGCGCCGCCCCGCGGATCTGCTCCACGGGCGCGTCGGGATAGGACTCCAATCCCCGCAGGGGGCTGTCCAGATGAATGTCTGCGGCGTGAATGAAGCGGAACATGAAATCTCCCGGTTGCGGCGCGGTCACGTTTCAACGGCGCAGCATGAAGTAATGCCGCCCGCGATGCAAGCCCCCGCACTCGAGTCAGGGGACCGTGACCCTCTCACGGACGAGCGGAACGATGCCGCTCAGTGCGGCGGACAGGTCGGCCATGGAGACCGGCTTGGAGAGATAGCCGCTCATGCCCATGGCCAGAAAACGCTCCCGGTCACCGGACAGGGCGTAGGCGGTCAGAGCGATGATAGGGATGTCCGGGTCGATGCCGGACAAAGCCCTGCGGCGGATCATGCGCGTGGCCTCGGTACCGTCCAGGCCGGGCATCTGGATGTCCATGAGGACGCAGTCGTAGGGCGCAATGCTCAGGAGTTCCAGGGCTTCGTGCCCGTCATGGGCGCAGACGGCTGTGTGGCCGAGCTTCTCCAGGAGCTTGACGATCATGAGCTGGTTGACGCTGTTGTCCTCGGCCACCAGAATTCGCAACCCGGATCCAGCCACCGGGCAACAGGTCTGCTCGAGAGCGCAAGGCTGCTCCACCGACGGTGCCTGCGAGCAGATCCCGACCTTCACGCTCACCGTCAACGTGGTCCCCTCCCCGGGCGTGCTGTCGAGGCGGACCCTGCCGCCCATGAACCCGACGATGCGCTTGACGATGGACAGCCCCAGTCCCGTACCCGAACCAGGGGTCTTGGGCGCCGAGGAGGCCTGGACGAAAGGATCGAAGAGCGCTGCCTGCTGATCCGGCGGGATGCCCACTCCGGTGTCGGCCACACGAATCTCCATCCGCCCCCCGTTGCCCGTCTGGAACGGCATCGAAAGGCTGATGCGTATCTCCCCCTCGTGCGTGAACTTCACTGCGTTGCCCACGAGATTGTAGAGGATCTGGCGAATCCGCACCTGATCCGCGTGGATGAACACGGGCATGTCCGTGTCGATCTCGACGATCATTTCCACTCCCCTGCTGCGGGCAGGAAAGCGGAAAGTCTCGCCGACGCTCAGGACCAGGGCGTGCACGTTGAAATCCACGGGCGCGAGTTCAAACTTCCCGGACTCGATTTTCGACAGGTCGAGAATGTCGTTGATGATTGCCAGCAACCCTTCGCCCGAATTCATGGCCACATCGAGGTACTGGCTGCGCTCGGCGTCCAGGTCGCCCATGCGCACGAGCTGCAGCATGCCCAGCAGACCGTTCAGCGGGGTGCGGATCTCGTGGCTCATGTTGGCCAGAAACTCGCTCTTGGCCTGATTGGCCACCTCGGCCTGCTTCTTGGCGGCTTCAAGCCGGAGTTCGGCCTCCTTGCGTTCGCTGATGTCGCGGGCGATGCACAGCACGGCCTGCTCCCCTTCGTGGCTGAAGAGCTTGGCGCTGACCTCCACGGGGAAGAGGCGCCCGTCATGCGAGACGTGGCGGGCATCATACGAGTTCGTAGAGGTGAGTCATGTCCCTGGGGCCCAGACGCAGCAGCTCCTCCAGAGAGTAGCCCAGCGCGGCGCAGCCCTGGACGTTCGCGTCACGGAAGAGGTCGAGCCGACCCTCCGGATCAAGTCCCACCACATACATGGCGTCACTGGCGGTCTCGAACAGCACTCTGTAGCGTTCCTCGCTCTCCTGCCGGGCCTGACGCGCCAGCATCCTGTCCGTGATGTCCGCGCAGGCCCCGAGGACGACCTTGCGCCCCTGGTACTCCACCAGAGCCGGAACATACTCGACCCAGCGCACATTACCGTCCTTGCGGCGGATTCTGAACTCGGACCGCCCGATGGCTTGCCCGTCGGAACCCGGAGCATCCTGGTCGACTGCGCCGCGATGTTCGGGGTCGATGATCTCCCGGATCATCGTGCCCGAGAGTTCGTCGAACCCGTATCCGGTTGCTGCCTCGACGGCCGGGTTGGCGTAGAGGACTCGCCCGTCATCGAGGAGCAGCACGCCCATGGAGGAATGTTCCGTCAGCGTCCGGAAGAGGTATTCACTCTCGTTGAGCTTCTCCATGAGCGCGTCGTTTCGCAGCTGCAGAAGAGTGTACCTGGCGAACTGGCGGTTGGTCCTGAAGGCCATGATGAACATCATGACAGTGAAAATGAAGAACAGCAGGGCCATGCCCCGGAAGAACGGATCTCCGGCCTGGTTCACCAGGATGATCTGCATGGGCAGCGCCTGGGGGATGGCGAAGAGCACAAAGTTGGGCAGCAGGTGGGCGAGATAGACGGCCGCACCCGTCAGTGTCCCCCCCACGAGCAGGATGTGGAAGGCCTGTCCCAGAGGAGGGAGCTTGGCGAAAAACAGGGGGGCCGACAGCCCCCAGATGATCCCGGAGCACAAGGTGCCAAGGGCCAGGATTCGGGACCATTGCACCACGGACAGCCGCGCACGCAGCCGGTAAAAGAAAAACACGGCGAGCAGGCGCGGAACGGAGCAAAGAACGAGGGCGCCATACCACAACAAGAGCTCGAAGGTCGGCAGATGGCCGTAGAGAAAAGCCAGGAAGATGCTCCCGTTGAACACGTTCGCAGCTATGGAAACCCGCGAGTTGGTGACAAGAAATTCCAGCTGCCGCTCCCGAAGTTTTTCGAGCATGCGCGGATTCTCGGGTATGAATGCACCCTCAGAGGCCTCGTTCAAGATCATTGCGTCCACCCGTGCTTGTGTCCGTAAGATATGTAACAACCGGCATCCATGAAGATACTTCGGTTCAGGTCGTCTGTCAGAAGATGGGCATGTCCTGCCCGTTCACGGCCAGCTTGCCGTTGGCGAACATGGCCTGGGTCTTGATGATGCCGCCCTCGCGCACGATCAGGCCGCGTTCCAGTAGCGGCTCGATCTGCTCGGCGTAACGCAGCTGCACCAGGGTTTCGAGATCGCCCTCGACCTGCTCGTTTTCCAGACCGATGCGCAGCAGGCCCTTGAGCAGTTCCTCATGCGCGGCCATCCGTGCATCTGCTTCAAGATGCTGCAGCAGCATGAGCGGATTCAACGCAGCCTCGGCACCCGGCGACAGCAACTTGAGCGAGAAGGCGCCGGTAAAATCGCCCATGGGTGTGGTCACCTGCAGGTGCGGCATGTTCAGTTCCGGCGTTCCGGTCAGCACTTTGGCGAATAAACCGGCATAAAGTTCTCCGACCTTGTCAAAGAACACCTCTGACTCCGTGTCAGCCGTGGTATGGTAGAGTTGCTGCAAGCTGACCTGAAATTCGCTCAAGACTGCCGCGTCGATGTTCTTCCCTGAAAGTTCGCAGGAGGCCGGACCATAGGCCGTGTCACCGACGGTTATGCTCTGAAGGCCCATGGCCTGCGCATAATTGTAAAGGACACCGTCGCAGCTGCTGTCCGAGGAAATGCGCAGATCACGCATGCGGATCGCGTCGCCTTCCACCGGATCGGCGGTTATGGCCGCGACGCTCACCGTGGCCTGGCCCGCATAGACAAAAGGCAGTACCTCGACCATGTCGAAATCCGACGACAGGGCTTCAAGCTCCATGTTCCCATCCGCAGTCTTGACTGTCAGGCCCGGCATGTCCAGTTCGCCGCGCAGAGAGCGGGTAACCGGAACATACTGGCCCTTCAGGACAAGGCCGCCCCAAGTGACCTGCTCGCCATCCATGACCCGGTCGATGGCCGGGACGAGCACATCGCCTGCGACTTCGCCTCCGAAACCAACGCGCACCTCCGAGGTGGTCTGTGCCAATTCGGGAAGGCGGGTGAAAAGTGTCTGGCCAAGGCCATCGGCAGTCAGGGGTTCGACAGTGCTGGAAATCCGCATCAGTCCCGGCTTGCTGAAAAAGCCGCTTCCCTCGCCTGTCAGGGGGCCGTGGTGGAGGACATGATTGACGACAAAGCGCAAGCTCTCATCTTCGCTGGAATCGGTCAGAGTCCCGGGAACACTCAGCTCAACCAGAGTCTGGGCCGTGGAGGTGAAGAAGCCGCGCTCGTAGCGCTGATTGGAAAGAGAGAGGAATCCATACCGCTCATATTCTTTCACCGCTGAAAAATACTGCTCCCGGGCCTGGCCTCCAAACATATACGCGGCGCCCGCATAGACTCCAAGAGCAAGAATTATCAGAAAAAACAGGAACTTCTTCACACAACCTCCAGGCATGTTCCGCCAAATTATGTCAACATTCAACGCCACCGACAATCTGCTGGCACATCGTGCTGAAGAAAACAACACATATCGAACACATCGCAGTGAGACCTGATCAGTTCCCGAGTATTTGTCCGGACAAAAAAGGACCCCCCCTGGAAACAACTTCCAAGGGGGGTACAAGGAGGGGGAGGGACTTTTTTTTCTACTTCAGGACGCTTAAAGTGGCCTTGGCTATGGCCAGTTCCTCGTTAGTGGGGATAACGAGGATGGCGACCTTGCTGCCGTCCGCCTGCACTGCCGTCGCGACTTTCTTGCGTCCGGCGTTGCGGGCGGGATCGATGCTGATACCGAGATGCTCGAGATTTGCGCAGACACGGGCGCGGACGATCTCGTCATTCTCGCCGATGCCGGCGGTGAAGACCAGGGCGTCCAGGGGACCGGTCACGGCGTAGTAGGCGCCGATGTATTTCTTGATGCGGTAGACAAACATGTCTACAGCCAGGGCGGCCTTCTTGTCGCCCTTCTCGGCCGCCGAATGGATGTCGCGCATGTCGTTCATGCCGCAGATGCCCTTGAGGCCGCTCTGCTTGTTCAGGATGGAGTCGACCTCATCCATGGAGAGGCCCTTCTCCTTCATGAGGAAAGGCAGGATGGCGGGATCGATGTCGCCGCTGCGGGTGCCCATCATGACTCCGGCCAGAGGGGTCAGGCCCATGGAGGTGTCGATGCACTTTCCGCCGCGAACGGCCGCCATGCTGCAACCGTTGCCCAGATGCAGGGTGACCAGGTTCACTTCGTCCTCGGCCTTGCCGAGCATGGCCGCAGCCTGCTGCGCGACATAGCGGTGCGAGGTGCCGTGGAAACCGTAACGGCGGATCTTGAGCTCTTCGTAAAGCTCGTAGGGGATCGGATACATGAAGGCTTCTGCCGGCATGGTCTGATGGAATTCCGTATCGAAGACAGCCACCTGCGGCACTCCGGCGAAAAGCTCGCGGGCGACCTCGATGCCGACCAGGTTGGCCGGGTTGTGCAGGGGCGAAAGGTGACAGTTCTCGCGGATCTTCTCGACCACGTCGTCATCGATGAGCGTGCTCTTGAACAGGGTCTCGCCGCCCTGTACGACGCGATGTCCGATGGCGTCGATTTCGGAAGATGAGGCGATGACGCCCGTGTCCGCACCCGTGACCAGATCGACCACGGTGTGCATGGCAGCGCGGTGATCGGGGAAGGCCACTTCGCGGTCAACCTCGGCCTCACGCTCGGTGCCCGGCCACGACTTCTGGCTGACCTTGCCCATGGCGTCGCCGATGCGTTCCACAAGGCCGGTGGCCATGACTGCGCCGTTATCCATGTCCAGAAGCTGGTATTTGAGGGAGGAGCTCCCTGAATTGACTACAAATATCTTCATAATATCCTCTTTATATTAAACCTTTTTCAGCCTGGGCCTGAATGGCCGTGATGGCTACGGTGTTTACGATATCGGCGACGGTGCAGCCGCGGCTCAAGTCGTTGACGGGCTTGTTGAGGCCCTGCAGAACCGGCCCAATGGCCACTGCGTTGGCGGCGCGCTGCACGGCCTTGTAGGTATTGTTGCCGGTGTTCAGGTCCGGGAAGATGAAGACCGTGGCCCGGCCGGCGACCTGGCTGCCAGGCAGCTTCTTGGCGCCGACTTCCGGATCGATGGCCGCGTCATACTGAAGCGGACCTTCAAGGAGCAGGTCCGGAGCCTTTTCGCGAGCGATGCGGGTGGCCTCGATGACCACGTCCACGTCTCCGCCCGCACCTGAGTCGCCGGTGGAATAGGAGAGCATGGCCACGCGCGGCTCAACTCCGAAAATACGGGCCGTCTCGGCGGAGTTCATGGCAATCTCGGCCAGCTGCGGCGCGGTGGGGTTGGGATTCACGGCGCAGTCGCCGAAAACCAGGACGCGGTCTTTCAGGCACATCAGGAACACGCTCGACACGATGGACGCACCGGGCTTGGTCTTGATGATCTGAAATGCGGGACGGATGGTATGGGCAGTGGTGTTGATGGCGCCGGAAACCATGCCGTCGGCCTGGCCCTTGAAGACCATCATGGTGCCGTAATAGGTCGGATCGACCATGCAGTCGCAGGCCACTTCCTTGGACACGCCCTTCTTCTTGCGCAGTTCCATGAAGGTGGAGACGTAATCGCCATATTCAGGGGACGTGGCCGGATCGATGATGTTCACGCCGGTCAGGCTGAGCCCCAGCTGGGAAGTCATGGATGCGATGGCCTTGGGATCGCCGAGAATGGTCAGGTCGACCACGCCGCGTCGCAGCAGGATGTCGGCGGCACGCAGGATACGGTCATCGCCGCCTTCGGGCAGAACAATATGCTGCTTGTGGCGCTTGGCCTTCTCGATGAGTCCGTACTCGAACATTTGCGGAGTGACCTTGGTCGATTTTCTTGTATCGAGACGTTGCCTGAGTTCGTCCGTAGCCACGTTCTCTTCGAACACGCCGAGGGCGGAGGCGATCTTCTTCTGATCGCCCGGTTCGATCTTGCCGTACATGTTGTACAGGCGGCGTGCGGTCTGGAAGGTGGCTTCCTTGCCGAGCAATACGGGCACGGGCACGCCGGTCCATCCGTCGATGAGCCGGGCCACGCTCTTGCCGGGGGCGATGCCGCCGGTCAGCAGGATACCGGAGATGTCGGGATAGGATGACGACTGCCGCGAGGCCAGACTGCTGACGATGATGTCCGAGCGGTCGCCGGGGGTGACCACCAGGCTGCCGCGCTCTATGTAATTGAGGAAATTTTCGATCTGCATGGCGGCCACGACGATGTCGTCGACCTGTGTGCCCAGATTCTCCTTGCCGTAAAGCACTTCCGCACCAACCCACTTCATGACGTCACCCACCGTGGGCTTGCCCAGAATGGCAACCTCGGGGATGATGTAGAGAAGCATGTCGGGCTTGTTCATGGACTTCTTGAGCGCGATGCGCAGGGCTTCGCGGTCCGGGACGTCGGTGCGGTTAATGACCACGCCGAGAATGTCCACGGCCTTGTCGGCAAAGGATTCCACCGCAAGCTTGGTTGTGCTTATGATCTCGTGCTCGGTCTTCTGGCAGGCGTTGGAGATGACCAGAAGCGGGCTGCCCAGGTTGGCGGCGATGTCGGCGTTGATGTCGAACTCGAACGCGGGGCTGGTGCCCTCGAAATCCGTGCCTTCAAGCAGCACGAAATCGCACTTGCTTTCCAGCTCCTTGTATTTGTTGATGATCTTCTCAATCAACAAGGAATGCTGACCCGCATTGACCAACTCCTTGGCCTGCTGCATGGTCAGGGCGTAGGTCTCGCTGTACTGCAGGCCCAGATAGAACTGGGACAGGACAAGATCGATATCGTGGTCCTTGCGGTCAGGCACATCGTTGATGATGGGTCTGAAAAAACCGACACGCCGGATGTCGCGCAGGAGCATTTGCATGACGCCCAGAACGATGGCTGATTTTCCGCTTCGAGATTCCGTTGCCGTTATGTATAGATTTCTGGCCATAGTGCTTCCCTTGAAAGCCGGTTTTTTCTCGGGCGCGCACCGAGAGTGATTCGCGGCGACCCGTCAAATTGGTTGGTTACACAATCCGCATACCTGTGAAAAAAAGAGACCGATTAGTCAATGCCTTTTTTTCAACCGAATTTCAACCAACTGCATTAATAATCGAAAAGGCGCCGACGCCGGGGAAAGCCCCCCGCGCCGACGCCGTGTCTCATTAAAGCGTTTCCGCGTAGATTTCCATAACGTGTTTGACTGCGATCTGATCCTTGTGCTGGGAAAGCATGTCGGAAATCTGCAGCATGCACGCCGGGCAACCGGTTGCCACTACCTGGGCTCCGGAGGCGACAATGTTGTCGCGTTTCTGGGCTCCGATATCCTTGGAGACCTTGTAGTGCTGCAGGTTGAAGCTGCCGCCGCAACCGCAGCAGCGGTCGGCATCAGCCATCTCGACAAATTCCATGTTCGGATTGGTCTTCAAAAGAGCGCGGGGCTGTTCGGAAACCTTCATGGATTTTTTAAGATGGCAGGGATCATGGTACGTGACCTTGGTTCCGTGGCCGCTGACAGGCATGGAGACCTTCAGCACGTCAACCATGAACTGATTCACGTCCATGACCTTGGCCGACATGGCCGCGATGCGATCCTGCATGCTCTGGGTCTTGTCCCCGGACATGAGCGGCCACAGCTCGTGCATGGTCGCCGTACAGGTGGCGCAGGCAGTGAGCAGATAATCGAAGTTCTCTTTTTCGAAAATCTCCAGATTGCGTTTCACAAGCTTGTCGAAAGACCCCTTGTCGCCCGAAGCCAGCGCCGGGATGCCGCAGCACGCCTGCCCTGCCGGCATGTAGATGCCCACTTCGTGATGGGTCAAGGCCTTGAGTACAGCCTGGCCGACCTGCGGGAATATCTTGTCGACGACGCAGCCCGGGAAAAAGGCCACTCGATATCCGCTCTTGCCGGGACGGGTGTTGCGGGACGGCTCCAGCTTGCGCAGCGACTTCTTGGCCAGAGGCATGAAATGCCGGCCGTCGATGACCGCAAGATCAATGCGGGAACAGGACGACCCGATGACTTCGTTCGCGGACTTGGTAAACACGCCCTGGAACTTGGAAGCCAGGTCCATGACTGAATTGAAAACGCCAGGCTTGGTCAGAAGTCCCTGGAAAATGGCCTTCTTGACCGCGGGCAACCCCATGTACGTATTCACGATGACGCGAGCTTTCAGGAATATGTCCAGCACCTTCACGCCGCTGGGACAGTTCGCCGCGCATGAACCGCACAGCAGGCACATGTTGAGCTTGTCCTGAACGCCTTCGGGATCCTTGATCATTTCATGGGACAGGTTTTCCAGGAGCGCGATCTTGCCCCGGGCCACGTCGCCCTCATTCATGGTTTCGGCAAAAACCGGGCAAACAGCCTGGCACATGCCGCACTT
This sequence comes from Deltaproteobacteria bacterium HGW-Deltaproteobacteria-18, assembly GCA_002841885.1. Classification (NCBI taxonomy): domain Bacteria; class Deltaproteobacteria; species Deltaproteobacteria bacterium HGW-Deltaproteobacteria-18. The sequence continues at coordinate 144,728 of PHBE01000002.1, forward strand.
CATGCACGCGACCATCTGGTCGTCGAGTTCATGCAGCATTTTGGCCAGTTGATGAACGTCTGCAGTCATGACTAGCCTCCGATGATTTTGCCGGGATTGAGCAGGTAGTTGGGATCCACCGCTTTCTTGAGCCTGCGCGAGTAAATGATGGTCGCCTTGGAAGTTTCCTTCTCCAGCCACTTGGACTTGGCCGTGCCGATGCCGTGTTCGCCGGACAGGGTGCCGCCCAGAGACAGGGCCACGTCGAAGATCTCGTCCACAGCCAGCTCCACGCGATGGAATTCTTCCTTGTCGCGCTTGTCGGTCAGGATGGTCGGGTGCAGATTGCCGTCACCGGCATGTCCGAAGGTGCCGATCTGCAGCTTGTACTTGGCGCCGATGTTATTGATGGCCGTGATCATGGCCGGAATCTGGCTGCGCGGCACGGTGGCGTCTTCAAGGACGGTGGTCGGACGGGCGCGAGCCAAAGCAGGCAAAGCGTTGCGGCGGGCTTCCCAGAGCTTGTTCTTCTCGGCGGCGTCCTTGGCCATCTGCACGCGTTTGGCGCCGTTCTTCTTGCAGATATCGAGAACCTTTTCGGCGTCGTCCTCGACCAGGGCGATGTGGCCTCCGTCGACCTCGATCAGCAGAATGGCGGCAGCGTCACGGGGCAGGCCGGCCTTGGTGAAATCCTCGACGTAATTGATGGTCGCGTTGTCGAGAAGCTCCAGAGTACAGGGAACGATCTTGTTGGCGATGATGGACGCGACCGTTTCGGAAGCTTTGGCGATGTCGTCGAATTCGGCGAGCATGGCCTTGGAGGCGACCGGCGGCGGAACGAGCTTCAGGATGATCTCGTCGAAGACGCCAAGCGTCCCTTCGGAACCGACCATGAGTTGGGCGATATTGAGACCCGTGACGCATTTGACGGTCTTGCCGCCGGATTTGATGTATTCGCCCTCGGCGTTCCAGAAATTGACGCCCATGACGTAGTCTTTGGTCACGCCGTATTTGAGACCACGCAGACCGCCCGCGTTCTCGGCGACGTTGCCGCCAAGGGTGGACACGGCCTGGGAGCCCGGATCGGGCGGATAGAACAGGCCGCGCTTGGCCACTTCGGCCGCGAACTTGGCGGTGACGGCGCCGGGCTGAACCACGGCGTAGAGATCCTGTTCGTTGATTTCCAAAATTTTATTGAGACCGTTGGTCAGGATGACGACGCCATGTTCCTTGGTGGGAATGGTGCCGCCGCTCAGGTTGGTTCCGGCGCCGCGAACGGTCATGGGCAGCTTGTTCTCGTTGCACAAGGCCACGGTTCTACCCAGCTGCTCGCTGTTTGTCGGACGCAGGACCAGCTCCGGGATGACCGCGTCAAGCACTGCGGCATCATATGAATAGGAGTGCCGGTCGGACTCGCTATCGAGGACATTTTCTTTGCCCAACAGGGTCTTGAACTCAGTGAGCAGACTCGTCGAAATCATTATTCTCTCCTTGCGTGAGATTCTTATGGATTCTCATGAAATGCGGTCCCGAAAGCCTTGCGCGAACTTTCGGGACCGCCTGATGACTTAGAACAGATGCGGCAGGAAGACGAAGCTCATGAGGCTGGCGATGATGCCTACGACAACGCCGTAGAGCAGGAAGGGCCAGAAGGTGCGCTTCAGGATCATGCCTTCGCGGCCGATGAGGCCGGTAACGGCGCAGACAGCCACGATGTTGTGGATGCAGACCATGTTGCCCATGGCGCCACCGACGACCTGAGCGGCCACGATGATCTGACGGGGCAGCTCAAGCTGCTGGGCAACGCCCCACTGGAATTCAGCGAACAGAAGGTCGGAGACCGTGTTCGAACCAGTGATGAACGCACCCAGGCCGCCGACATAGGAAGCCAGCATCGGCCAGGCGTTGCCCGCGAAAGCGGCAACGGTCTTGGCCATGGCCAGGGGCATGGAGGGGTAGCTGTTGGGATTCAGGACTACATCTGCCACACCGGAACCGCGGAAGATGGAAACCAGGGCAACGGCTGCGAACAGGGCGATGGTCGGGGCCTTCATCTTGACGAAGGACTCGGTCCAGGCCTGCTTGACCGCAGAACCCTTCATGCCATGGATCATGATGGTCAGCAGTGCGACCAGCATGAAAGGAATGGTGCCAGGCAGATACAGGTAGTCGATGGAGGCCGAAACGCCCGTGTAGCCCAGGATGTCCGTGAAAGGCAGCTTCTGGGCGGCCAGGAGAGCCTTGAGGCCCAGTTCGGGGATGCGGGTCACGACCAGGATGGCGCCGATCAGGATGTAGGGCAGCCATGCCTTGAACTGGCTCATGTGGGGCTTGAACTCGGTATTGGTGGACGTGGCGATGGTGCCTGTCCATTCAGCGTCCCAGGTGGACTGAGGACCGAAATCCCAGCTTTCCTTGGGCACGCAGAAACCGGCCTTGGCTCCGGCCACGATGATTCCGAGGCCAACAAGACCACCGATCAGGGACGGGAATTCAGGGCCGACCAACCAAGCGAAGGTCAGGTAAGGAACAATGAATGCCACAGAGGCGAAAACACAGAACTGCCAGGCGGCGAAGCCTTCGGACCAGGACTTGTTCTTGCCGAAGAAGCGGGTCAAAAAGCCGAGCATGAAGATGGGCAGGATGAAGATCATGGGACCATGCATGACGGTCGCCCACTGGCCGATAACCTTGGCAAAAGTGCCGAAATCGACAAAGTTCAAACCGGGGGTGCCGGCTTCGACGGCCGTCTTGGCGAGCGGTCCGAGGAACTTGAGGCCGACAAGAATGGGAGTTCCGACCGCGCCGAAAGATACGGGGAAGGAGTTGAAGACCAGGCAGATGACCGCAGCGGCCAGGGGCGGGAAGCCCAAGGACAGCAAGAGCGGAGCAGCCAGTGCGGCAGGCGTGCCGAAACCGGCCGCGCCTTCGATGAAGGCTGCGAACATGAAGCCGATGATGATGGCCTGGATGCGCTTGTCACGGCTGATGCCCTGCATCCCGTACTGAATGGTTTCCATTCCGCCTGAATATTTCAGGGTGTACAGGATGATGATCGCGCCAAACACGATGATCAAAACACCGACGGCGACAACAATACCCTGAAGCGACAGAGCCGCGACATAACCGACCGGCAGATTCCACGCGAAAATTGCGCCAAGAGCACATACAAGCCATGCAAGGGGCATGGCTTTCGTAGACGGCCAGCGCATACCGACCATCAGGACAAGAGCCACCAAAATGGGCAACAGAGCCACCATTGCCAAGACAGGAATTGACATATCTCCCTCCAATAAAACTGATGAATGGACCGCCGGTCCGAAAGGGACCCCACCCTTTCGGACCGGCAGCTTGCCTTTACCTATTTGCCGGCGCGGCCGTCATCGCAGGGCTCGGCAGGCTTGTTCGCCCCCGAATGCTCCGCCGTCGCCGTCAATGTACAACCCTCGCCCGCTGCGGGTGCGGTGACGGGAGCGGAGGCCGCCTTGCCCGTCGTGGGCACCTGCTTGGAGAGGTACTCGTACATTTCAAAACGCTGCAGATAATCCTGCTCGATCTGGGTCCGCAGTCTCTTGGAGGCTTCGGGCTCAATCTTTTCGAGCAAGGCGAATCTGTTTTCGCTGGCCAGGAATTCCTGAATGCTTCCGTCCGGGGCCTTGGAGTCCAGGATGAACGGATTCTTGCCTTCATCCGCGAGCAGGGGGTTGTAGCGATACAGCGGCCAGTAGCCGGACTGCACGGCCAGCTTCGATTCGAGCTGGGTCTTGCCCATGCCCTTGCGAAGTCCCTGGTTGATGCACGGAGCGTAGGCGATGATCAGGGACGGTCCGGGATAGGCTTCCGCCTCGCGCAGGGCCTTCAAAAGCTGCTGCTTGTCGTAGCCCATGGAAACCGTGGCTACATAGACATAGCCGTAGCTCATGACCATGCGTCCGAGATCCTTCTTCCCTGTCCGCTTTCCTGCGGCAGCGAATTTGGCGATGGAACCAAGCGGAGTTGCCTTGGAGGACTGTCCGCCAGTGTTGGAGTACACTTCCGTGTCCATCACCAGAACGTTGATGTCTTCACCAGAGGCCAGAACATGGTCCAGCCCGCCATAGCCGATATCGTAGGCCCATCCGTCACCGCCGAAGATCCAGAAGGAGTTCTTGGCGAACAGCTCTTCGCGCTCATAGATGGCGTCAAGCAGTTCGTCGCGGTTCATGAAGGCCAGGATGTCACGAATGTTGTCGCCGTATTCCTTGCATTTCTCGGCATTGGCGCGATTTTCGAGCCAACCCTTGAAGGCTTCGGCCAGATCTTCAGGCAGTTCGCCTTCCAGGGCCTTGGCGACCAGGTCGGCCAGCTTGGCCTGACGCTGGGCATAGGCCATCTGGATGCCGTAGCCGAATTCGGCCGCATCCTCGAACAGGGAGTTGCCCCAGGCAGGACCATGACCGTCGGCGTTGACCGTGTACGGAGTGGTCGGAGCGGAAGCGCCCCAGATGGAGGAACAGCCCGTGGCGTTGGCGATGATCATGCGCTCGCCGAAGAGCTGGGTCATGACCTTGACGTACGGGGTCTCGCCGCAACCGGCGCAGGCGCCGGAGAATTCCATCAGCGGCTTCTGGAACTGGCTGCCCTTGACGGTGTCGCGGCGGGTCAGGTTGTCCTTGAAGGGAACGGTGACCGAGAAGTCGTAGTTGGGCACTTCGCGTCCGGTCTGGGTCTCCAGAGGCTTCATGACCAGGGCGGTGTTCTTGGCCGGACAGATGTCGGCGCAGTTACCGCAACCCATGCAGTCCAGGGTGTTGACCTGCATGCGGAACTTCATGCCCTTGAATTCCTTGCCCATGGCGTCGAGGGTCTCGAAGGTCTCGGGAGCGTCGGCCATCTCTTCTTCGGTCAGCAGCACGGGGATGATGGCCGCATGCGGGCAGACAAAGGAGCACTGGTTGCACTGGATGCAGTTGGCCGCGATCCATTCGGGCACGTTGATGGCCACGCCGCGCTTTTCGAACTGGGAAGTGGCCACGGGGAACAGTCCGTCGGGCTCGAAGGCGGAGACAGGCAGGCTGTCGCCCTTCTGGGCCAGGATGGGACGCATGACGTTCTTGACGAAATCAGGAACATCCTGCTCGGAGGCGCAGTCGCAAGCCGCGTCGGCCCAGGCGGCCGGGACCTTGATCTCGATCAGGTTGGCGGAAGCCTGATCAACGGCCGCGATGTTCATATTGACGATCTTGTCGCCCTTCTTGCCGTAGGCCTTCTTGATGGCCTTCTTCAGGAGCGCGACGGCCTCTTCAAAGGGCATGACGTTGGCCAGCTTGAAGAAGGCGGTCTGCATGACCATGTTGATGCGGTTGCCAAGGCCGGCTTCGGCTGCGATCTTGACCGCGTCGATATTGTAGAACTTGAGGTTCTTCTTGGCGATGGTGCGGCGCATGGAAGCGGGCAGTTCCTTCTCCATGTCCTCGGCGGTCCAATTGGAATTCAGGACGAAGGTGCCGCCGTCCTTGATGCCGTCGAGCACGTCGTAGGTGTGTACGTAGCTGGCCTTGTGGCAGGCGATGTAATCGGCCGCGTTGACCAGATACGTGGACTGGATGGGCTCCTTGCCGAAGCGCAGGTGGGAAACGGTGATTCCGCCGGACTTCTTGGAGTCGTAGGCGAAATAGCCCTGGGCATACATCTCGGTGTTGTCGCCGATGATCTTGATGGCTTCCTTGTTGGCGCCGACGGTTCCGTCGGAGCCCAGGCCCCAGAACTTGCACTGCACGGTGCCGGCCGGGGTGGTGTCGGCGAAGGCCGGCACGTCGAGGGAGGTATGAGTGACGTCGTCTTCGATGCCCACATTGAAGTGATGCTTGGGCTGGGCGACCATCATGTTGTCATACACGGCCTTGACCATGGCCGGGGTGAATTCCTTGGAACCGAGGCCGTAACGACCGGCGACGATCTCAGGCATTTCGCCGCGCTCCATGTAGGCGGTACAGATATCCTTGTAGAGCGGATCGCCCTTGGCGCCGGGCTCCTTGGTACGGTCGAGGACCGTGATGACGGAAGCCGTGGCGGGCAGAACCTGCAGGAAGTACTCAGGCAGGAACGGACGATACAGACGGACCTTGACCAGGCCGACTTTCTCGCCCTTGGCCAAGAGGTGGCGCACCACTTCCTCGATGGTTTCGCAGGAAGAACCCATGGCCACGATAACGCGCTCAGCCTGGGGATGGCCAACGTAGTCGAAAGGCTTGTAGGAACGACCAGTGATGGAAGTAACCTTCTTCATCTGCTCGACCACAATGGAAGAGAGCTGATCATAGTAGACATTGGAAGCTTCACGGCCCTGATAATAAATGTCCGGATTCTGGGCGGTGCCGCGAATGGACGGATTGGCCGGGCTCATGGCGCGCTCACGGAATTCCGCGATGGCCTCGTGATTGACTACCTTTTTGATGTCTTCGTAGTCGATGACCTCGATCTTCTGAATCTCATGGGAAGAGCGGAAGCCGTCAAAGAAGTGCAGGAAAGGGATGCTTGATTCAATGGAGGCCAGATGTGCGACCAGGGCCAGATCCATGCATTCCTGCACGGAACTGGAAGCCAGCATGGCGAAACCGGTCTGCCGACAGGCCATGACATCCTGATGATCGCCAAAAATGGACAGGGCATGCGCGGCAACGGCGCGTGCGCTGACATGGAAGACACCGGGAAGCAGCTCACCGGAAATCTTGTACATGTTCGGGATCATGAGCAAAAGACCCTGGGAACAGGTAAAGGTGGAGGTCAGAGCGCCACCGGCCAGGGAACCGTGCACAGCACCGGCAGCGCCAGCTTCGGACTGCATCTGGCGGACCATGACCTTCTGATCAAAAATATTGAGGCGTCCCTGCGCGGCCCATTCATCAGCGATCTCTCCCATGGTGGAAGACGGGGTGATCGGATAAATTGCCGCCGTATCGCTCATTGCATAGGCGATATGCGTGACGGCAGTGTTTCCATCCATGGTTTTCATATTTTTAGCCATATATCTTCTCCTAAAAGCCAAGTTGTTGTTTCAAGCGATTTTGCAACGTTTTCTCGTGCTTCCGATCGCTTTAAACAAGTTTCGTGCCACGTAACAAAAACCGCCTAATTAACTGAAATAAAAGAAAATTATGAGACACAGATCTTATTTGTCATAGCCCCCCTTCCGGTTTGTCTGAAAAAAAAGACAATATATATTTTTTCCTCGAAATAGCACGTTAGTACGGGAATGCAAACATACAACTTCAATCCGGTTAACGCGCTTAATTGGCTGGTTAATGGTTAAAATCAGGCTTTTTGAATAGCGTCCGTTTTTTCGGACAAAAAATCCGGCAAAAACCCAAATCATCCATCATCCACTTCGATTCGACGTTCAATGACGAACGTCTCCCCCTGCCACCGGGCCTCCACAGGTGTCCCGGATCACGAATTGGGCCTGCGGGACTGTCCGATTTTTCGGACTCAAGATGATCTGACGAGTGTATTACAATTTGATTGACTAAACAACCATTTTTCTTCAGTCTTGCTTCGTGGACAGTCCGGACGCGCCTTGAGCGACCGAATCCCAAGGGCCTGCGGATGTTTCAAATGAGCAAAATCGTATCAACCTGACGCGGACAGTGTTTCAAATTTGCACAACAACTTGCATGAAACATTACACGTCGGCAACGAAATAACAAAACGCTCTCAGGTTGCAACATACCGAGAAAACAAGTTTATTTTGGATTCATACAGGACCGGCACACAAATTTTCAAGATCGTTGGCAGCAATTTTGCACAATAAATTAACCAAGCAGCTTGCCAGGAAGGTAAAAACTGCTTTATATATAGTTATCTGGAGGTTTCAAATGAAAGGAAAAAGCATAACAAAAAATGGCGTGATTCGAGGTTTGTCCCGAAACGAAACGATGCAGCTGTCACAGTTGCTGACCCCGATGCAAGAGCAGCGCATCAACGATGGCGACAGCGTTCTGGTCAAGACGGAATATATTGTAGATTCCTGGAAAGAATACTGGCTCGGCAAGGAGCAGGATGAAGAACAGGATTACTAGGCTTCGATATCGTGCTTCTTGAGCATGGCGTAAAGGTGCGATCTGGAAAGCCCTGAAACCGCCAGCATTTTCTGGATATCCTTGCCGTGGCTGCCCACGAGCCTGAGCAGATATTCCCTCTCCTTGGACGTTTTAAAGTCCTTCAACGTGGGCAGGGCCTCCTCCACTTCATTCAGCGCTTCCTCCGGCCCCGCTTCCCCATCCACTCTGCCCTTGCCTAATATGGTCTTGGCGACCCGAATACGCACCGCCTGAGGCAGGTGCTGGGCGTAGACCGTTTTCTCGGCTCCAGACAGCACAAAGGCCTGTTCTATGGTATTGAAAAGCTCGCGCACATTGCCTGGCCATTCGTAGCGTTTGAGCATTTCGACCAGCTCCGGATCCATCTCCTTGATCGGAATGTTTCGTTGCCGACACAATTTGTCGATATGGTGACGGGCGAGGATGATCACGTCATCCTCGCGTTCGCGCAAGGCGGGCAGGTGCAGCTGAATGGTGTTTATGCGGTAGAAGAGATCCTGTCTGAACTCACCGGCCTTGACCATGGCCGCAAGGTCCCGGTTGGTGGCCGAAATGAGCCTGAAATCACTCTCCAATTCCTGATTCGACCCCACCGGCCTGAAGCGACGCTCCTGCAGGACGCGCAGGAAGGTCTTCTGCGCAGAAAGCGGCAACTCCCCGATTTCATCCAGAAAAAGGGTGCCCTGATCGGCAAGCTTGACCAGCCCGATCCTGTCCCGTGCGGCTCCCGTGAAGGAGCCCTTTGTGTGACCGAAGAGGATGCTCTCAAGCAGGGATTCGGTCAGGGAGGCACAGTCGACGACAACAAAAGCGCGCGCCGAGCGCAGGCTGTTGCGATGAATGGTGCGGGCCAGCAGTTCCTTGCCGGTTCCCGTCTCTCCGGTGACCAGCACGGTGGAGTCCGAACCGCTGGCCTGGGCGATGCGCTCGTAGCACTGGCGCATGACGCTGCTCTCCCCCACCACGTCTTTCAAATCCAGGGCCATGGCCTGCCCCATGGCTTGTTTTTCCTGACGGTAAGCAAGGGCCCGGTTCAAGGTTTCCTTGATCTGCTTGATGGGCGAGGGTTTGACCAGATAGTCCCAAACCCCGCCCTGGATGGCAAGTTCAGCCCCGTCAGGATCTCCCTGTCCCGTCAATACGATCACATCGGGGGGAACCTCGTGGTTGCGAATCTGCCCCAGGGCTTCAAGCCCGTTGCCGTCAGGAAGACGCACATCGAGAAAAACCAGGTCGAATTCCAGGCTTTCCAGCCTAGCCAGCCCGTCTTTCAGGGTATGGGCGGCATGGCATTCGTGGCCGAGACGGAAAATAAGGCTCTCAAGCGTTTCGCAAACCTGCGGGTCATCGTCAATAATGAGTATCCTGGCCATCACACGTCCTTGTCCAGGACATCGCGGATGGCTCGTCCGACCATGTCCTTGTTGTACGGTTTGCTGAGGAAGAATTTTATGTTCCCGGCCTGGCCGAGAAATTCCTCGGCCTGCTTTCTCCCGGAAACCATGATCACCGGCAAATTCGGGCGGCGATCCTGCAGAATCCCTGCAACATCGAAGCCGTTCATGCCGGGCATGTCATAATCGGTAATGACCAGATCAAAGGGCAAGCCCTCATCGCAGAGAGCGAAAATCGCTTCGGCGGGGCTTTGAAAGGCATGCACTTCATAGCCGAGCTGCTCAAGAACGCGGGGAATGAGCGCCAACTGGTCCTCGTCGTCCTCGATGAAGGCCAGTCGCTCATTGCCCATGGCCAATGCGCCCTCGCATTCGCCGGGCAGGAGGCAGAGTTCGTTCATGGTCGGCAGCAGAATGTCGAAACGGGTGAACCCGGGAGTGCTTGTGAGCCTGATTTCCCCGCCGTGATTGCGCACGATGCCATGCACCACGGCCAGCCCGAGGCCAGTCCCTTCCCCCTTGCCCTTGGTGGTGAAAAAGGGATCGTAGATCTTGTCCTGTATGCTCTCCTCGATGCCCGGACCGTCGTCTTCTATGCACAACCTGCTGTAAATGCCCGGGGCAAGGTTGCCGAGCTGCGCGTCATCGCGCTCCAGGTTCATGCGGCTCAAGTGAATGGAAATATTGCCGCCGCCCTCGCCCAGAGCCTGAAATGCGTTGGTCGCGAGATTCATGACGATCTGGTGAACCTGCGTCGGGTCGGCAAGGCAAAGAGGCAGGTCGTCGTCAATTTCGGACAGGACCGTGATGTTGCGCGGCATGGAGACACGGATGAGGGCTACGGCTTCACTGACAACCTCACGCAGGTCCGTGGGCAGAAATCCTTCCTGGGTCGGACGGCTGAACGTGAGGATCTGCTTGATCAGGCCGCTGCCTCGAACCGCGGCCTTGAGGGATCGCTCCAGATCCTTCCAGTTCAGGCTGTCTTCGGAGATGTCCTCCATGGCGAGCTCGGTAGAGTTCATGATGGAAGTCAGTATATTATTGAAATCATGTGCGATTCCACCAGCGAGCGTACCAATGGCCTCCATTTTCTGGGACTGCAGGAGCTGTTTTTCCAGATTCATGGTCTGGGTGATGTCCTCGGCGGTGCTGAGGATACCGACAACCGCCCCGTGCGGTCCGTGCAACGGTACCTTGTTGACCAGCAGCCAAATGTTCTCGCCGGCCCGGTTGCGGGTCTCAAGACGCAGCCGGAATCGCGGCTCATCGGTCTTGATCACTTCCTGGTCGAGCCGAGAAATCTGCTCCGCCTCATAGGCATAGCTCACGACCTCTGCGTATTTCCTGCCATAAATGGCCGAGAGTTCGGTCTGGCCGACATGAGCCAGAAAATTCCGGTTCGCGCCGATGATTCGCAGTTCCCGGTCCTTCCAGTGCACAAGCTGGGGAATGGTATCAAGGACCAGCTGCAACATGGCTTCGGAAGCGGCCAGAGCCAGCTCCGCAGCCTTGCGGTCCGTGATGTCCTCCACGAAACCCTCGAAATGACAGAAATCGTCATTGCAGCCGCGCACGGCACGGGCGTTCAGGTTGGCCGTGATGATCTTGCCCGCGCGGGTGCGGAAAAGAACTTCGAACTCCACACTGCCCCTGTTCTGCTGATAGAGGTCGACGACCCTCTCCCGGTCGCTCTGCTGAAAATACAGGGAGGAAATGTTCGGATTGTCCGCGATCAGGTCCTCCGGACTTGCATACCCGAGCATCCTGGCCAGGGCGGGATTTGCGACCATCCAGGAGCCGTCGGGCGTGGTCTGAAAAATGCCCAGGGCCGAATTCTCGAAGATGGTGCGATACTTTTCCTCGGCCGCGCGAAGATCGTCCTCGGCCTTCTTCCGATCGGAAATGTCGTAGATGACGCCCACTATCCCGGCGTTCTCGCCCTGGGCATCGGCGAAGGTGGCCTTGTGCAGCACCGCCGGGCGCAAGGTGCCGTCGCCGTGCCGGATCTGGGCCTCGTAGGAATCCATGCGCATGTCGAGCAAAGGCGCAAAACGCGTTTCGGCCAGGGCCAGCTCCTGGGATTCAAAACCCTTGTCATGCTCCCAGCTCACGCCGAACCAGTGCTCGAAGGCCCGGTTGATGCCAGCGATGGCCCCGCCGCGGTCCGTGAAGTAGATGGGAATGGGCAGGGTATCCATGAGGGTGCGCAGAAACGAGAGCTGGTTCTTGATCCGCACCTCGATCTGCTTGCGCTCCCAAATGTTGATCACAAGCAGGATCAGCACCAGTGACAGGATGACAAGGCTGATGATGATGGTCCAGAACTGGTGCCTGTTGATGGAATAGAACGGCGAAGGCTCGTTGATGAGGATGCTGCCCTCGGGCAGGAGTTTCTGGTTGATCCCAAGACGCTTGAGCACGCGGTAATCGAACTTGGGCGGATCATCGGGACTAACGGATATCTCTATGCCGGCCGGGGATTCCCCGTCCAGAATGCGCAGCCCCATCTGGGCCACGGCCTGACCGTGGCTGTATCCGCTGATCATCTTTCCGCCCACCATGCCGTGGCCGAGCAGAAACTCCCAGGCGCTGTACAGCGGCACGCCCGTCTCCTGCCAGACTATCTCAAGAAGGTCCTGGGCCGAATACACGGCCTCGCCCACATCCTTGTAAAAGGGAATGAAGAAAAAGATGCTGTCCGCAGAAGCGAAACGCACTTTGGAAATCAGCTCATCGAGAGTGAACTCATCCAGAAATTCGACCTCGATCTCATGGGGCAGTCCGGGAATCTGGGCCCGGACCTGATTGGCAATGGCCACCCCGGTCATGCTCTGATCGCCAATGACCACCAGGCGTTTCTTGCCCGGATGAAATCTTAGCGCCAGTTCGATATTCCACGGGACCTCGAATTCTTCCAGAACTCCGGTCATGCGTGAACGCATGGGCACCTTTCCGGCCTCCACGTCATTGATTCCGCAAAAAACTATGGGCACATCGGGAAACAGATCTTCGCCGTGCTCTGAAATAAACTCGTAAGCATTGTTATCAGAAGTGACGATGAGATCAAAGCGAGTCGATTTGAATTTGAATTTGTAATAATTAAACAGTATTTCATTTATCTTCTCTCCAGAATATCTTTTTGAATCCATATATTCTATCTGAAGATAAATATTCTTTCCGCTACTTCTGAACGTTTCGCGCACGCCGTCAAATATACTGTCAGACCATTCATATCCATTATGATATGAATTTATGTAGAGCACGTTAATCTTTTTTTCATCCTGCCCAAAAGCTTGAGGGATGAATAAAAACATGAGCAGGAAAAAAAATATACTCCGCACGCGATCTCCAGTTTAATTCAATGCAAAAATTGAAACGGTTCGAAAAAGAAAAATGAATCTTTGACGAACCGTTGCAATAATAACTATTTTACTGCGTTCAAATTCTTCAAAGCGATGTAGAGAGCCTGAGTGCCCATGTTTTCCAAACCCTGCGCCATGGCTGCGACATAAAGCTGCTCGACCAGAGCGAGGCCGGGCAAGGCAATGCGCAGTTTCCTGGCTTCGGCCAAGGCGATGCCCATGTCCTTCACGAAATGCTTGATGAAAAAGCCCGGATCATAGTCATCCTTGGCGATCCGGCGCCCAAGATTGTTGATGGACCAGGACCCGGCCGCCCCGCTGCCGATGACGTCGATGACGTCGTCCACGTCCAGGCCGGACTTCACGGCGTACAGAAGGGATTCCACGACCCCGATCATGGTCCCGGCGATGAGAATCTGGTTGCTCATCTTGGTATGCTGACCGGAGCCGGGAGCGCCCATGAACCGGATGTTCTTCCCCATCTTTTCAAAAAGGGGCAGGGTCCGGTCGAAGGCTTCCTGCTCGCCGCCGACCATGATGGCCAGGCTCCCGCCGCGCGCACCGAGATCGCCTCCGGAAACCGGGGCATCCAGCGCGGCCACGCCACGGGCCCGGGCCGCCTCGTGAATCTCCTTTGCCAGGGCAGGTTCGGAGGTGGTCATGTCCACAAGCACGCTTCCCGGCGCGGCCATCTGCACAAGGCCGCCCTCGCCAAGATACACGGCGCGCACATCGGCCGGATACCCGACGATTGTGAACACGAATTCCGAATCCGCTGCGACTTCGCCCGGTGTGTCGCACCATTTCGCACCGGCGGCGATGGTGCTTTCAGCGGAAGCCTTGGTGCGTGTATTAACCCTGACGTCATGTCCTGCCGCAAGAAGATGCCCGCACATGGAACGCCCCATGACTCCGATTCCAACCCAGCCTATTTTGCTCATGATTCCTCCAGAGTTTATTCAAGATAAATGCCAATTGCCAATCCAGAGCTGCCTTCCGGTTAAGACCGAACGCGGCCGGACAAAATGAAAAAACAAAATAAAAATAATAATTTAAGCATGTTATATAATTATTTGCCAAATTTAAAAAACGTACATATAATGAACGATTATTTAGGATTCAAATTAGACCATACGAGGTTGCCATGATCTGCCAGAAATGCGGAAGCGACAGTGTCGCCGAGGAAACCATCTCATATCAGATGGAATGCCGTAACCACTTGTTTTGCTTCGAGGATGTACCAGCGCCCAAATGTTCGGAATGCGGACATTTCACCATAACTCAGGAAGCCATGGGTATAATGCTGACCAAGATCGAACAGCTGTCGCAAAAAGCCACCATATCCTACCACAGATGCAGATGGCCCAAGTCCCAGCTTCTCGACGAACAGGCCCAGCAGGATGTCGAAATTCAGGTCGCTGCGGAACTCGTGGAAACAATAAACAAAAGTTCTCGCAAATAGCATTTCGCGATTCCATCGAAAAAAGCCGCACATCGCGGCTTTTTTTTTTTGGACTTGCCTGCACCTAAAGTCAAATCTCCCGCGCTGATGGCCCAGGCGATACTTTTTCTTGCCGCCCACGCACAGTCAAGGCTTTTTCCACTCCAGCACTCCGATCTGCATGCGTAAGGATACTCTGCGCATTATCTGCTTCATCAGCATATCCCCCTATTCAACTTACGTATCCATCCCGATAGACAAAATAAATTTATTACGGCCGTATTCGGCACGCCGAAAATTTTGAAAATCCACTATCAATCACGAAAAACCCTTAGCGCCTATAAGTGAAAAATACTGTTCAATGTCTATTAAAATGAAGGGTAAAACTATTTATCAACTCTTACAAATAACAATGGCTATGGTCTGATTTCATTAATTCGGCGATTCGAGCGAGAAAAAAGTACGCCACGCCCCGATCAGTTCAAGCCTTGCGATCAAAAAATCCAGCAATGCTCCTGTGCGGTTCGTGCAACGAAGACAGAACAACCGAATCAAGTGCCGTCGGTTCAACCCACGCAAAAACGAAGAGAACACGCTCATGACAAAAAAACGAATTCTGCTGGTCGAGGATGACAGCCTGCTGCGGATGGGCCTCAAATCCATGATCGACATGCACGGCGAGTACATTATCGACGACGATGTCGCCACTGGGAAAGACGCGCTGCGATCATTTCAGTCGCAAAGACAGGATGTGATTCTACTTGATTTGCGCCTCCCGGACATTCCAGGTACGGAGGTTCTGCAGAGAATCAGAGAACTCGAGCCCACCGTGAAGATCGTCGTCCTGACAGCCAGTGACGACAACGACTTCATCTTCGATGCCCTGGAGCACGGCGCCAATGCCTATGTTCTGAAGGGATCGAATCCGGACGAGCTCTTCCTGGCCGTGCAGTATGCCCTGGACGACGCCCTGTTTATCAGCCCACACTTGGCCAAGGTCATCGTCAGGGACTACCTTCTGGTGAACAGGCAACGCAAGGCACTGCCACCAATGCAAAACCTGACCGTCCGTGAAAAGGAAATCGTGAGACTCATCATAGACGGCTGGAAAAGCAAGGAGATCGCCGAGTCCCTCTTCATCAGCATCAAGACGGTGGACAAGCACCGCTCCAACATTCTCGGCAAGCTCGGCATCAACAGCTGCAACGAATTGCGTCACGGCAGTCTCTTTCTGCCAGAAGACGAAAACGATGCGGGAAAGCATTTCAAACGGACCAGATCTTCCACCAAACTTTAAATCGCAAAGTCCCGAAGATCCGATCGCACAGGAAGACGTCGAAGGGCTTGCGAACATCGAGGTGTGCCGGATGCAGGAAAGCAATTTGAACTGTCGGCAAAAAACGGTCCTCGTGGTCGATGATGACGAAATTTGCCGTTTCGTCACTGCGGAAATTCTGCAAAATCTCGGCCTCAAGGTCGACCTTGCCGCGAACGCCGATCAGGCGACTGCCCTCGCCAAAGCAAAAAACTACGACCTGATCCTGCTCGACTTGCACATGCCTTCCATGAATGGAATGGATCTCGCGCGACATCTGCAGGAAAGGGGGCTGGCCAAGGAAGACAAAATCTGTCTGCTGACTGGCGAAGAGCGGGAACCCGGTTTTATAAAAAAGCTTGCGGGAAACTCCCTTCGGATCTTCCACAAGCCCCTGGAACTCTCCCAGGTCATGTCTTTCTTCTCCACCCGAACAGATGAAGTCCCGATCGAAGCCGTCGCTGAAACATTGAAGATCAAAGGTTTCGACATGTCTCACGCGCTGGCAAATTTCCTGGGAAACGAATCCGCATTTTTCAACATATTGCGCGAGTTTCCCGGCTATGGAGCAAGATTCATCTCCGACTATTCAAAGCACCTGGAAAACAAAAACATCAAGGAATGCTCGCGTCTTGCGCACAGCATCAAGGGATCGTCACTCATGATAGGGGCCAGGGAGATAAACACCCTGGCAACGGATCTTGAATCGGCATGCCATGGAACAGCAGACATGCAATCTGTCGGCGAGATCTTCAAAAAACTCGAAGCGCTCATCCTTGAAGCCTCGGAGAGCATCAAAAAACACTTTCAACACGACAACGCATAACGTTTCCCACCATAAAAAAGGGCCGCCCAAACAAACGCCTGGCCAGCCCACCTCGCAGGAAAGCATGCAGTCCCGTGCCCTGCCCTCGTTTTAGCAAGACTCTTAACTGGCTGCCTTAAAAATTCTAATTCCGCAGGCCGCTCAAAAATGATGAAATGCACGGAAGCGGAAAAATCCAGGACGCGCGCCATGCGCATACACAAGCGGTCTGGATTTTTTCGCTGACGCAGCAGATCGCCTTTTTGGGGCGGACAGTTAAGCTGATCTCTCCATTCGGAAAAGGCGCACACCGGCCGGATGATCCTCAAGCCTGAGGCCCATGCCTGCCAATTGTGCGCGCAGCGCGTCAGCCTGCACAAAATCTTTGGCCTTTCGGGCCGCCTCACGGCGTCCGACCAGATCCGCAGCCTCACGCGACCAGGATTTTTGAGCCAACGGCAAACGCGCATGGTCCAGAAAACCAAGCACCCGGTCGCAGGCCAGAAGCTGCTCGGCCACCAGCGCGGCTTCGTCTGTGCTCATCTTTCCGGCACGGGCGTTGACGGTCTTGGCAAAGGCGAAGAGCGCCGGCCAGAAGTGGGCCAGATCGAGATTGTCGTCGAGCGCCGTGGCAAAAGCGGTTTTCAAATCGTAAATCGCCTGCTCGAGTTGCGGGGATACGCCATTTCCCGAGCCACCCAGGGAAGCCGATACATAGGCGTCCTGCAGCCGGTTCTGGTTCTTGACCCACATGGCGAGACTTTCCGGCGAATAGGCGAGGGACTTGAGGTAGGAAGCGGACAGCAGCCACAGCCGCAGGGCAGGACCGGTGCCCGCGACGGCGAGGGCATCCGTGAGCGACGGCACCGTCTCGCCCTGTTCGCGCGGGGTTACGGGCTGAGAAACCATCCAGGCCATGGGCCGCACTCCGGCCCCGGCGCTCCAGATGGCGCAGAAATTGTCCAGATGCGGGAAACGGTGCGACTCGGCGGCAAACATGACCGTGACCGAACCCAATGCGTCCAGGGCCGTGGCGGCCAGCTGCAGAAACCAGCTCGGCCGGACCTTGCCCCATTCGGTCTCAATCACGTCCCCAAGCTTGAGATCCTGCAAGGTGGCTCTTTTGAGGAGCGTGAAGTCGGCTGGATTATCCTTCGCATAATCGGCCAGATCGACGGTGTAACCCAGATTCATGCCAGCGGTGTCCACGCAAGAGATCTGGCCATACGTCTTGTCCCGAGTCACGTCGAAATAGACGGACCTGAGCTTCTCGTAGGCCTGGCCCTTGGCCAACAGCTTGCGCGCAAGGCCCAGGGCACGCTCCTGACTGTCTCCGGCCAAGGGAAAAAGCACGGTATCGGACACGCCCAAGGCCTTGGCATGGGCGAGCATGAATTCCCGCGCCCTCTGTCCGAAGTCCTGCAATCCGGCCTTGGCCTCTCGGGCCGCAGCAAGAGCGCGATCATCCATATCCGCAAGGCCAACAGCCAGGCGCACGTCCTGCCCCCGCTCGACCAGGGCCCGGGCCAGCACGTCCAGCCAGACAATGCGCCGCCAGACATCCAGCTCGCCCAGGTCGTCGAGGCTCGGACCAGGCGTGAACAGCGCATGTCCGCCGCCCGGACTGCCCAGACATTCGAGGCAGCCGCTGGTCACGCTGCGCACCCCGAGGCCATGCCGGGCCAACGGCGAGAAAAGCGTGGTCGAGAGATAGCGTTCTCCCGTATCCGGACAGATGAATACAATGAGCCCCTCTTTTCCGGCCTCATCCAATTCTCTGGCGATGCGCAACGCTCCGGCCAGGGCCGCCCCCGCGCTCATACCGGAAAGAATGCCCTCTTCACGCGCCAGCTGACGCGAACAGGCGAAAGCCTCCTCATCCTCGACGTGGATGATCCGGTCCAGGGCGTGCTTGTCATAAATCCCGGGAGGATATGACTCCTGCATGTTCTTGAGCCCCTGAATCTTGTGCCCGGCATAAGGCTCCACCGCCACGACCTGAATGCCGGGAGCCGATTCCTTCATGCGCTTCGCTATGCCCATGGCCGTGCCAGAAGTGCCGAGGCTTATGACCACGTGGGTGGCCCGCCCTTCGGTCTGTTCGATGATCTCGCGGCCCGTGCCCATGTAGTGTGCGGCAATGCTGGCCGGATTGTTGAACTGGTCCATGAGCACATAGGTCTGCGGCTCTTCGCGCGCCAACCGGTACGCTTCCTCGATGGCCCCGTCAGTGCCGAGACGACCCGGAGTCAGGCGCAACTCCGCCCCGAAGGCGCGCATGATGCGTTTTCGCTCCTCGGAAGCGGAATCGGGCATGAGCAGTGTGAGCTTGTAGCCCTTGACGGCGCAGACCATGGCCAGCCCGACCCCCGTATTGCCGCTGGTGGCCTCGATGACGATCTTGTCCGGGGTCAGCTCGCCCGAGGCCTCGGCCGCTTCGATCATGGCCAGGGCCACGCGGTCCTTGATGGAACCGCCAACGTTCTGGGCTTCGAGCTTGGTCGCCAGACGAATGCGCGAGTGAGGAAAGACGCGGTTCAGATAAACGATCGGAGTGGCCCCGATGAGAGAGAGAATGGTCGGATGAATCATAGAAAAAACCCTGCTGATGGATTGGACGCAAGGTGCGAAATCTATGGCAAAAGACGATGCGGGGCAAGGGGCTGACAAAGGGGGCATCGGCCCCCTTTGGAAGTCCTTCCGTGTCAGTTCCTCGTCCTGCTTCGCACCGGTACCCTGCTGGCGCTCCAACGCGGCGTGCAAGAACACCCATCAATCTTACAGTATTGTAAATATTTGCCTGATTAAAATCGACGTCACCGCCCCGCACGTAAAGCAAGGCCGCGCATCACATATTTTATACATATATTCGTTCATGTTACGAAAAAATATCAACCATGGCTTTATCCTTGCTTTCAATCAGGCCACGTGTCGCCCGTAAGGCCCTGATTTCAAGCACCAAAAAATGACAAGGCAACGACAAAATGAACAATACAGACATGTTATGGATAATCATCTCGGCTTCGCTGGTATTTTTGATGCAACCGGGATTCATGTGTCTTGAATCGGGAATGACCCGATCGAAAAACTCCATTAACGTTGCCATCAAGAATTTTTCCGATTTTGTACTATCGGCGGCAGTATTCTGGTTGCTGGGTTTCGGCTTCATGTTCGGGGATATTTCGTGGGGACATTTTCTAACCACAGGCTTCGCTCCCACGCTGGAGGACGCGACGGGCTTCAAGGCGGCCTTCTTCCTCTTCCAGGTCATGTTCTGCGGTACGGCCACGACGATTTTTTCCGGGGCCGTGGCCGAACGCATGCGTTTTTCCTCCTATCTCATCACTGCCCTCATTTTCTCCCTTTTTGTATATCCGATTTTTGGCCACTGGGCCTGGCACGGATTGGACTCCGGCCGATTGACAGGCTGGCTCGGGGAAATGGGATTCGTGGATTTTGCCGGCTCCATGGTGGTACATGGTGTAGGTGGCTGGCTTTCACTGGCGGCACTCATAGTGATCGGGCCGCGCAAGGGCAGGTTTCCGGCGGATGGCCCACCGCGCGAGATCAATGCCAGCAACCTGCCCCTGACCGTCCTCGGAGCTTTCCTGCTTTGGCTCGGCTGGTTCGGATTCAACGGCGGATCCACTCTCGCACTCAGCTCGGACGTCCCGCACATCATAGTACGCACGGTACTGGCCGGAATCGCGGGCGGGTTCGCCAATCTGCTCCTGGGCTGGCTAACCACCCGGACTCCAAGGATCACGTATCTCATCAACGGCGTCCTCGGCGGTCTGGTGGCTGTAACCGCAAGCTGCCATGCCGTGGACAATACCGACGCCGTTTGTATCGGCCTGGTGGCAGGCGCGGTCTGTCTTGGATGCGAAATGGCGTTGGTGCACCTGCGTATCGACGACGCCGTCGGTGCCGTACCCGTGCATCTGGGGTGCGGAATCTGGGGCATCCTCGCCGTGGCTTTCTTCGGCGATCCTGCGGCGCTGGATACCGGACTGGGCATGTCCGGTCAGCTCTGGGCTCAGTGCGTCGGCATTTTTGCCGCCTTTGCCGTCGCCTTCGTGCTGCCTCTTGTCGTGCTCAGGTTCATAGATTCCATTTTTCCCCTGCGCGTGGCCCCCATCGACGAAGATACGGGACTTAATGTCAGCGAGCACGGGGCCCGCACCGACATCCATGATCTTTTCGATATGCTTGACAGGCAGGCCGTCACCAGGGATTTCAGTCTGCGCGCCCCCGAGGAACCCTTCACGGAGGTCGGGCATATCGCCCAACGTTACAATCACGTGCTGCACGCCCTGCACGACGCCGTCTCCAAGACCGAGGCCATCGTCAAGAGCGCCGCCGATGCCATCATCGTCTTCACCACGGACACGCTACGCATCATCTCCGCCAACCCCGGAGCGAGCCTCATCTTCGGGCATCCCGCCCTGCACCTAGAGGGGATGTCCATTCCCGACCTGCTACCCGCCTGGAGAATTTCCGATACCGACAACAACGAAACCTCCTTGTTTCACGCCATGCGCGCAAGCAACCAGGTAGAGATCACGGGACGCAGGGCCAACGGCTCCCAGGTGACCCTCGAGGCTGTGATCACGCAGTCGAGCGGACACACGGGAGACTTTTTCATCGGCACCTTCCGCGACATTTCCGAACGCAAGCGCTACGAAAACGAACTGCGCAAGGCCGAAGAGAACTTCCGGGGAATCTTTGAAAACGCCGTGGAGGGAATGTTCCGGACCACCCCTCATGGGCGGTACCTGCAGGCCAACCCCGCGCTGGCAAGAATTTACGGATTCGAAAGCCCGGCCGAACTCATGCGCCACTACGACGACATCAGTCGCCAGCTCTATGTCGAAGCCGGGCGCAGAGAGGAGTTCACCAGGCTGCTAGGGAAAAATAATGAGATTTTCGACTTCGAATCGGCCATACGCCGCAAGGACGGCTCCGTCATCTGGATTTCGGAGAATGCGCGGGCAGTGAAGGACGCGGCGGGAAACGTCGTCTGCTACGAAGGCACGGTCATGGACATCACCCAGCGCCGTGCGATGCAGCAGGCGCTGGACCGGCAGATGGCCCTCTTTGGCCAGCTGTTCGAGGATTCCCCACTGGCTATCGCCCTGGTGGACACCGTGGGCCGCATCGTCGAGGTCAACGGTGGCTTCGAGACACTTTTCGGCTACAGGCGCAACGAGATTCTGGGCAAGGACAACAGGCTCTTCATCGTGCCCGAGGAGCAGCTGTCCGAGATCAACAGCACCCGCCAGCGTATCCTCGACGGCGAGACGGTGCAACGGGAGACGCTCCGGCGAACCAGCCGGGGCGACATCGTCCCGGTCAACATTCTGGGACATCCGGTGCGCATCGGCGGCGAAATCACCAACATATTCTGGATCTACCAGGATATCTCCGAGCGCAAGGAATTCGAGCGGCAGATCACCCATCAGGCCTTCCACGACTCCCTGACCGGCCTGCCGAACCGCTCCCTGTTCCAGGAACGCCTCGGACGCGCCGTGGAAAGGACAAAGAGACGGCCCGACTATCACTTCGCCGCCATGCTTATAGACCTGAACAAATTCAAATGGGTCAATGATTCCCTCGGGCATCAGGCCGGCGACGCCCTGCTGGTGGAAATAGCTTCACGCCTCAATTCCTGCGTGCGCAGCGTGGACACCGTGGCCAGGTTGGGCGGAGACGAGTTTGCTGTCCTGCTCGAAGAATTCCGAACCAACAAGGAGGTCATCGCCGTGGCCAGCCGCATCCAGAGCGAGGTGCGACGCGCCTTTCTCTGGAACGGAAAGGAGATTGTCTCCGGGGCCAGCGTGGGTATCGTGCTGCAGACACGCGACTACGGTCGGCCCGAAGACATCCTGCGGGATGCGGATATTGCCATGTACAAGGCCAAGGAGCGTGGACGCGGTCATCTCGTTTTCCACAACCGCATGCGTCAGGAAGTGCTGGAGGTCATCAACATGGAGAACGAACTGCGGCGAGCCATCGAAGAAAATGACCTGGAACTCCACTACCAGCCGATCTTCGATGTCGAGGGAGGAAAACTCGAAGGGTTCGAGGCGCTCGTGCGCTGGCGCCATCCGGAACGCGGCATGATCATGCCCGACCGCTTCATTCCCCTGGCGGAGGAATCCGGGCTGATCGTGCCCCTGGGGCAGTGGGTGCTCAACGGGGCCTGCAGGCAGCTGAAAATCTGGGATGACGAGAGCGGGGCCGCCGACTACGGCCTGACCATGAGCGTCAACCTTTCGTGCAAGCAGTTCGCCCAGCACACCCTGGTCGAAATGATTTCCAGAGCGCTGCGCGAGAATGACATCGTTCCGCCGCGCCTGAAGCTTGAAATCACCGAGAGCGCCATCATCCTCGATCCCGCCGCCGCGACGGAAAAGCTGCGCCGCTTGAAAGAACTCGGAGTGCTCCTGGCAGTGGACGATTTCGGAACCGGCTACTCTTCCCTCAGTTATCTGCGCCAGTTTCCCATGGACATCCTCAAGATTGACCGTTCCTTCATCAGCGGCACGGACACGCCCAAGGAGAACGCCGAGATCGTCCGCTCCATCGTAAACATGGCCCACAGCCTGGGCCTCAGAGTCACCGCCGAAGGCGTGGAGACGCAGGAGCAGCTTGATCGCCTGCAATCCATCAACTGCGACCGCGCCCAAGGCTACATGTTCTCAAAACCCATGGCTCCTGCCGACGCCGGGAACATGATTCGTGCCGCGGTTTTGCAGGGCGGTCCGAGCTGAAATCGGAAAAGAAAGAGGGGTTAAGACCGTTTGACCTTAACCCCTTTGCTGTCTCTTGACCTCGGTCTTCTTGATCATAAATATTTGTATTTATAACTATCGAGCACAAGCCCTTGATGCGACAAAAGCCACCCGTTGCCGGCTGGCTTTGTACAGGAGACAGCGAAATCATTTACGCGTGCGCTCAAGGCACCGCGATCATCGGCATGTCGTACCAGATCAGGGCGTTTGAGAAACAGGCCAGTGCCCGGCCAAGCCGGGCTACTCTTCAAGCTGCTCCACCCCGAGCCGCGCCCATTGCTCCTGCGCCTCGGCCTGTGCTGCTGCGACCCGCTGGGCTTCCCACGGTTCGATGACCAGGGCTTCGGCCACCAGCTGCCAGAGGTATTTCACCTCGTAGGTGCAATCCGGGTAGAACTTGGGGATACGGCGCATGATCTGGTCGCGGCAGTTGGAGCAGCCCACGACCACCACGTCTGCTCCAGAGTCCTTTATCTGCTGATATTTGTAGCGCGCGTGCCAAGCCGACTCCTGTTCGAAGGGCATGGGCCACATGCCGCCGCCCGCGCCGCAGCAGAAATTCTTTTCGCGGGTCGGTGTCAGTTCCACGAAATCATCGACGCATGCCGTCACGATCTCGCGAGGTTCGTCGAAGTAGCCCTTGCCGTAGTGCGCAGCCAATTCGCGCCCATGCTTGCACGAATCGTGAAAGGTGAAGCGCCGGCCCTTGTGCACGCTCCTGTCCAGGCGGATGCGGCCCTCACGGATCAGCTTCAGAAGGTAGTCGTAGAGATAGACGAAATCGACTGCATTGCCCGGGTTTTCCGCCACAAGCGCGGACATGCCCTTGCGGCAGCCATAGGAGCCGCCACCGCAGTCTGGCATGATCATGGTCTTTATGGCGCAGGACTGCATGTATTCGATCTTGCGGCGGGCAAGTTCGCGATTGCCTTCGTAGTTGCCGGTGAAGAGGGCCCAGTCAACGGCCTCCCAGCCGGTGGACGGCACGGTCCAGTTTTCGCGGGCAGCGTAAAAAATCTTCCACCACCAGAACTGGTCCTCGAAATCGCCGTACACTTCCTTGGAATTTGGAAAAAAGAGAATGTCCGCACCCTTCTTGTCAACGGGAACATAAAAGCCGGGACACTCTTCAGCCAGGTCTGCGCCCAGATCGCGCATGCCTTCGAGGTAGTCCTCGCGGCTGATGCCCAGATTGTTGCCCGTGGCCAGGTTGTTGGCCATACCCTTGTGCAGCGATCCGGGAACCGTCTCGCGCGGGCGCAGGCTCTTCATGTGGGCCATGACGGAAGGTATGTCGATACCCGCCGGGCAGACTCCTGCGCAACGGCCGCAACCCGTGCAAAGCCATGGAAAATTGGAAGCCACGACTTCATCCGTCATCCCGTTGGCCAAAAGACGCATGACCTTGCGCGTGTCCCATCCCGCCATGCCCGGCGTACCCGTGATCGGGCATCCATTGGCGCACGAACCGCAGACCAGACATGCGGAAAAATCGAACCGCTCCAGAAAGGAGCGCAAATCCTGACTCATGAAACAAGAAGAAGTGCTCATGGCGACCCCTGCCCTAAAAAATTTTGCACACGATTTTGCAACTGAAAAAGTATCCTGCAGATATTTTCACAAGTCAACATTATATGTTCGTTTTCGAAAATGACAACTGACTCGCTACAGCTTGAAATTCGCCAAAGTTGGCTACTCATCACGCCTGAGAAAAATTTTTCAATATAGTCGAAAAATCAGAAAAGAAAATACATATAAATAAGTATACACCCTCTCCAAACTCTTGAATTTTTAAACATATCAAGCTATACGCGCAAAACGAGAACGTCCACACCACAAATCAAAGGACCGTCAATGCGCATCGGACTAGCTACTGCCCCCGTTCCCGTGTCGCTGGAGCATTCGCTCCGGAATATCCTCGATTTCATGGATCAGGCCGCCTCTTTCGACGTGGACCTGCTCTGTTTTCCCGAAGCGTATCTGCCCGGAATGCGCGGACAGCATTTTTCCATCCCCCTGTGTGAACAGGCCGAACTGCGCGATGCTCTCGAGACGGTCTGCAGAGCCTCGGCCGACCACGAAATAGGAGTCATCCTGCCCATGGAGTGGCCTTCGGAACAGGGACGCTACAACCTGGTGCAGGTCATTTCGCCCGAAGGAAGGATCATGGGACGCCAGTGCAAGACACAGCTCGATCCAGGCGAAGAAGGGATCTATATTCCCGGCAGAGGGCGGCAGATTTTTGAAATGAACGGAGTCAAGTTCGGCGTGGCCATCTGTCACGAGGGATGGCGCTACCCGGAGACCGTTCGCTGGTCTGCGAGCAGAGGGGCGCAGATCGTCTTTCATCCCCAATGCACGGGCAGCAACTCGGCCGGACGCACTTCCCAGAAATGGGGAGATCCTGACGGGCCCTATTACGAGATGGCCATGGTCTGCCGCAGCGTTGAAAACGGCATCTATTTCGCCAGCGTGAACTACGCCCTTGATTACCAGGATTCGGCCACCAGTCTGGTCGCGCCTGACGGGTCCTGTCTTGCTCACCAGCCCTACGGGCAGCCGGGGCTTCTGGTCCAGCAACTGGAATTGGAACTGGCCACCGGCCTGACTGCCAGGCGCTACGCACCCGACCGTTACTAGGACGCTTCTTTCACGAATCAAGTCCGAACTTCTTCATCTTGCTGCGCAGGGTGACCCGCGTCACCCCAAGCACGCGCGCAGCCTCGCTCTTGTTGTGCCCCACCTGTTCCAGGGTGCGTGCAATCGCCTCGCACTCCGCATCCTCCAGTGATTGGCCGCCGGCAGTAACCGTGCTCGACTTTTCGGTACCGCGCAGGCTGGCGGGCAGGTCGTTCTCCGTGACAAATTCCCCGGGCGAGAGGATGACCGCGCGCTCCACCACATTCTCCAGTTCGCGCACGTTGCCCGGCCAGTCGTAATGAAGCATCAGGTCCATGACTCTGGGCGAAAAACCGCGATAGGTCTTGCGGTTGCGTTCGGCAAAGCGGTGCAGAAAATGTCGGGCCAGAAGTGGGATATCCTCGGGCCTCTCCCTGAGCGCGGGGACACGCAGGGCGATGACGTTCAAACGGTAGTACAAATCCTCGCGGAAGCCTCCGTCACGGACCTCCGCCTCGAGATCCCGATTGGTCGCGGCGAGAACTCGAACGTCCACGCGGATGGACCTGTCGCTGCCAAGACGCTGCACCTCCCCCTGCTGCAAGGCGCGCAGAAGCTTGGCCTGCAGCGCGGGAGCCATCTCTCCGATTTCGTCCAGAAAAAGCGTGCCTCCGTCGGCCTGCACAAACCGTCCGTCCCGCTGTCGTTGCGCTCCGGTGTACGCGCCCTTTTCATGCCCGAAGAGTTCGCTCTCGAGCAGATTTTCAGCCAACGCCGCGCAGTTGACCGTGACCAGGGGCCTTTTTTTGCGCGGACTCCCCTCGTGCAGCGCTGTGGCCACCAGCTCCTTGCCCGTGCCGGATTCGCCCAGAATCAGCACGGAAGCTTCGGACGGCGCTACGGCCCGGATCATGGCCGCAAGCTCGCGCATGGGAGGCGAGTCGCCGATCATCTCCGAAACCTGAGCCGCAGCACCGCCGCTGTCCTGCTCCGAACGATGCATCCCGCCATGCTCCAGCGCCCGTTCAAGACCGCCGCGCAGCTCCTTGAAATCAAGCGGTTTGTGCAGATAATCCAGCGCTCCGGCTTTCAGGGCCTGGACCGCGACGTCCACGGAAGAATAGGCGGTCATGATCAGCACGGGCAGATAGGGGTTGTAGCTCTTTATCCGCCGCAGGGCCTCGATGCCATCCACCTCGGCCATGCGCACGTCGGTCAGGACCACGTCATAGGCGCGCTCGCGCACCCTGGCCACGGCCATGGCTCCGTCATCCGCCGTGTCGACCTCGTACCCCCAGCTGCCAAGCATGGCCACGAGCATGGTCATGTGGGCCCGGTCATCATCAACAACCAGAATTCGCGCCGCCATCAGCTTTCTCCCTTGAAAGGCATATCAAGAACCACCTGCGTGCCCTGCCCCGGTTCGGACGCAATCCGCACCTGTCCGCCATGGGCCTCGACCATGGTTCGCACAGTTGCCAGCCCAAGGCCGGTGCCCTGATTCTTGGTGGTGAAATACGGTTCGAAGATCCTGTCCAGATCGCGTGCGGGGATTCCATGTCCCGTGTCGGCTACCCGCAATTCAAGCCGATCCTTCACGCGCTGCGCGGAAACGGTCAGGACTCCGCCGCCCGGCATGGCCTGGATGGCGTTCAGGAACAGGTTCAGGAGGACTTGCAACATGCGGTCGGGGTCAAGGAGCACTGCTTCAAGCTCAGGGATCCTTGTCTGCACGGTGATGCCCTTGCCGAGACAGTCTCCTTCCACGAGTTTCAAGGCATGCCGGACCAGGGTGTCCACCGAACTGGGGACAAGGTTTGGCTGTACAGGGTGAGTCAACTCAAGAAGTTCGGTCACTACACGATTCAGACGATCAACCTCGCCGATCATGACTTGGGCCAAATCCCGATCCTGCGTCCCTGCCTCGAACTTGTTCCCGAAATAGGTGGCAAACCCCTTGATGGAACTCAAGGGGTTTCGGATCTCATGAGCCACTCCGGCGGCCAGGGTGCCGAGCGCGGCCAGACGTTCCTGCCGGGCCACCTCTCTTTCAAGCCCGGCCACCTTGCGGCGCCAGAAAAGCGTGACCGCCCCGGCAAAGGTCAGGGCCAGGCCAAGACCTCCGGCCATGGCCAGAGTCAGAACATCCTTGCGCACGGCACGCAGGTAGAGCGAGGCGTCAAGGCCCACGGCAATGAGCGTGCGCTCCTCCATTGAATTCGGCAGGGCGTCGTGCGCCATGCCCCCATGCATGGCCCGCCGGGGTGGACGGGAATAACGATAGACCACAAAAAGTGGATCTTCGCCCGGGTGGATGATCGTCCACGCGGGTTCGGTGGATGCGGGCAAGGCGGACAGCGTCTCGGCCGTGATCCCGCTTCCGGGCTCGGCCTCGCTCAAGGCCTCGAATCGCCCTGCGGCATCGACCAGACCCAAAAAGCGCAGGTCCCCCTGCCGGATCATCTCGTCCATGAGAAAGCGCAGACGAAACTGGCGCCCCTCCTGGCCGCGCATGCCCATCCGCCGGGCAGCCTCCACGGAACGGATCAGGGTCTCGCCCTGGGTGGTCAGGATGCGGGCGATGGTGCGCTGCTCCCGCGCCCGCCCCTCCACGGCGAGCCAGATCAGGATCATGGCCGCCAGTACCGCCGGAACGAGCAGGGCCAGGCCGCGCCGTCGCCAGAAGCTGGATGTCGAAAAAGGAGCCTTGCTCTTCATTGCCCGCGCCGTCCTTGCAGCAAGGCATGCCCGGCACGCCTCGCGGTCTGATTGTGATCCTCGAACATGAAAACTATCAACGAAGTCCACATCTAGCAAATACCCTGCCTGCCCGTTGCCAAAGTCGCTGCAAGAAATCATCATTTCTTCAAGACGGGGAAACAATCCTTGCTATTTCACCGAATAAATCAATTCAAATCCGGATGAAAATTTTTTCACCGCTTCTTCCGACCTTTTTCCAGAGGCCTCATGGCGGACTTCGAAAATCATCAACCATGGGCGCATTGCCACGCCGCAGAGGATTTCGTAGGCAGGCCGAAAAGGAGCATATCATGAGTCTCGGTGAACTGCAGGAAGATGTCGATGCCTGGGTAAAGACAATTGGAGTCCGCTATTTTTCCGAACTGACCAACCTTGGCATTCTCATGGAAGAAGTCGGGGAAGTGGCCCGCATCATGACCCGTCGTTACGGAGACCAGAGTTTCAAGGAAAACGAGAAAAACGATCTGGGCGACGAGCTTGCCGATGTCCTGTTCGTGCTGACCTGCATCGCCAACCAGACCGGAGTCGATCTGACGGAGGCCATGCGCCGCAATCTGGAAAAGAAAACCCTACGCGACAAAAATCGCCACAGGAACAATCCAAAGCTGTATTCGACCTGAATCTGGTCAAGTTCTGACCAGGAGCTTCGGGCAGGTGGTCAGGTTCTATCCGCCGCAAGGCGACCCAAATCGCAACGAATACCTGAAAAAACATTAAAAGATCAACAAATCGGGTAGTTGGACAAGCAAGACCATTCTGGCACGGCCCTTGATATCCTCTCTGGTACAATCGGCATTTTAAAACCATTCGGAGGATCTCATGAAAAGAACGACAAGCATCGCAATCCTGGCCATTTTCGGCATCATCGCACTCAGCACCCTGACCTTCGCCGGCCCCATGCGCGGCATGGGCGGCAAAGGCGGAGCCGGGGATTGCCCGGGCTGGAACAGAAACCCTGCCATCCAGCAATTGCCCCAGGAAAAGCAGGACCAGCTCAAAAGCATCCTGGACGAACACCGCAAGGACACGACTCCCACGCGCAACGCCATGTGGGAGAAGCACACCCTGCTAAAAGCCCTGTCCGGCAATCCCAACACCAAGCCCGAAACCATCACCGCCCTGGTCGGCGAATTGAGCGACCTGCGCCTCCAGATGCAGACCAAGCGCGAGGCCCTGCAGGCCCGGGTGAGCAAGGAAATCGGAATCGATCTGCCCATGGATTTCGGAAAGCATGACCGTCGGGGCATGGGCGGATCAGGTTGCGGTCAAGATGACTGCGGTCAGCGCGGCATGGGTCGGGGCATGGGTCGGGGTATGGCTCCCGCAACGAACGACGCTCCCGTCACTCCGGGCGCCTGAAAAACACAGGAACATCCCTTGACAGCAATGGCGATCTCGCCTGCAGGGCGGCCTTCGGGCCGCCTTTTTTGTTCTTGCCCACTCGGGCGAGGGAGCCTATAGCCCTGAACCATGAGCCTTTTTTCCAGCAAACCCCTGCCCCAGCCCTCATTCCTGCCCATGACGCGCCAAGAGATGGACCAGCTTGGCTGGGACGAACTCGACGTACTCCTGGTCAGCGGTGACGCCTACGTGGATCATCCTTCCTTTGCCATGGCCCTGCTGGGCAGGACGCTGGTGGCACACGGATTCCGCACCGGCATAATCACCCAGCCCCGCTGGGACGATCCCGCCGACATGCTCGTCATGGGGCGCCCGCGTCTTTTCGCCGGAGTCTCGGCCGGAGCCATCGACTCCATGCTGGCCCACTACACGGCCTTTCGCAAAAAACGCTCCGAAGACGCCTACACGCCGGGCGGCCTGGCAGGAGCCCGGCCCAACCGGGCATGCATCGTCTACACCAACCTGCTGCGCCGAGCCTTCCCTGGCTTGACCATAATCCTGGGCGGCATCGAGGCCTCACTGCGACGCATCACGCATTACGATTTCTGGACGGATGCCCTGCGCAAACCCATCCTCCTCGACGCCAAGGCCGACGCCGTGGTCTACGGCATGGGTGAACGGGCCATCATGGATATCGCGGCCCGGTTGCAGGCAGGCCGGGACATAATAGGCATCCCCGGCACTGTCGTCGCCGACGGCGATCTTCCTGCGGGAATCGAGCTTCCCAGCCATGAAGACATGCTCGCAGACCCAAAGGAGCTGATGCGAGGCACGCTCCTGCTTGAAAAGCAGGTCCACGACGGCACGGAATGGGCTGTGCAGCGCGTCGCAAACCGCTCCATCCTTGTCGCGCCGCCCGCCACGCCGCTGACCACGGAGGAAATGGACAGGGTCTATGCCCTGCCCTACGCCCGCAAGGCCCATCCCTCTTACAAACAGACCATCCCGGCCGAGGAGATGATCCGCGATTCCGTGACCAGCCACCGCGGCTGCGGCGGCGGTTGCTCGTTCTGCACCCTGGCGTTGCATCAGGGTCGACGCATCGCCTCACGCAGCCGAGGCTCCATCCTGGACGAGGTCCGCCGCATGGCGGCAAGTCCGGACTTCAAGGGCCATGTGTCCGATGTCGGCGGCCCCAGCGCCAACATGTGGGGAGCGTATTGCGACAAGGAAGGCCAGCCCTGCAAGCGCGCAAGCTGCATGACGCCAACCGTCTGCCCGCACTTTTGCATGGACCAGAAGGCCCATCTCGACCTGCTGCGAACCCTGCGCCGCACCCCCGGGGTGCGAGGAGTGCGCGTGGCCAGCGGAGTACGTTTCGATCTTGCCCTGAAAGACATGACCGCCCTTGGCGGCTATCTGCGCGAATTCGTGGGCGGTCAGCTGAAAATCGCGCCCGAACATGTCTGCGACCATGTACTGCGACTGATGCGCAAGCCCGGCAACCGCGTTTTCGAGGAATTCCTGACGATCTTCGCCCGCGAATCAAAACAGGCGGGCAAGGAACAATACGTCATCCCCTACCTGATGAGCGCTTTCCCTGGCACCACCGACGACGACATGCGCGCTCTGGCCCAGTGGCTCGGCAGCCGCGGCTGGAAGCCGAGGCAGGTGCAGTGCTTCATCCCCATCCCCGGAGCCGTGGCCACGGCCATGTATCATGCGGGCATCACACCGGAAGGCAAACCCGTCCATATACCACGCAGCGACGAAGAACGGCTGCGCCAGCATCGCATCCTGCTCCCTCCAGAAGAAAGATCATCCAGGCGTCCCGTGGATGCCAAGTGCGAACCCGGTCCGAAAAAATGCGCGAACCGATGTGCAGCACCCTCGCGAAATGCCGGACACGCAAAGAAAAAGTCGGGCCGCAAAAAGAAACAATAGCTGGTCCACGGGCCATGCCCATCCCAAATTCTTATTTCCGGAGCACACGCGGACGGGATGACTTTTTTGTGTCCTTTATTTTTCTTGCACACTTTTCAAGAAGAGAATTGTCTTTTTCAAAAATATACTGTAAAATCAAACAGAAGAAGATTTTTACAGTGAGCCCGAACCTTACGGGCCAGGGGCCGAAGACCAATCGCGGCAAAATACCTCGACAAAGTTGATTTTTTTTTGAAGAACATGAAGAGAATAACTTCCCATAGTTCTTGATTTTTATTATGAAGTTCTGAATTTTCATGGCGGACAGCGTCTCATGATCCGAGCCATCGGCTTGGACATTGACCGATCTGCCTGGAACGAATGCCCGGCGTCCATGAACCATCCCTTAGTGGATCATGAGTTTTCCCGAATCGCAATCTGGAGCGAACAATGAACAAAAGCGAACTTATTCAGTCTCTTGCCGAAAAAATCAAGATCTCCAACGATGAAGCGTCCACCATCGTGGACAGCTTTTTCGACTCTATGCGCGATGCGCTGCTGCGCGGAGACCGGATTGAAATCAGAGGGTTCGGCAGTTTCAAGATCAAACAATATGAAGGATATACCGGCCGCAACCCCAAGACCGGGGAATCGGTGCAGGTCAAGCCCAAGAAAATGCCTTTTTTCAAGGCAGGCAAGGGACTGCTGGACTATCTCAACGGCTAGGACCGTTGACATGAGGGGCCGTTTTGACGCAATTGCTCGCGGCACACCTTAATAAAAGGCTGCAATCGGTTCGTCCCGAACGGATTGAAAGTCTTTTTATGGAGCTTCGGCATTGCATTCCGTGATCCAACGCGTCGCTGCTATTCATGATCTTTCCGGGTTCGGAGGGGGGTCACTCTCGGCTGTGATCCCCATTCTTTCAGCCCTTGGAATTCAGGTTTGCAGCCTGCCCACAGCCATCCTCTCCACCCACACAGGCGGCTTCGCCAACTTCCATTTCCGCGATCTGACCTCGGACATGCGTTATATAATTGATCATTGGCGACAGCTGTCCCTGTCTTTTGCCGGAATCTACTCCGGATTTCTGGGTTCGCCGGAACAGATCGACATCGTCAGTGATTTCATAAGAACTTTCCGCACCGAATCCACCCTGGTCGTGGTCGATCCGGTACTCGGCGATGACGGCAGGCTTTACGACACCATGGACGGATGCATGGTCGAGGGCATGCGCAGCCTTGTCGCCTCCGCCGACGTAATCACCCCGAACATCACCGAGGCTGCCTTGCTGCTGGGCAAGGCCGGTCCCCCGGCCGTTTCCGGCACCAGGGAAATAAAGATCTGGGCCCGCGCCCTGGCAGATCTCGGTCCGCGCTGCGTCATCATCACCAGCGTCCCCGAGGAGCACGGCCGGGGAACGTCGGTCGTAGCCTTCGACAAGGACGTCAGCCGCTTCTGGAAGGTTGCATGCCCATATATTCCTGCGTGTTATCCCGGCACTGGAGATATTTTTGCCAGTGTGATAACAGGTTCCCTGTTGCAGGGAGATTCTCTGCCCCTGTCCCTGGACCGGGCCGTGCAGTTCGTCTCCATGGCCATCCGGGCAACCTTTGGCCACAATTTTCCGGAGCGCGAAGGAGTGTTTCTGGAACGGGTGCTCCCGAGCCTGAACGCTCCCGTTTCCATGAGCAGCTTTGAACTGATATGAATGACCGATATCGCGGAATTTTCGTCACCGACCTCGACGGGACCCTGCTGCGGGACGGCCGGATCACCGAAGGAGACCTGCGGGCCTTCAGGAGTCTCGGCGATCAGGGCATCATGCGCGTCGTCGCGACGGGCAGGTCGCTGCATTCCGCCAAGGCCTGTCTTGCGGATGATTTTCCGGCCGAGTATCTGATCCTTTCGACCGGAAACCAGATCGTGGAATGGTCGACGCAGAAGGTCATGCGCTCTTCCTTCCTGTCAGGCCTGGAAGTGCTGGAAATCTGCCATTTCCTGCACGGGCATGGACTGAGCTTCATGGTGCATGAAGAATTTCCGCACAGTCATCGCTTCGAATACCACCGGGGGCACAAGAGCGTCGCGGATTTCGATCGACGCCTGGCCCTGTATGCGGACCACTGCCAGGAAAAAGCAGGCTGCCCCGATATGCGGCGCGCCGCATCCCAGATCGTGGTTATCGTTGACGGCAGCGATGCGGCAATGCATGACCGCATCAACCGGGAACTGGGAAATCTGAGCGTGATCAGGGCCACGTCCCCGCTGGATGGCCAGTCCGTATGGATTGAAATCTTTGCCGCCAATGTCTCCAAGGCCTCAGGGATAATGCACCTCGTCAACCATCACGATCTGCAGGGAGCTCCAATCGCGGCCATCGGCAACGATCACAACGACAGGGACATGCTTGAATTCGTACAGATGCCCTTCAAAGTTGCGGACGCCTTTCTGGATGATGAAGAAAAATATATTACAACTCCGGAGAAGAGCGATGCAGTGGCCTTTGCCATTGCACACTACATGGAAACCTTCCATGCCGGCATGACGGACGCATGAAAAACATATTGGCCATCCCCGCACTGCTCGGGGCAACATCACTTGGTATCATCAAGAACGTGGGACAGTGGGGGGTCTTTTCCCTCACCGCAGTCCTGGGTATGGTGCACATGCGCCGGCTCCTGCCCAAGATTCTCTACGACATATATTTCATCGGCTTCAAATCCCTGAACATCATTATTCTTGTGGCGTTCTTCACGGGCATGGTCCTTGGACTGCAAGGCTACTACACCCTGATCAAGTTCAGCGCCGA
Source organism: Deltaproteobacteria bacterium HGW-Deltaproteobacteria-18 (assembly GCA_002841885.1). Taxonomy (NCBI): domain Bacteria; class Deltaproteobacteria; species Deltaproteobacteria bacterium HGW-Deltaproteobacteria-18. Next base: position 179,354 of record PHBE01000002.1, read on the forward strand.
GGGCATGTTAGGCGTGGCCGTGGCCCTTTCCCTGGTGCGCGAACTCGGGCCGGTGCTGACGGCAATCATGCTCATCGGCCGGGCCGGTTCGAGCATCAGCGCCGAGATAGGTATCATGCGCATCTCCGAGCAGATCGACGCCCTCTCGACCATGGACGTGGACCCTGTCCGCTATCTGGTCACGCCCAAAATCATCGCTTCGCTGATCTGCTTTCCGCTCCTGACCGCAATTTTCGATTGCGTGGGCATTCTGGGCGGGTACTTTTCCTCCGTGCTCCTGAGTTCCCGCTCGGGTATCTTTTTCAGCAAGATCCAGTCGAGCCTGCTCCTGTCCGACGTGACTGGAGGGTTCGTCAAATCCTTTGTCTTTGCCTTCATTGTCATCACCATATCCTGCTACTGCGGATATTACACGCACCAGAACCAATCCAGCGCCGGTGCGGAAGGCGTCAGCAACTCCACGACATCTGCCGTTGTCCAGTCATGCGTTTACGTATTGGTCTCCGACTACGTCATAACGTCCTTTTTGATGTGAGCACATGAGCAGCACAACACCACTCATCCAACTGCGCAACATTTCAAAGGCGTTCGGCGGCAGGGACATCCTGCGGGGAGCGACCCTCGACATCCAGCGAAACGAGATCACTGCCATCATCGGGAAAAGCGGCGGCGGCAAAAGCGTCCTCGTCAAGCACATCATCGGGCTGATCACTGCCGACAGCGGCGAGATCATTTTCGACGGGCTCCCCTACTCGACCATGAACCGCAAGGAATTTTCGGCGATCAAAAACCGTTGCAGCTACATGTTTCAGAACAACGCGCTCTTTGATTCCATGACCGTGTTCGAGAACATCGCCCTGCCCCTGCGGGAAAAATTCAAGCTCGGGAACAAGGATCTGGAAGACAAGGTCCGCGCCCGCATCGAACAGCTCGAACTGACCGAGGTGGCGCAGATGTATCCGAAACAGATTTCAGGCGGCATGCAAAAGCGAGTTGCCCTGGCGCGCGCGCTGGTCACGGAACCGGAGATCATCTTTTTCGACGAACCGACCACAGGGCTCGACCCCATCCGCAAGAAGACGGTCTTCTCCATGATCCACCGCTACCATGAAGAGCTCAATTTCACGGCAGTGATCATCACCCATGACATCCCCGACATCTTCTACATCGCGCACACCGTGAACATTCTCGATGAGGGCCGTATCATCTTTTCCGGATCGCCGGTGGCTCTCGAACAGTCATCGGATCCGGGCCTCTACACTTACACCCACGGCCACGAAATGCTCATTGACGAGTTGACGGGCCTGCACAACAGGCTCTCGCTCATGCGCAAGATCGAGGCCTTCGGGGCCGAGGGCCAGAGCAGCGAGCGGCTTGTTCTGGCAACGGTCAGACTCCTGGGCATGCGAACCATGATGGACTACAAGGGCGACCTTCTGGCCCACGCCTTCATCAGGAACCTGGCCAGATTCGTACGGTCCTTTTTGCCCATTGGTGCCTGCGCGGGCATGTTTTCCAAGGAAATTCTGGTTATTGCAGCAAAAACACAGGACGAATCCATCCTTGATCTGTTTCTAAGCCAGCTTGAAGCATACTTCACCAACCTGACCGTTGAAACATATTGTCACAAACACAGACTTCAGGTCGAAATCGGCGGCGCGGTGGTCCCCAAAGGACTGAGCGCCTACTCGGCCATTCAGGAAGCACTTGCAACATCCAAGAAGTACGTATGAAGACTAACAATTCCTCCCTGCATCTTTCCATTGGCCTTTTTGTCATCGTAGGCCTCGCCTGCACTGCCTATCTGGCCATGACCCTTGCGAACACCACTTTTTTCGCTGGTGATTCCTATGAAGTCACAGCAAAGTTCACGGCCGTGAACGGACTCAGGGCCGGCAGCAATGTTGAAATTTCCGGCGTGGCGGTGGGCAAGGTGTCGAGCATCTCCCTGGACCAGACCCTGTACCAGGCCGTGATCACCATGAACATTGACAATTCCGTAGGCATACCCGTTGATTCCACGGCGGCGATAAAAACCAGCGGACTTATCGGTGACAAGTACGTGAGCATCATACCCGGTGCCGATGACGTGCTCTTGAAAAACAAGGAAATCCTCATGGATACCCAGGCAGCCCTCGATATTGAGGAAATGATTTCAAAATATGTTTTCGGAAGTGTCGACAAATGAGAATTCTGCTTCTTTTGCTTATCCTGCTTCTTCCTGCACCCGCCGTGTCGCAGGACAACCCGACGAGTTACATCCGCGCCAACATTGACAGGGTGCTTAGCATCCTCACGTCTCCGGAGTACGAGGCGGAAACGGACAAAACCGAGCAACTGCGCCAGATCGAGGCCGTGGTTGACAATTTTTTTGATGCTGAAGAGCTCTCCAAGCGTTCTCTTGGTCAGTACTGGAAAATCTTTACTCCCGAACAGAAGCAGGAATTTCAACCCCTGTTCCTGAAACTCATCAAACAGGTCTATCTCAAAAAATCCATCACCTACAATGACGAGGTGGTGAATTACAACCAGGAAATCATCAAGTCGGATACCCTGGCCGAAGTCCATACCACGATAACTTCTCCCAGTCTCAACATTCCGATCATTTACTACATGATCAGAAAGGACGTATCTTGGAAGGTTTACGACGTTTCGGTGGAGAACGTGAGCCTCATCAAAAACTACCGCTCCCAATTCCGGAGCATCCTGCAAAACAATTCGCCCGATAAACTCATCGCCACCTTGAGGGAAAAAACAAATGAATAAGCGTCTTCTCCTGCTCTGCCTGACTTTGTGCATAATCCTGCTTCAGGGATGCGCCGGCAAAAAATCCAGCTCTTCTTTGAACCAGGACGTCGCGGCAGGTCAGGAATATGAGGAAACATACGCCGAGGGCGGAGAAAGCGGCCCCTATCCCGACTCCCTGGAAGGTATCAACAGGGGAGTCTTCTCGTTCAACGACGGCTTCATCACCTACGTGTTCTCGCCCATCGACACGGTCTACACCGGTTTTTTCCCCCCGGACATCCGTGCCGGGTTCGGCAATTTCTACCGCAACCTCGGGTATCCCGTGCGGTTCATAAACGCCCTCCTGCAGTTCAAGTTCGACAAGATGGCCAAGGAGACCGCATCCTTCGCCCTGAATACAGTTTTCGGCGTGGGGGGGCTTTTCCACATCACCCACAACATGCCGTGCCTGCAATCCTCTCCCGAGGATTTCAGCCAGACCTTGGCCTTTTACGGCCTGAACTCGGGCACCTATCTCGTGCTGCCCATTCTCGGACCGACCACCCTGCGCGATGCCGTAGGCTCGATTGCGGACTCCTTTGTGCATCCCCTCTCCTTCGTGACTCCGGACAGCGCAAAATATGCACTGATCGGGCATGACAGAGGCAACACGGCCTCGGCCAACCTCCCGGCCTACAAGAGCATCAAGGAGGAATCCTTCGATCACTACACGAGCATGAAGGATGTCTATTTCCAGTACAGACTTGGTCTCGAGAAGGAATGAAGGCTGACATCATGAGACAATGAGGTCACACATCAGGCATGACCTTGACTTTCCCGGGTCCTAAATATCTTGATTGAAATGAGCAATAGACCATAAATCATGACAAGAATTTGGAGGGAACATGTCCGACAAGAAGAAGCTCGTTTGTGTTGAAGAAACGCGCCTGGCCTACATGACCGGGATGCTGCTCAAGGAAATCGCCGCAGGCCTGTCGAAACGCGAATTCGAATTCAAGACCTCGGACGGCCCCGTTACCGTGACCGTGCCCAAGGATGTTGAGATCGAGTACAGCGTTGTGCAAAAGGAAAAGGAAGGCGCGACCAAGACCAAACTCGAGATCGAGATATCCTGGAAATCCTGAGCAGCCTCCGGGTATCCCAATCCCAAAACCTGACAAATGCCCTGAAGGTGCTCGTTACGCAATACGTGCGCGTTGTGACAGGCAAGGTGGTTCGCGCGCACGCGAGGATGACAAAGAGCTTTAACCGTGGAAGCCCATGTAAAAAATTCCGACACAACTCCTGCGGAACCGACACGCAAAATTTCACACACGCCCCAGTGATCTGGTCTGCGCCTTTCGGTCTTCACTTCAGGCGATTAGACTTCATGCACCTGAAAATAATAAACTATATCAGAAACACAGCGCACCTTTGAAAAGACATCGCCATCGCTTCACCGATATAAATGACAACGAGTCCTGTGGCACGTCACTCTCAGCATACATGCTCCATCCGTGACAACAGGCCCACCCGCAAAAAAATCACCAATTTCTTGTCAGACACGACCCACCGAGACGTTCACTACATACCTGAACCATTCTGCATCATTCAGCATACTCATAAAAAATACATTGAATTCTTGTCATACAAATCATTACCTTTTACCTTGAATGAGACTCAAATGTCGTTGTTATTAACAAGTACATTCAATTTTGACACAAGAACAAGCAATACGGAACATTTTTTGCTCACATCCGCATCAAGCACATAATAATTACTTGAAATACTGACATCTTCTGGCATTAACGTGTCGGTTTTCTTTACACCCTGAAGTAAATTGCAAGGATCACAGGGGGATACTCCGATGTGGCACTAACTCCATAAGCGTTATCCGCCCCAACTCATGCGAAAAAATCCGCTGACTCCGCAAGCAACATATTTGTCGCAGCACCTTCGCACTCGCTCCACCACTCCTCAAAAGCTCACGCAGCGAAAACGCTAACAAATGCTGGCAATAAAATTTATAGCCATACAGCTTGATATAATTATTAAATTACAGGGAGTGGCCCGATGAAAAATCTGAAACGCATCACACTCTGCATAATTATATTTTTTTCATTTCAATTAAGCACATTATATGCACTTACAATGTATATTGAAGATGGATCATATTCTGAAGACATTAAAGCAGAAATTATGTTGGATAGTTATACAAAAAACCAACAGTTTTTTCTGAGAGTTCAGATTGAAAACAAATCCAAACTTGTTGACGTCACAACTGAAACATCTACAATCACTGTAACCCCATTTATCACAGCATTCGCATTTAATCTTCCAGATAAAATATCAGTTGAAAATTTGTATGTTACAGACAGTGAAGGCAATGATATTTCAGGATGGTCCATTCCATATGTTGGAATGAGAACAACCATACCATCTCCTGACAATCATGGATTCTGGGATGCAGGCGCAAGCATTGGAAAGCTCTTTACCTCTGGCTCTCCTGAAAACGGCATCGCACCCGACACCAGTTACTACTTCAATTTCCTCCTTTCAGGGATGCTTGGCAACCCCGATTTTATTCTCGACGAAGCGCCATCCTTTGGCCCTTCCGCTGGCGGCGGGGGTAGTGGAGGGGGTGGCGGGGGTGGAGGGGGCGGAAGGCCGGGCTATGGAAAAGGGAAAAATGCCCCCCAATCTGCCGAAACCGATGGCGAGACGACAGAGGGAGGGATTCCGTCACTTGACTGGGAAGAATATTTCCTCGTCAATATGAAAGGCATGCCAGAAGGGACAATTGATTTTGGACTGTTGGTCCCGGAAAGCGTTCTCACATCTTCCGAACTGCTCACGGCCCAGAGAAGCCTGACACCCCTCCAGGCCGTGGCTACGCCGGAACCGTCGACACTCGCCCTCATGGCTGTCGGAGCACTGTGCGCCGCGTTTGTCCAGAGACGACGCACAAGACCATCGATCTAGACGCAACCTGCTCGGGATTTGTCGCGCATAGTACGTAAAAGGGGCCGAAATTTCTTTCGACCCCTTTTCGAAGTTTTGAACAGTCAAGCAACGTTCAAGCCCATGCGTTGCCCAGGCCGGCCCTTTACATCAGCGATGGCAGGAAGGTCACGATCTGGGGGATGAAAAACAGGATTGCGATGCCAATGATCGTGGCCACCAGGAAGGGATAAATACCGCGAAAGATGGATTCCAGACTGATGTTCTGCTTCATGGCCGTGGTCACGCCGTAGACCACGTAGACGTTGATGCCCACGGGCGGCGTGATGACCCCCATCTCGGTGATCAGCACGATGATGACTCCGAACCAGATGGGATCGTAGCCAAGGTTCATGACCACGGGATAGAAGACCGGGACAGTGAGCATGATCATGGCCAGGGAATCCATGAAGCATCCGCCGAGAAAATAGATGAGCACGATGATGGCCATGACCGCCAGCGCCGGAATCTCGAGGCCGCCGATGTAGCTTGCCGTGGTGAAGGGGATGCGCGTCACGGCCAGGAACTTCCCGAAAACCACGGCTCCGGCCACCAGAAAAAGGATCATGCACGAGGTGCGCAATGTCTCTTCCAGGGATTTGAAAATCAGCCGCCAGTTCAGCTGCCGTCGCACCAGTCCCAGCACCAGCACGCTGAAAGCACCCACGGATGCGGCTTCGGTGGGGGTGAACCAGCCCTTGAAAAGTCCGGTCAGGACAACGGCGAAGATGATGAGCGTGTCGATGAGCCCGGTCAGGGATTTGAAACGCTTGCTCCAGGAAAAATGCTCGGCTGCGGGACCATAATCAGGATGCCGGTGGCACGTGACAGCAATTGCGCACAGAAACAGCCCGGTCAGTAAAAAAGCGGGAAGAATGCCGGCGACGAAAAGCCGCCCGATGGATTGCTCCGTGAGCACCCCGTAGATGATCAGCACCACGCTCGGCGGCATGATCATCCCAAGCCCGCCGCCTGCGGCCACCGCTCCGGCTGCCAGTCGGTCGCGGTATCCGAAGCGCTTCATTTCCGGGATGGCCACCGTGGCCATGGTCGCGGCCGTAGCCGGACTGGACCCGCAGACCGCGCCAAAGGCGGTGCAGGCCGAGACCGTAGCCATGGCCAGTCCGCCGCGAATGTGCCCGAAAAAATGATACGTCGTCGAAAAAAGACGCCTGCTGATGCCGGCGTTGAAGGCCAGCTGCCCCATGAGGATGAAAAGGGGGATGGTCGTCAGGTCATAGGAGACAAAGACCTCGTACATGCTGCGGCTGAGCATGTTCAAACCGCCCTGAACGGAAGTCAGCACGGAAAATCCCACAAAACCGACCACCCCCATCACAAAGGCGACGGGCATGCGCGTGGCGAAAAGCAGGAGCATGATCGCGATGCCCAAAAATCCGATTCCGGCCGGGCTCATGATTTTCTCCATTGCAGCATGAATTGCAACAGGTCGACGAGCATGGTCAGGGTGGCCACGGCGAAGCATGCGCTGAGCGCGTACAGGAAGTAGTACTCGGGCAAACCCAGATTCATGGATACCTCTCCGGAAAGATGTTTGTCCCGGGCATACGTGCACATCATGACCGTGACCGTGGCAAAAAAGGCGACGGACAGGGTTTCGCGAAACAGCTTGAGCCGGCGGCGCACCCTGGTCGACATCAGCTGCACGAAGACCTCCACCCCGATGTGCGAACGGTGGCTATGGGCGTACGGCAGGGACAGCCCCAGCGCCAGAACGGCCAGAAAGGTGACGATCTCCTCGGAGCCGAAAATGGGGCTGCGATTGAGGCGACCGGTAATGTCGGCCACGGTCAGAAACGCCATGCCCAGCAGGCACAGGCATCCGCCGATGCGCATCATGCTTCCGATGCGCGCCAGAATCCTAGAAACGATTTCCACGAGCTTTCTCCCTACTACATGACGCAGGGGCAGGAGCCTTGCGGCTCTTGCCCCTGCAACTCTCCGACAAATTGAAGGCTATCTCAGATTGGCGTGCATGAAATCCAGCACAGCCTTGCCATCCGCTCCGACCTTGGCACATTCGGCCTCGTATTCGCCGAAGATGGGCTCCATGGCCTTGGTCCAGCGCTCTGCCTCGGCCGGGTCCAGGGTGACCACGGCGTTACCCTGCTGAGCCAGGAAAAATTCCAGGCCTTCCTTGTCGCTGTCATCCCAGGCCTGTCCATGCCTTGGAATCCAGTCCCGGCTGACCTCGGTCAACACTTTTTGCACCTCGGGGGTGAGTGAAGCCCAGGCATCCTTGTTGATGACCACAAAAAAAGTGGTCGTGTAGGCCACGGCGGTGGTATCCGTCAAATAGTCAACGACCTCGCCCATCTTCCAGCCCTTGTTGGTCTCGACGGGATAGATTCCACCGTTGACGACGCCTTTCTGGATGGACTGGTAGGAGTCGGGCATGGACATGGCCACCGGGCTGCCGCCCAGGGCGGAGATGACGCTTGCGCTGTTGCCGGTGGCGCGGATCTTCATGCCCTTGAGCTCGTCCATGGAGGTCACGGCCTTGCCTGCGGTGTGCAGCTTGCCCGGTCCGTGCGCATGAAAATAAAGGACATGCACGTCGTCAAATTCCTTGGGCTTGAACTGCTCATAGACGGCATTGGCCAGCGCCGTGGCCTGCGCGCCGCTCGTGTATCCCATGGGCAGGTCGACTCCGGACAGGACCGGAAAACGCCCCTTGGTGTAACCGAGGGCGGAGAGACCGATGTCCGAGATGCGCTGCACCACGCCGTCATAGCAATCCTTGGGCTTGGTCAGGGTTCCTGCCGGGTAGTAGTCGATGACGACCTGGCCGTTCGAGCGAGCCTCGACCTCGCGGCACCACTCTTCGGCCAGGATCGACTGGATGTGGGTCGGCGGGAAGAAATTGCTGTAGGACAGCTTGACCGGTCCTGCGGCGATGGTCGGAGCCGACATTCCCAAAACGATGAAAGCCAGGGTCGCGACTCGTAAAAACAGCCTCATGACAGTAATCCTCCGTGTGAAAAGTGAGACCGCGCCCCATGCGCGAGCCTGATTATTCCTGGGTATCCAGGGCGTTGGCCAGAGCTAGTTTCATGGCTGCCCGGCGAAAATCCTTGCGGTCGATGGTTCCCGTCCCAAGCAGGGAATGGATCAAAAAACCTTCGAACAGGGCCGTGTTCAGGGCGCCGATCTTGCGCGCCGGATAACCGCTACGCACATACGGCGCAACGATGTCGTCGAAAATTTCGTTGGAGAGGCGGTAAAGGGACTGGTTGAGCTGTGCGCGAAGGTCCTCGTTGCGTGAGGCGTGGATGGTGAATTCCAGAAAGACCGAGCTCCAGTTGCGATCATCGATCATGGTCTCCATAAAGTCGAGGATGCGATCCATGACCTCTTCCAGGCTGTGCGCGTCCTGCAATGCGGCGTCGCGCATGGCGCGGTAGGACTGCATCTTGATGGCGATGATGGCCAGCATGATCTCGTCCTTGCTTTGCCAGTGCCGATAGAAATTGCCTTTGGCATAGCCGGCCTCTGAGGTGATTTCGGCCACGGTGGTGGCCACAAACCCCTTGGCGGCGAACAATTTGTCCGCCGAATCGAGCAGCTCGCGCTGGGTCTGGAGTGATTTTTCCTGCTGTTTTCTAGCCACGCGCCATCCTTTTTGGACCATGGTCACAAAGTGACCGAAAGTCATTTTGTGACCAAGTATTCCCCTGCCGCCAATCTGTCAAGCTTCCCCGGCTGCGCAGGATTTCTTGACAGCCCCCAGGGCCACGACTAGCATTTTTACCACTTCGGATACCTTAGGGTGTAAAAGGGAATCCCGTGCAAATCGGGAGCGGACCCGCCGCCGTAAGTTTCAAAAAAAGCCATGCTCCACGCTGTCCACTGGGATCACTCCCGGGAAGGACGAACATGGTGAAACGAGCCGGAAGACCTGTCCGAGGTCCAACCACAGTTTGTGCTGCCTGCAACGGGGGATTTTTGCGGGCCGCGCCCTTGGACGTCAGTCCTTCTCTCATCTCACTGCCCCCGCCAAACCTGGAGGTCTCATGTTCAAAACCTCGCATGTTTGCGGACTCTTTCTGTTCTTTTTTCTGCTCGCCCTGTGCGGCCCGGCCCTGGCTGGGCACAAGGAACGACCGGCCAAAAAGGGTATCCTGCTGGCGGCCTTCGGCACCACCGTGCCCGAAGCGCGCAACGCCCTGGACCACATCGGGGAAAAAGCCCGCGTGCGATTTCCCGGCATTGAAATCCGCTGGGCCTATTCCTCGCGCATCGTGCGCGAAAAGCTGAGTGCCCAAGGCCAGAATTTCGACTCTCCGGCCATGGCCCTGGCGCGGATGATGGACGACGGTTTCACGCATGTGGCCGTACAGTCCCTGCACACCATCCCGGGCGAGGAGTTCCATGGCCTGCAGCGCACGGTGCAGGCCTTTTCCGGCCTGCCCAAGGGCATGGACAGCGTGGTCCTCGGCCAGCCGCTGCTGGCCGAACCCGCCGACGTCGAAGCCTGCGCAGCAGCCATCATGGCCAGCCTCCCGGCAGAGCGCAAAGCCGGAGAGGCCGTGATCTTTCTGGGCCACGGCACACACCACCCCGCCAACATCTATTACCCCGGACTGCAGTTTTCCCTGAACCGCCTCGATCCGCTGGTGCTCATCGGTACCGTCGAAGGTACGCCGTCCCTGGACGATGTGCGCGGAACTCTCAGGGATCACAAGGTTTCGAAAGTCTACCTGCAGCCATTCATGGCCGTAGCCGGCGACCATGCCGTCAACGACATGGCCGGTGACGAGGAGGGTTCCTGGAAATCCGTACTCGAAGCCGACGGTCTGACCTGCGCTACGGTGCTGCTCGGAACGGCCCAGATTCCGGCTTTCGTCGATATCTGGCTGAATCACCTGCAGGCGGCCCTGGAGCGCCTGCCCTAGCCCATGAGCGACAGACGACATACGCGGGCATGGCTGGCCATGGCGGCTGCCGTGCCCCTTTCCATCTATGCGGCCCTGTTTTTCGGGTCCTATCCCCTGCCCGCCGAGGCCATCCACCAAGCTCTCGCGTCCATGCTCCATGGGCAAGTCGAAAGTCAGGAACTGGTCATTGTGCGAGACATTCGGCTGGGGCGCATCCTGCTTTCTTTTCTGACCGGGGCGGCCCTGGCCGTGTCCGGCGGCGTTTTTCAAGGACTGCTGCGCAACCCCCTGGCCGACCCCTTCACCCTGGGCATATCCAGCGGCGCGGCCTGCGGCGCGGCTCTGGCTCTGGGCATGGGCTGGACCGTGGCCGGACTTTCGACCCTTCCTCTGGCCGCGCTTGGCGGAGCGTTCGCGGCCATGACCCTGGTCCTGGCCATGAGCAGGCTGGCCGGAGATTTTTCCCGCGAGAGCCTGGTCCTGGGCGGCATCGTCGTCTCCACCTTCCTCGGCGCGGCCATCGCCCTCATCAAATCATTGAACGAGGAATCGGTGGCGGCCATCGTGTTCTGGATCATGGGCAGCTTTCAGGGACGGGGCTTCGAGCACGTGGAACTCATGCTGCCATACATGATCACGGGCTCTGCCGTGGTCCTTTTCCTGGCCCGGGAACTCGACATCCTGGGCCTTGGATCCGAGCAGGCTGCGCAAGTCGGCGTGTCCGTGGGACGGGCGCGCATCGGCCTGCTCATCGGAGCCGGGATGCTGACCGCGGCGGCTGTCAGCGTCTCCGGCATCATCGGCTTCGTCGGCCTTGTGGTGCCCCACCTGGTGCGCATGCTCATCGGACCGGACTCAAGGCCTCTGCTCCTCTTTTCGGCCCTGGGCGGCGGGATCCTGCTGCTGTGGTCCGACGTGCTGGCCCGCACCATTCTCTCCCACGGAGCGGAATTGCCCGTGGGCGTGGTCACTGCCCTGTTCGGCGGCCCCTTCTTCTGCCTGATCATGGCCAGGGGACGCAGGTCGTGAGCACAACAATGATCGAAATCCGGAACCTGAGCGCGGGCTACAAGGGTCAACCCGTGCTTCGAGGCATCTCCCTGGCTGTCGGCGAAGGCGAGTTCACGGGCGTCCTCGGCCCCAACGGCAGCGGCAAGACGACCCTCATCCGCGCCCTGTCCGGAGTCCTGCCGTATTTCTCCGGCAGCATCCGCATCGCAGGCCACGACATAAAGGCCCAGCCTGCCAAGGCCCGGGCCCGGCATTGCGCCACCGTGGCCCAGAAAAACCCGGGACTTTCCGGGGTGCGCGCCCTGTCGCTGGTACTCATGGGCCGCTATCCGCATGTTTCCTTTCTGGGCGGCTACTCCCGGCAAGACCATCTGCGCGCGCAGGCGGCCATGGAAGAGACAAGCTGTCTTGATCTCGCCCAGCGCAGCACCGAAGCCCTCTCCGGAGGAGAACTGCAGCGGGTCATCACGGCCAAGGCCCTGGCCCAGGACACCAGGCTCCTGCTGCTGGACGAGGCTGCGTCCAACCTCGACGTGGCCCGGACCATGGATCTCTACGAGCTGCTGCGTGCCAGAAATGCCGCAGGGCTGACAATCCTTACCGTGGCCCATGACCTGAACCTGGCCGCTCTCTATTGCCAGCGCCTCGTCTTTCTGAAAAACGGTTCCGTCGTAGCCGATGGACCCACCCGCGAAATTTTCACGGCCCAAACCTTGAGTGAAATATATGAAACACCCCTTGCCGTGGCGGAGCACCCCCTCACCGGGACTCCCCAAGCTTATCTGGTGCCTCGTGCTTAATCTTTTCCTTTTTCAGGCGGCAGCGGGAGCTGGTTCCCTGGACGAGTTCTCCGTCACCGACGATCAGGGCCGCCTGATACGCCTCGATGCGCCCGCGACCCGGATCATCGCCCTCTATGGGGCGTTCAATGAGATCCTGGCCGACATGGGCCGCGAAGACCTGCTCATCGCCCGCACCGCAAGCGACAACCTGCCCCCGTCCATCGTCGGCAAGCCGTCCATCGGAACCCATTTGCGGCCCAACGCGGAGCTGATCCTGGGCCTTCAGCCGGATCTCGTCCTGCAGCTCGGAGGCCGGGGCGAAGCCATGGAACCGGTACGCTTTCTGGAAAAAAGGGGACTTCAGGTCGCGGTCTTCGATCTTGAGAATTTCGAGCAGCTTTTTTCCGTCATGGAGCGCCTTGGCACTTTGACAGCAAGCACGGAGCAGGCTGCCGAACGCGTCAGATTCATGCGCTCGGAACTCGCGCGCATAGAAACCGACAACCTGCCCCCACGGCCCAAAATCTTCTTCGAGGCCCGCTACCCAACGCTCCTGGCGGCAGGACAAGGCTCCATGGCGTCGGAGATAATCTTCAAGGCCGGCGGAGAAAACTGCGTCGCCGCTCCGGACAAGCTCGTGCGCCTGGGCGAAGAGGAGCTTCTGCGTCTCGCCCCGGACATCTATCTCGTGCAGGCGGGGCCCATGAACCCACGCCCCGTGCCCATGTCCGAGCGCAGCCTCTTTCGCACCCTGGACTGCGTGAAATCCGGGCGGGTCCATTTCGTGGACCAGAAGGTCTTTTCACGGCCCGGACCACGCAGCCTTGAAGCGGTGCGCCAACTCTCGACCATCATTTCAAACTGGAAAAAGGAGGTCCGACCATGAGCGGCCATCTCTACGGCATCGGCGTTGGACCAGGAGACCCGGAACTCTTGACCATCAAGGCGGCTGGAATCCTTGGCCGGGTGGACGTCATCCTTGCGGCGTCCTCGACCAAGAACGACGACTCCCTGGCGCTGGACATCGCACGCCCACACCTGAAAGCGGATGCGCGCGTCATCCGTCTGGGTTTCCCCATGAGCCGCGACACAGGCACCCTGCAATCCGCATGGGAAGAAAACGCACGTCTGGTGCTGAATGAACTTGCCAAGGGCCACGACGCGGCCTTTTTGACCCTGGGCGACCCCCTGCTCTACTCGACCTTCGCCTACCTGCTGCGCACCCTGCGCAGCCTGGCTCCGGAGCAGGCGGTGACGGTGATTCCCGGCATAACCTCCTTCCAGGCCGTGGCGGCGGCCACCGAGACCGTGCTGGCCGAAAGCGCCCAGAACCTGCTCATCCTGCCCGGCATCCGCGACGCCGCCGATCTGCGCAGAAGCCTTGAGAGTGCGGACAACGCCGTCATCCTCAAGGCCTACACCAATTTTTCGGCCATCCGCGATGAACTGCGCACTTTACCGACTAAAGCCCATTGCGTTTTTGCCTCAAGAATGGGCATGAAGGACCAGTTCATCACGCGCAGCCTGGACGAGGCGCCGGACAACCCGACCTATCTCTCGCTCATGCTGCTGACCAAAAACGAATCACTTTGAACCAAGGATACGCTTATGCCCAAAGCCATCGTCATTGCCGGCACCTCCAGCGGGTGCGGGAAAACTTCCGTCACCCTCGGTCTGATGAAAGCTTTCGCCCGCAAGGGCCTTGTGGTGCAGGGCTTCAAGTCCGGCCCTGATTTCATCGATCCGGGCCTGCACCGTCTGGCCTCTGGTCTGCCCAGCCACAACCTGGACGGCTGGATGCTCTCGGCCGACGAGATTCATCGCATCTTTCGCCGCAACCACGAAGGTTGCGACATCTCCATCATCGAGGGAGCCATGGGCCTCTTCGACGGCATTGGTGCCGTCAGCGAGGAAGGTTCGGCCGCACAGCTGGCCAAGATTTTGGGCGTGCCCGTGATGCTGGTGGTCAACGCGCGCGGCATGGCCCGCTCGGCGGCGGCGCTGGTCAAGGGCTATGCCCAGTTCGACCCGGATCTGCGCCTTGACTTCGTACTCTTCAACATGACCGGCAGCCCCACCCACGGCCAGATTCTGGCCCAGGCCATGGAAGGTCAGGGGGGCCGGGTTCTGGGAAGCCTGCAGCGCCAGCCCGACCTGCCCCTGCCGTCGCGACATCTCGGGCTGGTCACCGCCGAAGACCTGGACCGCCGCGAGGAGCGCCTGAACACCCTGGCCGACTGGGTCGAGAAATCCATCGACCTTGACAAGTTGCTTGATGCCCTGCCCGAATACACGCTGCCTTCCCTTAGCGACGGCGGGGTCAGGATGCCGGAAATACGCATCGGATACGCTCGCGACCGCGCCTTTTGCTTCTACTACGAGGAAAATCTGCGCATGCTGCGGCAGGCAGGAGCCGAACTGGTGCCCTTCTCGCCCCTGCACGACACGAACCTGCCCCCAGCCCTCAAAGGACTGTATCTGGGCGGAGGCTATCCGGAGCTGCACGCGGCGGAACTTGCCGCCAACACGGCCATGCTCGGCAAAATCCGCGACTTCTGTGCCAGCGGCAAACCGGTCTATGCAGAATGCGGCGGCTTCATGTACCTGATGCGCTCCCTGCGCACCCGCGCCGGGCAGGAGCATGCCATGGCCGGCGTCTTTGATTTTTCCTGCGCCATGGAAAGCCGTCACCAGGCTCTGGGATACCGCGAAGTAAGGCTCACCGCCCCCACTGTGCTGGGCGATCCCGGAGAACGGGCCAGGGGCCATGAATTCCACTATTCGCACATGAGCGGCAGCGACCCGGCCGCGGCCCAAGTCTATGAGGTCCATGACCGCTGTGGAAAGATGAACGCCGGTGGCGGTTTCCAAAAGGGCAACTGCCTGGGATCGTACGTGCATCTGCATTTTGGTTCAAATCCACTCATGGCCACCCATTTCGCCGGAACCTGCGGAAAATGACCCTGCGCCATGGTTTCACCACGGGCACGGCGGCTTCCGCGGCCGCCAGGGCCGCGACCACGCACCTGCTCACGGGACGCGCACAGGAACGTGTCGAGGTGCCGCTGCCCGTTGGCGAGCGCATGAGCATCGCCATCCTTGAGAGCCGTATCGACGGGGACGCCGCCATGGCCGCTGTGGTCAAGGACGCAGGCGACGACCCGGACGTGACCCACCGTGCCGTGATCCGCGCCCGGGTGCAGCGCGGCGCAGGGACAGGCGTGACCCTGCGCGGCGGGTCCGGCGTGGGCGTCGTGACCCGGCCCGGCCTGCCCGTTGCCGTCGGCATGCCCGCCATCAATCCCGTGCCCCGCGAGCAGATCACCCTGGCCGTGACCGAGGCCATGGCCGAGGCCGATACCTTTGGCATGAACGAAAAGATTGGCCTTGAAGTCGAAATCAGCGTTGACCGGGGGGAAGAATTGGCCCGCAAGACCTTCAATCCCCGTCTGGGCATTGTCGGGGGCATCTCCATCCTCGGCACCCGGGGCACGGTCAAGCCCTTCAGCAACGCAGCCTATCAGGCCACCATCCGCCAATGCCTCGATGTCATGCAGGCCTGCGGGGTGGCCACCCCCTGTCTGACCACGGGCGGACGCAGCGAACGCTTCCTGCGTCAGGCCCGTCCGCAGACTTCGGAAACGGCCTGCGTGCAGGTGGCCGACTTTTTTTCCTTCAGCATGCGCGAAGTCAGCCGGCGCGGTTTCGATTCCGTGCTCTGGGGCGTCTTTTTCGGCAAGCTGGTCAAACAGGCCCAGGGACACCGCTACACCCACGCCCGCAGCGCGGAGCTCGACCTTGGCATCCTGGCCGGCTGGTGCGCGGATTGCGGTTTCAAACGACAGATCTGCCAGGAGGTTGCCGGAGCCAACACTGCCATGCAGGCCCTGGAGCTGCTGGCTCCGCTGCCCCAAAGCACGACCCTCTTCACCCTGCTCACGGACAAGGCCGCCGAAGCAGCCCGCGCCTTTTGCGGCCGCGACCTGCGCGTAGGCTACATGCTCTTCGATTTTACCGGACAGATCCTGCACCAAAGCGCGGAGGCCGCATGATCCACGTCATCGGCATGGGCCTGGCCAGGGAGCACCGCAGCCCCCGGATCATGGAGCTTATCCTCAAAGCGGACCTTGTGGCTTCCGGGCGTCGCCTGCTGGACGAACTTGAGATCCCCGAGGAGCGCCGCCTGCCCCTGACCGGCATGGACGCGTTCGCGGCCGACATCCGCGCACGGGCCGAAGGCGCAAGCGTCTGCGTGCTGGCCGACGGCGACCCCCTGCTCTACGGGCTGGGCGCGAGCCTGCTTCGCTACTTCGCCCCCGGCGAGCTGACATTTCATCCCAATGTCTCGGCCCTGCAAACCGCCTGCGCCCGCTTCGGCCTGCCCTGGCACGACTGCCGGGCGTTGTCCCTGCACGGCCGCAGCGACCGGACTCCACTCTTTGCGGCCCTGACGCACGACAATCTGGTGGCGCTCTACACGGACCACAGGCACAGTCCAGACGCCATCGCCGGACTTCTGCTCGAACGCGGCGTCACGGGCTGGCGCATGAACGTTGCCGAGGCCCTCGGCGGACCGGAAGAAAGACTGTCCACCCTCGCCCTGACCGAGGCTGCGCAATGCACCTGGCACGCCCTGAACATGGTTGTTCTGGAACGCACCACCCCTGCGGCCCTGCCCCTGAAGCTGGGGTTTGACGAAGAGGCCCTGGCCCACACAGGCGGCCTGATGACCAAACAGCACGTGCGCGCCCTGGCCCTGTCCCTGCTGCGCCTGCCTGAAGACGCCGTCATGTGGGATCTTGGTGCAGGTAGCGGAGCCGTCAGTCTGGAAGCCGCAAGACTTCTGGGCAAAGGGCACGTGGTGGCGGTGGAGCGCCAAGAGGAGCGAGTGCGGCACATCAGGGAAAATGTGGAACGCACAGGGGCATGGCTGGTGGAAGTGGTGCACGCTTCGCTGGAAGATTTTTTGGAGAATGGATCTTATAGGTCCTATAGGTCCTGTGGGACCCATGGGACCTATAAAGAGGCAAACAAAGCGCAGAATGAACACCCTGCTTGCCTTGGGCATACGTCCCATACACCCCATTCTTCCTTGCCCACCCACATCTTCCTCGGCGGCGGGGCGTCAGCGCAGGTTCTTGCCCAGTGCGCCGCCCTGCTTTCTTCCGGCGGGCGCATGGTGGTGGCCGCCGTGCTGCTCTCCACCCTGGAGACCGCCCGCGCCGTCTTCCATGAACTGGGCTGGCCTCTGAAGGTACACCAGCTCATGCACCACGGCGGGTCTCCTTTGGCCGGCGACCTGCGGCTGGTTCCATCCAATCCCGTATTTCTTCTGGAAACCCGAAAACCTTCAAGCGACACATGAATATTTCTCCCCAGGTTTATTTTATCGGCGCTGGTCCCGGAGATCCTGACCTGATCACGGTGCGCGGCCGGGACCTTGTCGGACGGGCGGATCTGGTGCTCTATGCCGGGTCCCTGGTGCCTGCCGAGGTCGTGGGTTGCGCCCGGGCAGGAGCCGTGGTCGCGGATTCGGCAGGCATGAGCCTCGAACAGACCCACGCCCTGATGCTTGAAACGGCGCGCAGAGGCGGAGTCGTGGCGCGGGTACACACCGGCGATCCATCCCTGTTCGGCTCGGTGCGCGAGCAGATTGCGCTGCTGGACCGTGACGGCGTGGCCTGGACCATCATTCCCGGCGTGACCGCCGCCTTTGCCGCCGCAGCCCGGGCCGGGGTGTCGTTCACCGTGCCCGAGACCACCCAGAGCCTCATCATCACCAGGCTACACGGCCGCACCCCGGTACCGCAGTCCGAGCGACTGAGCGAACTGGCACGGCACGGATCGTCCGTGGCCGTGTACCTCTCCGCGGACAAGGCCGGGGAACTGGCCAGTCAATTGCGCGAGGCCGGATCGCCTGAAAACACGGTCATCGTCATCGGTCACAAGGTTGGCCATCCCCGTGAAAAAATCATCCGTACCACCCTGGCGGAACTCGAACAGAGCGTGCAGGCAGGCGACATCACCCGTCAGGCCGTCTTTCTGGTCCTGCCCGGGGAGACCGCGCCGCAGATCCAGTCCAAACTGTACGACGCCTCGTTCGGACACGGATTTCGGGAGGCCCGGCACCCCCGGACCTGGACGCGCATGGCCGTCTACGCCATGACCAGCCAGGGCCTCGGTCTGGCCCGACGCATCGCCGACATGGCCCCGGCCGATCTTTTCGCCACCAGCCGTCTGGTCACCGACCGTCCCGCCCATGACCAAGTCCAGGGCTTTGGACGCATCGCCGATCAGGTCCGCGTCAATTTCTCCCTCTACCACGCCCATGTCTTCGTGGCCGCCACGGGCATCGTGGTGCGGAGCATCGCGCCCCTGCTGCAGTCCAAGACAAAAGACCCGGCCGTGGTCGTCTGCGACCAGAACGGCGAACACGTGGTCAGCCTCCTGTCCGGCCATCTCGGCGGGGCCAACGACCTGGCCCGGCGCATCGCCGCCCACATCGCGGGCCGCCCCGTCATCACCACGGCCACGGACACGGCCGGCAAACCCGCCATCGACACCCTGGCCCAGCACCGCGACTGCGCCATCGCCGACCCGTCCCGCCTGGCGGCGCTGAACAGCGTCCTGGCCGAAGGCGGGCGCATCACGGTGCATGACCCGGAAAATCGTCTGGGCCTGTCCGGAAACGAGGACTTGAAGGATTCTTTTGAACTGATTGACCAAGGGCAGGCGCAGGTGCTGGTCAGCTGGAAAAAAAACACGACAGCGGGCCTTCTCCTTCATCCGCGTTGCCTTTGCGCCGGTATCGGCTGTCGTCGGGGAGTGTCCCGCGACGAAATCCTGCAGGCCCTGAAGCAGGTCATGGATCGGCACGAGCTGGCTTTCGACAGTCTGGCCGCGCTGGCCAGTGCAGAACTCAAAGCGGACGAAGCGGGGATGCTGGACGCGGCTCAGGAACTGGGAGTGCCCCTTGAATTCTTTGAAGCGTCAACATTGAATGCAACAGACGTCCCCAACCCCTCGGAGCGGGTGCGGGAAAAAATAGGAGTTGGGAGCGTATGCGAAGCAGCAGGCATCCAGGCCGCCCTGAAATCAAGCCCAAAGGCGCGGCTGATAGTGCCCAAGACGATATGCGGGAACGTGACGGTGGCCATATGCCTGGCCGGTTGACCGTGATCGGCCTGGGCCCCGGCAGCTCGTCGCTGCTCGCCCCCATGGCCCTGTCCTGTCTGGCAAAGGCCGGAGCCGTTGTCGGCTATGACCGATACATGGCCCTGGTTGATCCCGATCTGCTCAAGGGAAAGACTCTTTTTTCAAGCCCCATGAAAAAAGAAATGGAACGCACGGCCAAGGCCGTGGAATTCGCCCTGGCAGGACTCGACACGGTCGTGGTCTCCTCCGGGGACAGCGGCATCTACGGCATGGCCGGACTCGTTCTTGAATTTCTGGAACGCGAGGAGCTCCTTGATACCGTCGAACTGGAGGTCGTGCCGGGCATCCCGGCCCTGTGCGCAGCGGCGGCCCTGCTCGGCGCCCCGCTCATGCACGACTTCGCCTCCATCTCCCTGTCTGACCTTTTGACCCCGCTTCCGACCATCATGAAGCGAATCCGCTGTGCGGTCGAAGGTGATTTCGTCATCGCCCTCTACAACCCCAAATCCCGCAAGCGCGATTCCTATCTCGGCCAAGCCCTGGCCATCGCGGCCGAGCATCGCGGCGCAAGCACTCCCGTGGGCTTCGTGCGCAACGCCTACCGCCCGGATCAGGATGTGCGCGTGGCGACCCTTGGCACCTGCGACCCAGAGTGGGCCGACATGCTGACCACGGTTGTCATCGGCAACAGCTCGAGCCGCCTGGCAGGAAAGAAGATCCTCACCCCCCGCGGCTACTTCGAAAAATACGGATAGCTCCTCATCCGCCTTACGGCCGTGAGCTTTCGGACTTCGCCGAGACACGCAGCAGATCCCCTTTGAGCATCCACACCACAGTGGAAGCCAGATGGTTCGCGGCATCGGCCTTCTCGCGCAGAACCTTCCATGACAACGGGCGTCTGGCCCAGACCAGCACCTTGCGCATCAGTTCAAGATCAATCCTGCCTTCGATGCCCGCATAGATCACGGGAAAATCCTGCCCCCTGTACACGGCCCGGCCAAGCTCCGTGATCTCCAGCACATCCCCTTCCGCCAGCCGGCGTGACGGATACCCGGCAAAAATCCGTCCGTGGCGCATGAGCAGCGGATGGCCTTCCCCGTCCGGTCTGGTCGCGGGTTCTGCCGCCAGACGATCCCACAATTCCAGATAGCGCCCGATGATCCTGGACCAGTCAAAGCCCTGCGCGTGCTCGCGGGCCGCCCGGCCCAAGTCCTCACGCAAGCTTTTGACAAGCAAGTCACGCAGATGCCCGGCCAGTTCCCCAACGTCCACGGCCACGTCCTGGGCCAGCCACAAGTGGTAGGTGCTATCGTAAAGAAGCGGCGCCAGAAGCGAGATGTCATCCACTTCGCCGCTGTCCAGAGTGGAAACCAGAAATCCCGTTCGACCGTGACGGACCAGATCGCGGTAGCCATCATAGTCCGAAGCGATGACGGGCTTTGCGGCCGCCGCGGCTTCCAGGATCGTCAGCCCGAAAGTTTCCTGCGGGTTGTCTGCCAGGGACACGACCACATCGGCGCGATGCAGCAGTGCCGTCCTCGTCGCATCATCGGGACAGCGCACCACAACGAGCTCAAGCCCTATATTGGCCGCCAGATTGGTCAGGGTCTGCGGCAGGGACGCGCCTTCGTCGGGGCTCCCGGCCAGGACCAGACAGACATCGTCAAGCTGCACCCCGCTTTGCCGCAGACGCTGGAACGCGCGCAGCAGAGGCAAAAGATCCATCTTGGAGTACGGACTGATCCGTCCAGGCACCAGAAATACGGTCTTCGACTCCGGCACGGCGGATACGCCCCCCGGCCCGGGAGCGTAAAATTCGGAGCACCACACACCAAGGGGCACAACCGCCACCTGCGGAACCGGAGCACGGAGCACCTCGGAAAGCGCCGCCAGTTCCTCCCGCACGACCTCTGCCCCGGCGCTGGAGGTAGCGACTATGCAGTCCCTCGCCGTGGTTCCGGCCCAGACATGCTGGGCGAAGGACTGGCCGAAGCGCGCATAGGACAGGGAGTGGGTCACGCCGGTGATGGGGAAAATGTTGCCTGCGAGACTGTTCCTGGCCGCAGCCAGAAAGCCCTGGGAGGTCAGGCAGTCGGAGAGGTGGAACGCATGATACGTGGTCCTGGCCAGATGCTCGGGCAGAGCGGTTCGCGGCAGGATGCGGACCTTGCCGAGCACCTGCGGGCAAAGGGACTGCACGTAGGCTTTGAGTGCCTCGCCGCTTTGCCTGTCCGCCAGAAAGAAATGATAGGCCGCGAAAGGATCGGTTTCAAGCAGGGCCCGCAGGAAACCGGCATTGGCAACCTTGCGACCGAGGATGGGGCCGCCTTCGACGAATGGATCAAGAGTGCCCCAGACAGGGCCTAAGTGCTGTGCCATGCCCACCAAAAGCAATATCCGGGCCTGATGCCCGCGCTCATGAAAAGATGGTCCATGCAGATGCGAAATGGCTCGAAACTCGCTGCTGTCCATTGCTCGCAGCCTTTTGCCAAGCTTGGCAGCAAACTTGCTTAGTTACGGAAGATCGTCAATTTTTCGTTGCCCTGGAGGATTTCATGGATACCCCGACCCGCCCTTGCCTGGGCCTGGCATTAAGCCCCGCGCTTGCCTCCCAGCTGGAAGGACACCTGCCCCGGACACGCATCCTCGAGAACCGCCTGCTCGGTTCAGCGCAGGATTTCATGCGCGAGAGAATCCAGGGCGGGCTTGTCTTCGTGGCCGTTTCCACCTGGAAAGACCTGACTGCGCAGGACAGGGAACAGCTTACCGCACACAAATCCTGGCAGTTTCTGCTCATCGCCGACCAGCATGATCCGGAAGCTCTGGAGTACATGTCCTCAGGCACATTTCTGACGATCATGACCTGTCCCCTCGATGGGGCAAAAATTGCCCGTGCACTGGAGCAGGCGGAAGAAGTGTCCAGCATGTATCAGGACATATTCCTCATGGCGCGCGAGATCAGCCTCGAACGGGAACTCCTGGCCCGCAAGAACGAGCAGCTGGCCTTCCTCAACCAACTGCTGACCAAAGCCAGTCAGACCCTCGATCCGTCGATCATCCTTTCCAACTGCGCCGAAGATCTGGCGCTGCTTCTCGATGTACGGACCGTCCTTGGCATCTTTTGGAGTGAAAACGAAGGCCAGACCGAGGCGGAACTCTTTCTGACGGAGAACCTGTCGAACACGAGCCAGGCGGAATGGATCAACCATCTTCTGAGCCTGGCCACCCGCCTCGGCAAACACGAGGTGCGCGGATACCAGGTCTCAGTCCTGCAGCACAAGGACGACGATCAGGAGAGTCAACCGGAGCTCGAACAGCTCATCACCCTGCCCCTTTCCCTTGGGCCGGAACCCTTTGGAGCCCTGGTCATCTGTTCGCGTGAGGCTTCGGCCCTCGGGCAGGATCGCCTGCGCATCCTCGGTTCGGCCGCCAACCATCTGGCCCTGGCCATGCGCAACAGCCTCGAATTCCGCAAGACCAAGGCCCGTGCCGACCATGACGGCCTGACGCGCATCTCCAATCGTCATCATTTTGACACCCGTCTGCGCGAGGAAATGAAACGCCACCAGCGCCATCAGGACGAACTCAGCCTGATGATGATCGACCTGGACTATTTCAAGTCCGTCAACGACACCTACGGGCATCAGGCCGGGGACATGGTGTTGCGTGAAGTGGGCAAGATCCTGACCAACACCCTGCGCGAATCCGATTTCCCCGCCCGCTACGGCGGTGAGGAATTTGTTGTCCTCCTGCCGCAGACCAGAGAAGAGCAGGCTTGGATTCTGGCTGAGAGGCTCCGCGCCCAAATCGGCCAGACCGTCTTCCGCTTCCAGAAAAAACGCTTCCGGGTCACGGTGTCCATCGGCATCGCGGGCCTCAAGCCCGGCGCCCTGACCCCGCCGGAGAGCCTGGTCCACAACGCTGATCTGGCCCTGTATCTGGCCAAAACCAACGGGCGCAACATGGTCTGCTGCTCGGCCATCGAAGAATGTCAGCCAGACAGGCTGGACCAGAACGGCTAGACGTGGCGTCAATCACGCAAGCAATAAAAAAACCGCATGAGGCAACCCCCATGCGGTTTTTTCGTTTTACGGAAGTCCCGGCTATTTCAACGCGGAGGGCAGCCAGGTGGAGATGATCGGGATATAGGTGACCATGAGCAGGCAGACAAAGAGCAGCAGCAGGAAAGGCATGACCGCCCTGGCAATGAAGGTCAGGGGTTTTTTGGTGATGCCCATGGCCACGAACAGGTTCAGGCCGAAGGGAAAGGTCAGGAATCCGATCTCCACGTTGACGATCATCATGATACCCCAGGCCACGGGGTCGATGTCAAAATGAGCCAGCATGGGCAGAAAGATGGGCGTAAGCACCAGGATGGAGGTCACGATGTCCATGACACAGCCGACTGCAAGCAGCAGAATGTTGACCAGAAACAGAAAAACATACTTGTTGCTGATGTGTGCCCCGATGAATTCGGCGGCCTGCACCGGTAGCTGTTCGCGCGTCAGCAGCCAGATGAAGGGCATGGCACAGGCGATGATGAAGAGCAGGGCCGAGGACAGCACGGCGCTCTTGACCAGGATGACCCGCAGCTTTTCCCAGGAGAGAGACCTGTAAATGAAAGTTTCGACCAGCAGGGCGTAGACCACGGACACTCCCGCCGCCTCCGTAGGCGTGAAAACGCCCGAATAGATGCCGCCGAGCACGATGAGGGGCATGGCCAGTCCCCAGGACGCCCGTCCGAGGATGCGCAGGGTTTCTCCCAGGGTGTGGGACGATGTCGCGCCCCAGTTGAAACGTCTGGCCATGTACACGGCAAAGGCGCCGAAGATGATCACCCGAATCACGCCCGGGACAACGCCGGCCATGAACATGTCGCTGACCGAGGTGTTGCCCACAAGGGAATAGAGGACCATGGGAATGGACGGAGGAATGAGAATGCCAAGCGTCCCGGCGCTGGTGATGAGGCCGATGCTGAATTTCTCGTTGTATCCCGAACGGATCAGGGCCGGGATCATGATGCTGCCCACGGCGATGACCGTGGCAGGGCTTGATCCCGAGATGGCCGCGAAAAACATGCAGGTCAGAATCCCGGCCAGGGCCAGACCGCCTCGGAAACGCCCTACGCAGGCATCCATGGACTGAACCAGATAATGGGCGATGCGTCCCTCGGCCATGATGTTCCCGGCCAGAATGAAAAAAGGGATGGACAGCAGCAGAAAATTGTCCAGTCCGCGAAACAGCTGTTGCACCAAAGCGGTCAGCGGGACGTTCAGAAACAGGCTGACGGCCCCGGCCGTGGTCGCAAGAACGACAATGGCGATGGGTGTCGAAAGCAGCAGCAGGCCCAGGAAAGTGCAGACGATGAACCAGACCATCAGTCACGCTCCTGTGCGTTCTGTCCGAACATGATACGGGTCTGCTCAAAGGCCCGGCCCAGAAAACGAAGCGCGATGCTCACTCCGAAAACGGGAATGGGCAGATAGGCCACCCACATGGGCATGCCCAGCGAGGCCGTGGTCATCCCGTAACGGGCCAACAGCGCCGTCTGTTCCCACCCGTACCAGGCGATGAGCAGCATCACCGCCGCGCTCAGCAGGTTGGCCAGGGTCCGCATGGCGGCGGCCATGCGTGGCGGGGCATACTGGGTCACGGCCTCCATGGAGAAATGTGCTCCATATTTGACGGCCATGCCCGCTCCGGCAAAGGTCACGAAGACAAGCAGATAGCGGCTGCCCTCGTCGAACCAGTCAAAGGTCATGCCCAGAAAATAACGGGTGAGGACCTGAATGGTGGTGCCCACGGCCAGAAGCAGCAGCAGGCCGCCCACGGCCAACTCCTCGATGTGGCCGAGGTTGCGCAGAAATTTTTTCATCGTGCTCTCAAAAAACGGCAGGGCGTGGGCCCTGCCGTCTCGCGTTTCAAACCTGCACGGAGCCGCGACCCTTGCGCGTCGAGGCTCACGTGACGAGGACTAGTTGCTGTACAGATTCACCTTTTCCACGATCATGTCGTAGTAGCGCTTGCCTGCATACTTCCCGAACTTGGGGTCGTCTGGAATGTTGCCGACCTGATCCGCGAATTTCTCGTGAACGGGCAGCACGGCATCATGAAACGCCTTGCGCTCTTCAGGTGTAAGGTCCGCAATGGTGGCTCCAAATTTATCCACGGCCAGCTTTTCAAGCTCGTTGCGCATGTTCGTGTTTTCGGTGCGATTGATGTCCTCGGCGATCTTGGCGGCATCCAGAAAGATCTGCTGCTGCTCGGGGGTCAGGCTCTCCCAGACCGGACGGCTGACCATCTTGTAGAGGCTGGTCAGGGAATGGGAGGAACGGGTCAGATGCTTGGCCACTTCCGTGAACTTCATCATGACCGAAGTGGGAATGGGATTTTCCTGCATGTCCACCGCGCCCTGCTGCAAGGCCGTGTACAGCTCCGGAAAGGGGATGCCAACGGGATTGGCACCGAGCGCCCGAAAGCTTTCGAGGAACACGGGCGAATCCATGACCCGCACGCGCACGCCCTGCATCTGTTCGGGCGAGGAGATGGTCTTGTCGCGCACGCCGAAGTCGCGCATCTCGTTCTCGGCGTATCCGATGGGTATGAGCCCCATGCCGGGCATGAGCGCGTCCATGACGGTCTTGAATTCCTCGTCGGCCAGGACCTTGTAGGCTACCTCCTTGCTCGGAAAGAGAAAGAAGAGGTCAAGGAGACCAACCTGCGGGATGAGGTTGGACATGACCGCCGTGGTGCAATCCATCATGTCCAGGGTGCCGAACTGGACCTGCTCCAGCATGGAGCGCTCGTTGCCGAGCTGGCCCAGCGGAAAGACCTCGATCCTGATCTCGCCTTTCGTCTCTTTTTCCACGTGCGCGGCAAAGGCCAGGGCCGCCTTGTGCATGGGGAAATCCTTGTCCTCGATCTTGGTGGGCGCGATATGCCCGAACTTGAGAACCCGCTCCGCCTGGGCGGACGCGGCACAGAACATGGTCATTGCAAGAAAGATCGCAACCGAAATTCTCATTTTCATCGATGCCTCCGGGCTGTCCAGACGCCGCGCGGCGCGAATGGCACAAGCCTGTGTTTTTATTAAAATTTCAAAAAAAGTGAGCGCAAAGAATAAACAATTATCGATCAGCAAGAAGCTTTGCAACCCTTTTCTGGCGTCACCGGCCTTTCCCGCAAGGCCCGCGCGGTTGGCCCGATCCGTCACATTGACTTCGGCACTGCACGCCCCTAGTGATTTTGTCCTTCCAGTGCACGCTCCGTTCCGTTGAACACGTTTCAGGAGCACCGACCCCATGGAGCGCCCAATGCCATTGCCGTCTTCCCTTGCCGCCGCCCTGGCCCGTATCGTCCCGGCGGAACGCCTGCATCCGGATGCCGTGCGGGCGCGCGTTTTCGCCCTCGACGCGAGCATCTACCAGCCCCGAGCCAAGGCCGTCATCGACCTTGAAAACGAAACCGAAATCCAGAACCTGCTGGCGACCCTGCGTGAACACGGCGGCGGCGTGACCTTTCGCGGAGCGGGCACGAGCCTCAACGGTCAGGCCACGGGCGAAGACATCGTGGCGCGCATTCGGGGCCCGCTTTGGCGCAGGCATGAAATCCTGGACCAGGGACGGGCCATCCGGCTGCATTGCGGCCTGACTGGCGGCGAGGCCGACGCCGCCCTGGCCCCGCACGGACGCCGCATCGGGCCAGATCCGGCCTCGGCCTCGGCCGCATCCATCGGCGGCATGGTCGCCAACAACGCTGCCGGCATGTGCTGCACCGTGGATCAGAACACCTTTGCGACCATGCGCCACATGCGCCTCATTCTGGCCGACGGCACGATCCTGGATACCGAAGACCCGGACAGCGTGGCCGCGCTGCGCGTAAGCCACGCGCATGTGCTCGAGCGCCTCCTGGATCTGCGCCGCGAAATCATGGCCGACCCGGCCCTGGTGGAACGCATCCGGCGCAAGTATTCCATCAAGAACACCATGGGCTATGCCGTCAATGCCCTCACCGAATTTGACGATCCCATCGACATCCTGACCCATCTCATGATCGGTTCCGAAGGAACGCTGGGTTTTGTCAGCTCCGTGACCCTGGCCACGTTGCCCGTCCATCCCCTGCGGGCCACGGCGCTCATGATCTTTCCGGACCTGGACGCGGCGGCGCGGGCGGTCATGGCCCTGCGCGGAGGCTGCCCGGTGCAGGCGGCGGAGCTTCTTGACCGCACCTCGATCCGGGCCGTTGAGGGCCTGCCTGCGGCACCGCCCATCCTGCGCGAACTGGGCGACGAGGCCTGCGCCGTGCTCATGGAGACCCGGGCCGCCGACAGCGAAGAGCTTGCGCGCAATACCGGGGCCATCCTGGACGCACTGACCGGCATCGAACAGGTCGTGAAACCCGGCTTCACCACGGACGCCGCCGAATGCGAGCGCCTGTGGGCCATCCGGCGCGGCCTCTTCTCGGCGGTGACCAGCTTCCGCGCCGCCGACGAGTTCGTCATCACCGAAGACATCAACATCCCGGTGGAGCGCTTGGCCGAGGGCTGCGCCGCCTTCCAGCGCCTCTTTGAACGCCATGGCTATGAAGCCGGAATCATGGGACACGCCTTTCACGGCAATTTCCACTTCACCCTGCCCACGCGCATAAACGATCCCGTGGAACTACTGCGGCTGCACGGTTTTCTCGATGACCTGGCTACCCTCATCACCCGCGACTTCGACGGGTCGCTCAAAGCCGAGCACGGCACGGGCCGCTCCATCGCACCCTACGTGCGTCAGGAATGGGGCGACACCATCTATGCGGTCATGCGCGCGATCAAAACCCTGCTCGACCCGCATGGGATATTGAACCCGGGCGTCATGTTCAACGAAGACCCGGATGAGCATCTGCGGGGCCTCAAGCTTCCCCTGACCAGCCACCCCAAAATCGACATGTGCGTGGACTGCGGATTCTGCGAGCCTGTTTGCCCGTCGCGGCACATTGCCTTCACGCCGCGCCAGCGCATCGCGGCCTGGCGCGAAATCACCCGCCTGGAGCAGGAAGGACGCGCGGACGAAGCCAGACAGTGGCGCGCCGCCTTCACGGAACTGGGCGAATCGACCTGCGCCACGGACGGGCTGTGCACCACCCGCTGCCCGCTGGCCATCGACGTGGCGGCCTTCATACGGGACCTGCGCCACGATGCGGCCACTCCCATTGCGCGCACGGCGGCGAGCAAGGTGGCCTCGCATTTCACGGCCGCCACGTCCCTTGTGCGTGGCGTACTGGGCGCGGCCGACCTTGCGCATCTGGCCCTCGGCGACCAGAAAATGGAAGCCGTGAGTCGAATCCTGACGCGACTGAGCGGCAACAGACTGCCCCTCTGGCAAAAAGGCCTGCCCCGTGGGGCAAAAGCGTTTCGCGGAAAAACGCGCTCCGGTACAGGGGGGGACGTAGTCGTGTACCTGCCTTCCTGCGCCGCACGGACCATGGGCGACACCCGTGAAGACCGTCTGCCCGCCTTGCCCGCAGTCACGCAGCAGCTGCTCGAACGGGCCGGATTCACGGTACGCATCCCGGACAACGTGAACGAACTTTGCTGCGGCAAGGCCTTTGAAACCAAGGGGCTCACCGATCAGGCCCGCTTGAAGATCCTGGAACTGGAGAGTGCGCTGCGCAAGGCGTCCGAAAACGGCCGCCACCCCATTCTCTGCGACACCAGCCCGTGTCTTGCGCGCATGAAAAAAGAAATCCGGGGGCTTGCCCTCTTTGAACCCGTCGAGTTCGCCCACAACTTCCTGCTGCCGCGATTGCACCTGAAACCTGTGCGGCGCAGCATCGCCCTGCACCCGACCTGCTCCACCCGTCTCATGGGCCTGACCGACGCCTTCACGGACCTGGCACGCCGCCTGGCCGCAGACGTCGTCCTGCCCGAGGGCATCCTCTGCTGCGGATTTTCCGGCGACAAGGGCTTCCATCGACCGGACCTGAACGCCTCGGCGCTGGCAGGTCTGGCCGGACAGGTCGCGGGGTGCAACGAGGGATATTCCACATCCCGCACATGCGAGATCGGGTTGAACATGCATGGCGGCATCCCCTACCGCAACATCCTCTATCTGCTGGAGGAATGCTCCAGAACGGATGAATGATCCGGTTCTTTACGATCAACGCAAGCAGTCCGTGAGCGACAGCACAAACGTCAAAAGTGCACCTTTGAACTTTCCGCGGGACTTTTTCCCGAATCGTGCTTAACAGTACCAGTTAATCAGGCACAATTCAGCACGGAATGACCATGAACGCAGAAGAATCAAGTACCCCGGAAATTCCGGCCCTTATTGCAATGCTGGCACACAAGGACGGACTGATCCGCAAGAAGGGCCGGGAAGGACTGGAAGCCCTGGGCGAACCGGCGGTTGCGCCCCTGTGCCAGGCGCTCCTCACCGCCAAGGACCACCATGTGCGCTGGGCCGCGGCCAAGGCCCTCGGGGCGCTGCGCCATCCGGGTTCCGCACCGGCCCTTGTCGAAGCTCTGGAAGACCGGAACTCCGATGTGGCCTGGCTTGCGGCCGTGGCCCTGGAGAACCTCGGCCGGGAGGCATGGAGACCGCTTTTGCAGAGCCTCATCGACCGTGGGGTCGATTCCGTGGCCCTGCGTGAGGGAGCGCACCATGTTTTCTCCAAGCAGAAGGCGCCCGGATTCGACGATCTGCTGGACACGATCCGCGAAGCCCTTGAATTCGGGGAACTGACGGAAGCCGGGGGCATCGCCGCGTCGGAAATGCTAAGGCGCCTGCGGGACAAAGCCGCTTCACAATGAAATGACTGCGCCAATCCCCCCATCATCGTTGGGTGAAATCACCCAACTGCTGGTATTGTTTTGGGACCAGGGATCATCTGGCGCCATCAATACACCGAAATAATTGAATGATAGCTCGCAGGCTGAGCTGGCACGCATCCTGCGTATGGTATGCCAAATGAATTCACCCAGGAGGACGTATGGGAGCAACCCCAGAAGTTTTGGAAAAATTCCGGAAGAAAGCGGAAATAGTTTCGGCCATTGTTTCGGAAGTGGACTCCATGGCCCAGGCCATCGCCTATACTGTTGATCTGTGCGCCCAGAAAGAAGCCTGTCAGCTGCTCATGAGCGGCTGTGAGGAGACCCTGTCGGACAAGGGCAAGGACCTGTGCGAGCTCAAGGAATGGGGCAAGATCATCGCCGCCCCCGCCTTGAACGACGCCGACATGGCCGAACTGGTCAAGCAGGCTGGAACCCGCCAGATCTCCGTCATCAAGGACGGGATGCGCAGCCATCTGGCCGGCATCGACATCGGTTTCACCGTCGCCGACTACGGCATTGGCGAGACCGGCAGCCTGGTCATCAATTCGGCGAGCGAAGAGCTGCGTCTGGCCACCATGGTCAGCGAAATTCACGTCGCGGTCATCCCCAAGTCACGCATCCGTGCCACGGCCGAGGACATGTACGCCGAACTCAAGGGCTTCATGAGCCAGAAGCCCAACTATCTGGCCTTTGTCACCGGCGCGAGCCGCACCGCTGACATCGAACGCGTTCTGGCCCTGGGCGTGCACGGGCCCCTGGAACTGCACATCCTGATTCTGGAGGACAAATAATGCAGAAGGCCAAAAATCTTTCCGAATACAACGACGAACTGCGCGAAGCTCTGGACAACACCTTCCTGCGTGGAGCCATGGACAAATTCGCCACGGCCTACCCTGTTGGCCGGGCCAACGCATTCCGCGAATACGACGTGGAAGCCCTGATCCAGGAAGTGGTTGATGCCAAAGACGCTGGGCTGACCCGTCTGGACGAGCTGTATGCCGAGTTCAAGGCCAAGGCCGAAGCCAACGGTGTCAAAGTGCACCTGGCCAAGGACGGCGACGAGGCCAACGAGATCGTGGCCCGCATCGCGGCCGAGAACAAGTGCAAGGTGATCGTCAAGTCCAAGTCCATGACGGCCGAGGAAACCCTTTTGAACCATCGTCTGGAAAAAGACGGGCTCGAAGTGGTCGAGACCGACCTTGGCGAATGGATCATCCAGCTCCGGCACGAAGGTCCCAGCCACATGGTCATGCCGGCCATCCACCTGTCCCGCTACCAGGTCGCGGAACTCTTCTCGCAGGTCACCAAGCATGACCAGTCCTCGGACATCCAGCGTCTGGTCAAGGTCGCCCGTCGCGAACTGCGCCAGAAATACGCCGATGCGGACATGGGCGTCAGCGGAGCCAATTTCGCCATCGCCGAGACCGGCACCATCGGCCTGATGACCAACGAAGGCAACGCCCGTCTGGTCACCACCCTGCCCCGCGTGCATGTGGCCATTGCCGGCATCGACAAGCTCTGCGGCAGCCTTGCCGACGCCCTGAAAATCCTGCGTGTCGTTCCCAAGAACGCCACGGGTCAGGCCATCACCTCCTACGTGACCTGGATCAGCGGCGCCAACGAGTGCCAGACCGCGCCCGGCGGCAAGAAAGAGATGCACATCATCTTTCTGGACAACGGCCGCAGCGAGATGGCCAAGGATCCGCTCTTCGCCCAGGTCCTGCGTTGCGTGCGCTGCGGCGCCTGCGCCAACGTCTGTCCGGTCTACCGCATGGTCGGCGGCCACCAGATGGGTCACATCTACATCGGCGCCATCGGCCTCATCCTGACCTACTTCTTCCACGGCAAGGACAAGGCCAAGAACCTGGTCCAGAACTGCATCAATTGCCAGGCATGCAAGCACATCTGTGCGGCGGGCATCGACCTGCCCCTTTTGATCAAGGAAATACACGCGCGCATCCTGGACGAGGACGGCCATCCGCTGCCCTCCATGCTGCTGGGCAAGCTGCTGAAAAACCGCAAGCTCTTCCATGCCTTCCTGCGCACGGCCAAGATGGCCCAGCGGCCGCTGACCGGCGGCACGCAGTACATCCGCCATCTGCCCCATATCTTCTCCAAGGATCATGGGTTCAAGGCTCTGCCGGCCATTGCCGCCAAGCCCTTCCGGGATCGTTTCGCGGCGCTGAAACCCACGGTTTCCGCACCCAAGTACCGCATCGCCCTGTTCTCGGGCTGCGTGCAGGACTTTGTCTATCCCGAACAGATGGAAGCGGCGGTCAAGGTTCTGGCGGCGCACAACGTGGCCGTGGAATTCCCCATGGACCAGTCCTGCTGCGGCCTGCCGCTGCAGATGATGGGCGAGAAGAAAGCGGGCGTGGACGTGGCCAAGCAGAACATCGCGGCCATGAGCGGCGACTACGACTACGTCATCACCCTGTGCGCCTCCTGCGCCTCGCACCTGAAGCACAACTACCCGTTCCTGCTCGGTGAAAACGACGCCGAGGCCAAGGCCTTTGCCGACAAGGTCATGCCCTTCTCGGCCTTCATGACCGACGTGCTCGGCGTAACCGCCGACAAGTTCAAACAGACCCAGGAGCGCGCCACCCTGCACGCCCCCTGCCACCTCTGTCGCGGTCTGGACGTAGTCGAACAGCCCCGCCAGCTTCTGGCCCTGGGCGGCTATGAATACGCCCAGGCGGAGCAGGAGCAGGTCTGCTGCGGATTCGGCGGCACCTACTCGGCCAAGTTCCCAGGGATTTCCGAACAGATCCTCAAGAACAAGCTGACCGACGCCGGTCGCACCGGCGCGGAAGTGCTGGTCACCGAATGCCCGGGCTGCATCATGCAGCTGCGCGGCGGCGCTGAAGTGAACAAATCCGGTTTCGCAGTGCGACACATCGCAGAAGTGCTGGCCGACCACCTAAAATAACAAACGGGCCGGGATTGCCCGGCCCGCACTTTTCTCTCCTTGCGCGCCGGGAGTCTTCCTCTGGAAGGCTCCCGGCATTTTTTTCAGCAATAGACCTCATACGACCTATAAGACCTATTCCTTCACTGAGAAATTTGCTCTCCCCCGTCCTTGCTTCGCGTGCGCAAACCTCTTAAAAGTAGGAGTTCGAAGACACATTGCCGATTACACTTCACCCCCCGAGAAACAATGATATTTCAGTCCAGATTTTTTCTGATTTGCCTTGTGCTCCTGGCCATGGCCTTTCCCGCCGAATCCCGGGCCGATGAACCGTACCGGGTTTCACTCCAGGCCTTTCGAACCGACAGCGCACAGACTCCCGTCCTTGCCGTGCTGACCCTGACACCCGCTCCCGACTGGCATGCCTACGGCAACATTCAGGGCCCGTCCGGATTCCCCACGGAGATCAGAGCGACACGCGACGGCAAGGCCCTGTCGCCTCTTTACCCGCAGCCGACACCTGGACCCGACCCCCTCGACCCGAGCCTGACCGTGGAACTCTACGACGGCCCGACCCCCTTTTTCATCCCCCTGCCCGACGGACCGGCCACGGTCGTGGCGGAGATAAAGGCCCTGCTCTGCTCCTCGACCACCTGCCAGCCCATCAAGAATGAACTTGAACTCGTGATCGCGGCGACAGCGGCCTTGCCGTCTGCCGAGAAACAGGATTGGTGGCCCCGCTTTCTGCAAGCCGCTCCGGGGCTGCCATCGGACGTTTCCTTAGAACCCGTCACACCCGGTGAAACGACACAGACGCCCGCCGCCAAGACATTGTCGCCCCGCTATTTTGCTCCCGGCCTTGAGGTCAACACTCTCTCCAAGGCCGCCGCGCTCGCCTTTCTGGCCGGCCTGATCCTCAATTTCATGCCATGTGTGCTGCCGGTCATCACCCTGAAGCTTCGCTCCTTCATCCCGGCGGCAGACAGTGTGCCACAAAGTCAGCGCCGGGCCTTTCGTTCCCACAACCTGTTCTTCGCTCTCGGGATGATGGTCTATTTCCTGATCCTGGCCGGGATCATCGCCGTCACCGGCATGGCCTGGGGACAGATTTTCCAGGAGCCGGCAGCCATCATAACCTTGACCGCCATTGTCTTCGCGCTTTGCCTGAGCCTGTTCGGGGTCTACGATCTCCCGCTCATCGACCTCAAAGGCAAGGCCAAGGGGGTCGTACATCATCCGCGGCTGGAGTCCTTCACCACCGGCATCCTGGCCACGATCCTGGCCACCCCGTGCAGCGGGCCGTTTCTGGGCGGAGTCCTGGCCTGGGCCCTGATCCAGCCTCCGGACGTCATCGCCATGGTCCTGAGCTGCATAGGGCTTGGCATGGCCTCGCCCTACCTGGCCATGGCTCTCTTTCCCGGCCTGTACCGCTTCCTGCCCAAACCCGGCCCCTGGACCCTGCATCTGGAACGCATCCTCGGCTTTCTTCTGGCCGCGACCTGCGTGTATCTCTTCGGCCTGCTGCCAACCTCAGAATACATAAACGTGCTCATTCTGCTGTGGACCATTGCCCTGGCGGCCTGGATCTGGGGCAAGTGGACCAATCTGAGCCAAAGCAGCCTGCGCAGATGGTCCGTTCGCGGCATCGCCGTCGCCCTGGTCGTCCTTGCCGCCGCTTTCCTCTTCCGCCCGGAAGGACATCCGGACCCGTGGAAAAACTTCGACATGCGTCAGTTCGACTCCCTGCGCGGGCAGGAAAACCTGATCCTGGACTTTACGGCGGACTGGTGCCCGAACTGCAAGTTTCTGGAAAAGACCGTGCTCACTCCGGAGAAGAGCGCCGCGTTCGCCAGGAAACACAATGCCGTCCTGTTGCGCGTGGACCTGACCCGCCATGATCCCGAACTGATGGCCCTGCTCGAAAGCCTGGGATCCAAATCCATTCCCATCCTGGCCATCTTCCCCAAAAACAACCCGGACAGCCCCCTCGTGCTGCGCGACCTGTTCACCAGCGGCCAGCTCGAGGATGCCCTGGATCAGGAACTACCCTGAACGCAAAAAGGCGCGGGAACCTGCCCGCGCCTCATTATCCTGGCACTCCAATCAGTCCTTGCCTCTCATTGACCTTAAGAGCGTGCTTCAATCCAAATCCGGCCAGTGCAGCCTGCCCGCGACCAGTTCTTCCTTGAGTCTTTTCGGTTGCGCCTTGATCCATCTTTCCATGGCCAAAGCCGCGGACTTACCGTCCACCGGAACTGAAAAGGCAAGTTCCAGCGGACCGCGACCACGCAAATACTTGGCGGCCCTGGGTCCGCCGGAAGCGTGTTCGGTCAGGCGTCGGGCAACGTCGGTGGTGATGCCGGTGTAGAGACTCCCGTCGCCGCAGCGCAGCACGTACACGAACCAATCGGACACGGACTATGACGGCAGGGTGTTAAGAACCGAGAAGAAATGCATGGTGCTGCCCGCGATGACAAAGAGATGCCAGATCGCATGGTTGTATGGCAGGCGTTTCCAGACATAGAAGATCACACCCAGCGTATAGGCCATTCCGCCCAGGGCCAGAAAGATCAGGCTGGCGCCGGACAGGGTCGCGTACATGTCGCGCCCGATGAGGATGCAGAGCCAGCCCATGCCAAGATAAATGGTCAGTGACAGGCGCTTGAAGCGGTACACGAAGCAGCATTTGAGCACGACGCCAGCCACGGCCAGCAGCCAGACCACCCCGAACACGGTCCAGCCCACTGTCTCGCGCAGGTTGACCAGCATGAACGGCGTGTAGGTGCCGGCGATGAGCAGGAAGATCGCGCTGTGGTCCAGGGTCTTCAGAATGCGCTTGGCCCGTGGCAGCGGAATGGCGTGGTACAGGGTTGACGCCATGTAGAGCAGGATGAGCGTTGCCCCGAAAATGGAGAAACTGACCACGTGCCAGGCGTCGCCATAGGACACGGCCCGGGCGATGAGCACCACCAGAGCGGCGATGGACATCCCGGCGGCTATGGCATGGGTGATGCTGTTGGCGATCTCTTCACCCTGAGAATACTCGGAAGCAGACTGGTTCATGTATTTACCCTCCATCCCCGGGCCTCGGCCCTCAGGGGTTGTCACCCTCTCCCCCCGCATCGCGAAAGGAATTGTCCACTTCGGACGCAAAATCGTTTATCCAGTAGATGCGGTCGGCCCGGCATTGCAGCTCTGAAGAAACGCCGTCCCTGAAAACCACAAGTTCGATGCTCTTGCCCTGCTCCGAGAGGTGTTCCACGGCGTCGAGCAAATCGGAATCGCCGGAGGACAACATCAGGGTATCGTAATTGCGCTGATGAATGAGCGACAGGGTGGCGATGGCCACGTCCACTCCCTTCTGGATCTCGTTGAAGACCCGATGCGTGAAATCCCCGTTCTGATTCTGGCACCTGAGCGACACCTTCTGACCGCATTCCTCGCAATAGGCCTTGTCCGCGCGCTGCTGTTTGAGCGTATAAAACTTTGTTATGATCTTGGGCCCAAACGGCGGCCCGCTGCGCAGCCAGCGATGAAAATTGTCCTGCCCGTCCGAGGGAGGATTGGGGGTGGAGTTGAGGTAGTAGGCCCTCCAGATGAGCCCGTCCTGCTCCAGATAATTCCTGAGGCGCAGGTAGCTGAATTCATAGCCGCTGCGAACGCTATGCCGGGCGTTGAAAAGATAACCTGCGTCGATAAGCCAGAGTCTGCGTTTTTGGGTCATGAATCCTCATACTTGAATACCAAAAAAATGCTTATGAAAACACGTAGCACATTATGAACACGTCCGCCACATGCGTTAGGCGGGAAAAGTCGGGCCGAAGCGCTCGCCGGTCAGGCACTTGCCGCCCTCGGGAGTGACCACGAAGGTGTTTTCCACACCGACCATGCCAAGACCCGCGATGCCGATCTTGGGCTCCAGGGCCAGGACCATGTTTTCCTGCAGAGGACGGTCGAAGGTGGGGGCGATGACCGGCCATTCGTCGATGGCCAGTCCGATGCCGTGGCCCAAAAAACCGACCTTGTTGCGGCCAAGGCCCATGAATCCCTCGCCCATGTCGTTGGCCAGCGCGATGCGGATGCAGTCGCGGTATAACTCCGCAGGGATGGCGCCGGGCACCAGACGGCTGCTCAGGTGTTCCTGGATCTGCAGACAGAAATCCTGGGCGCGATCCGCCTCTTCGGGAATCACCGACTCTTCTGCCCAGTACACCTGGGTCTTGTCCGTATGGTAGCCTTCAAGGCAAAATCCGCAGTCAAGAGCCAAGGGCTCGCTACGCTGCCAGACCTTTCCGGCATAGCCCAGAAAAGGAAGCACCGGATGGGCTCCGCGAAGGCCCAGCGGACCGTTGAACACGCTTGGATAATTGGCCGAATCACCGGCCGCGACATGGCCCAGAAAAATCTCCTCCCCCGCGTTCTGCATGCGCATCATGCCCTGGTGGCCATGCCTGTAGAAGGCGTCCCACACGGCCAGGGCTATCTCGCGCTCGGTCATGCCGGGACGAATGAGGTCGGGCAGTGTGTCGTTCAGCGCCTGGTCGTGGCGGGTACCGGCCAGCCTCAGCTTGGCCAGCTCCCAGGATGTCTTGACGGCGCGGGTCCAGGCCAGGGCAATGTCGCCGGGAACCAGGCTGATCCCCGGCAGCTTCGAGCGCAAAAGCTCGCCCATGGACCAGCTGAGTCCCGTCATTTCGACGGCCACGGTATCGCCAAGAGGGACCTCGGCCTCCTGCAGCAGGCCGGGCAACTGCGAATACGACTTGAACTCCATGATGCGCTCCAGCGGCGAATCAAGACGGGCCCGCTCCACGCCCTTGCGGCACAGCAGCACGGGCTCGCCGGTCATGGGCACCCACAGCGCCCCGCTGGCCCAGACCCCGCTCAGGTGGTAGATGCCAAGACGCGAAAAAACCAGAATTCCCGACGCTTCGGGGCAAGCTTCGGCCATGTTTGCCCGCAGGCGCGAGATGCGCTCCCGGGTCTCGGACAGGGGCATTTGCTCAAGGGAAACAAAAGTCATGCGCCCTCCTCGCAGAGGGTGTAATCCATTTTCCGTCGCCGGGGCTTGAATCCGGCGCGCTCGACCAGCCCGCGCAGCCGATCCTCGGGCAGCAGAAAATGCACGCCCGTGGCCGCGACGACATTCTCCTCGAGCATGGTCGACCCGAAGTCATTTGCTCCCCAAAAGAGGGCCAGCTGCCCGATCATGGGCCCCTGCGTGACCCAGGAGGCCTGGATGTTGTCGATGTTGTCCAGATACAGACGGCACAGGGCCAGAAATTTCAGATATTCGTGCGACGAGGCCTCGGGCATGACCATGCGCGTGTTGCGAGGCTGAAAGGTCCAGGGAATGAAAGCCGTGAACCCGCCGGTGCGGTCCTGCAGGTCGCGCAGCCGTTCGAGGTGCTCCATGCGCTGCGCAAAGGTCTCCCCCTGGCCGAGCATCATGGTCGCCGTGGTGCGCATGCCAAGGCCGTGCGCCGTCTCCATCACACCAATCCACTGATCCGCCGTGCACTTGCGCGGAGAAACTCTCTCTCTGACCTCGTCATTGAGAATCTCGGCACCGCCGCCGGGCATGGAATCAAGACCGGCACGGCGTAGTTCCATAAGGATGTCGGCCACGGGGCGTCCCTCCTTCTCGCTCAGATACCAGACCTCGGAAGGGGAAAAGCCATGCACGGCCACGCTCGGAAAATGATTTTTGAGGGTGGTCAGGAGATCAACGTAATAGCCCAGGGGCAGATCCGGGTTCATCCCCCCCTGCAGAAGAATCTGATAACCGCCCACGTCAACGGTTTCCCGGACCTTGGACAGAATCTCTTCCGTGGGCAGGACGTAACCGCCCTCCTCACCCGGCCCCTTGAAAAACGCGCAAAACTTGCAGGCGGACACGCAGACGTTGGTGTAATTGATGTTGCGATCGACAATGTAGGTGACGATCCCCTCCGGATGCATCTCCATGCGACGCTGATGAGCGAGCTTTCCGAGGGAAAAGACGTCGTTCATGTCCCAGACGTAGCGGGCCTCGTTCCTGTTCAGGCGGGTGTTCATAAGCATTCCTTGGATGATGGTGGGCTGGTGAAGTGCTAGCTTTTGGCCGGGTGTGAGGTCAAGGGTTTGCAGGACGCCAAGCGGCTGCACGCACCCCGTCCGCAGGCCGCGGCCCCGCAGCCGAGCCCCTTGCCAAACTCCGCGCCTTGTGGTTCAAGTCGGGCCCAAGCAAGAGGTGACAATGACCGAAACCGTATTTGACTGCCGCATGTGCGGGCACTGCTGCCAAGGCCAGGGAGGCATCGTCGCTTCGGCCCCGGAACGTGAACGTCTGGCCGCACATCTGGGCATGACGGTGGAGGAATTTTGCTCCCGCTACACCGAGGCCCAGGGAAAAAAGCTGGTCCTGCGCTGCGGCGAGGACGGCTACTGCGTCTTTTTCGACCCCCAGACCGCCTGCACCGTGCACCCGGCCAAGCCGGACGTATGCCGTGCCTGGCCTTTTTTCCGCGGCAATCTGGTCGACCCCGTAAGTTGGGAACTGGCCCAGGAATACTGCCCGGGCATCCGTCCCGAATGCGGACACGCCGAATTCGCCCGTCAGGGCATCGCCTACATTAAGGACAACCATCTGGCCAAGGCGGGCCGCGAGGACGAGGCAAACGCCCTGCGCATTGCGGACCTGATGGATAAAATCTGATGCGCCTGTCCGAGTGCTATTCCCTGCTTGAGGTCTCCCCTGGGGCAACCCTGGACGAGATAAAGGCCAGCTATCGCAAACTGGCCTTCAAGTACCATCCGGACTTGAATCCCGGCGATACGCGCGCGGCCCAAAGTTTCAGCCGCCTGAACGAAGCCTACGTGCTGCTCAAGAAAAACCTGGAGACCGAGCCAGCGGACAAGCGGCGTTTCAATGCCGAGACCATCAGGCAGGAAGAGGAAGCCAGAGTCAAGCGCGGCGGGAAACCCTCGGGCGGATTTTCCGCCAAGCAGGAAGAGGTGCTGCGGGACATCCTGAATGATCCCTTCGCCAAGCAGGTCTTCGAGGACATTTTCAGCAAGCTCAAACGCGGAGTCCCACCCGAAGGCAGTGCCCCTGAGCCGATCACGACAAAAAAACTGGACCTCAAATGGGGAGAGCGCGCGCTCAGCATCGATCTTGGCAAGGGCCTTGTCCGGGGCATCAAGGACTGGGCCGCCGGCCAGCTCGACGATCGCCAGACCTTGCGCTTGCCCGCCCGCGACCTCATCCCCGGCACCACCCTGCGGGTTCAGATCCGGCACCGCTTCAGCGCAGAACCGCGCACCATAGACGTGACCCTGCCCCCGGACTTCGTGGTAGGACGCCCCATTCGCCTCAAGGGCATGGGCAGACGGCTGGGGCCCTGGAAAGGCGATCTGTACCTGAGATTGCTGGCTGTCTAAAAAAAGGTCCTACAGGTCACATACGACCCATAGGACCTATTCTTTTCACTCCCCGACCATCCCCTCGATAACTTCCGTTCCCTTGGGCGGATCCAGGGTGAATTCCTTGTCCGCCACCTCCACGTCAAGCTCGATCCCGGTCAGTTCAAGTTCGTTCACGTTGCCAAAGAAATCCACAAGTTTGATCTTCTCAAGCATGTCCTGTCCCGGCCGGACCCAGAGCTCTCCTTCGACCAGATTGGGCTCGGGTTCCCGGGGGGTGATTCTGAGGTGTCTGAACTCCCCGTCAGCGCCAAGGTCCTCAACGATGAAGTCGTCCTTCAGGTTGGCCTCGCCGGACAGAAAGCGGATCATGGTCTTGGAGCTCAGGACCTGCTCCACCGAATAACGGTAGACTGTCTCCTCGGCAGGGAAATATTCCCAGACCGTGTCCTGGCCGATGATGAGCAGCTCATTCTCGGGGCTCGTCGTTTCCCAGCGGATGAAGCGGGGACGTTTGAAGGTGATGCTGC
Organism: Deltaproteobacteria bacterium HGW-Deltaproteobacteria-18; assembly: GCA_002841885.1. Taxonomy (NCBI): domain Bacteria; class Deltaproteobacteria; species Deltaproteobacteria bacterium HGW-Deltaproteobacteria-18. The sequence continues at coordinate 220,585 of PHBE01000002.1, forward strand.
CGAGCCGTTCCTGCACCTCGCGACTGGAGGCGTTGGTCAGTTTCTGCAGAAAAAAACCCCGAAAAGACTGCAATGTATCATATCGCTTCTGGATCTGATCGCTCAAATCCGCAGCCTGTGCGCACCAGACGCTGGTCAGGACGAAGAGAAGCCCCATGAAAAAGCGCGGCACACGAACCTCCTGGTTGATGTTGCTTTCACGATTCAATGGACGTATCGGATGATCCCTTTACGCCACTTGGCCAAATACAGAGTTTCCTCACGGTTGTTAAGCGATGAACCCAGACCCGAAAAAAATTCCCCCCCCGCCATTTGCCCCGGCCCTGCCCGCCCTGGCACTGCTGACAACGGTCTTTCTCGCCAATTTTCTGGCGCGGACCATGTTCGGCCCCCTGCTGCTGCCGATCAGCGAACATCTTGGGCGCAGCCTGGCCGCCAGCGCCAATCTTTTTGTCTGTCTGGCGGGAGGATACAGCGTCTCCGTTCTTTGCGCGGGATTCGTGTCCCAGCGTCTCGGGCACAAGGGCACCATCGTCGCCTCAGTGGCAGGCATCGGCATCGGCCTGCTTGGGCTGGCGGGAAGCGACACGTTCACCAGCTTTTCGATCTGGATCACCATCATGGGCATTGGAGCGGGGCTGTACATGCCATCGGGAGTGGTGACCATCACCGAGATCACCCCTGCGGCCCATTGGGGGCAAGCCTTCTCCATCCACGAACTGGCTCCGAACCTGGCCTTCATCGCGGCTCCCTTCATCAGCGAACTGTTCCTGGGATTCCTTGGCTATCCGGCCCTTTTTCGCCTGCTCGGAGCCGTCTGCCTGATCCTGGCCGTGGTCTACGCCCTGCGTGGACCACGCACCGTGCGCCCGGGCATGGCGCCCGTGCTCGGCAACATAAAGACCATCGTGACCAGACCGGCTTTCTGGATCATGGCCCTGCTCTTTGTCCTGGCCGTGGGCGTGGAGATGGGAATCTACAATCTGGTGCCCGCATTTTTGGTCATGGAAAAGGGAACCACCCGGGAAATGGCAAACATCATCCTTGGATGTTCGCGCACCGCGTCCCTTGTCTTCCTGCCCGCCACGGGATGGATCATCAGACGCATCGGCTATCGCCGCACCCTGGCCCTTTGCCTGCTGGGCACGGGGCTGACGACGTTCCTGGCCGGATACGGCCCGCTGTGGTGGACCGTGACCATGCTGACCCTGCAACCGATATTCGTGGTCTGCTTCTTCCCGGTGGGGTTTGCGGTCCTGGCCCTGGTCTGCCCCAAGGCCACCGGCGACCTGTCCGTGTCCCTGACCGTCACGTGCACATCGATCATCGGCGCCGGCCTCATCCCCGCCGTACTGGCCTGGAGCGGAGAGCGGTTCAGCTTCGCCCTGTCCTTCTCTCTTTTTGGCGCGGCCCTGTTCATCGCGAGCCTCATCGCCATCTCCAGGCTGCGCATCCCCGAATCCTGAAGAATTCCTCGCGCCCTGAAATGAAAAAAGCCCTCAATCGGGGCCTTATTCGTATCTGGTCCAGCGCAGGGGTTCTTCGTACTGGATCCCGATGGCGAACCCTCCCGTGCTTGAAGGCACGCACCATTTGACTTGCGCTTTCACATCCCGGGCCAGGCTGACCAGATCCTGGGGCAGGCGGACCATGACCCTGCTCCCCTTGTCCAGAGGTTCGGGGTGGACAAAACAGAGCCCCCCGCGACTGAAATTGAACACCGTGGCCGGACTGAACCCGCTTTGCAGGGACGTGGCTATCTGCACCAGATATTTCTTTTCGTGGCGCGGCCACCGACGCCGGCTGATATTGGGACGGATGATGCTTGGCATGATGGTCTCCTCGCGGCTGATCTCGAATCTCTTTACCTCGCGCACCCTGTAGCAGGAAAAACGAAAACCGAACAGAACCGGATTTCAGTCCTTTTGTTGCCGCGTCCTCATTCCCGGTGGTCGCCGTAAATCTTCTGGAGCTGCTCTGCATTCATGGAAAAGGAATGCGCGTCGTCAGGAAAGGCGCCTGAACGGACCTCGGCGGCATAGGCGCCCAGAGCGCCCCTGGCTTTTACACCCAATGTCTCGAACTGCTTGACGAATTTGGGCACAAAGCGCTCGAAGAGTCCCAAGGTGTCATGAAAGACCAGCACCTGTCCGTCGCAGGCCGCGCCGCCGCCGATGCCTATGGTCGGTATGGAGAGGCGCTTGCTGATCAGCTCCGCGACCTGCGCCGGGATGCACTCCAGCACGATCATGAACGCCCCGACCGCTTCAAGCGCCAGCGCGTCGTTCAGCAGCTTCTTGGCCGCCTCCGCGGTGCGTCCCTGGACCTTGTAGCCGCTCAAGGACGTGGCCGACTGCGGGGTCAGCCCGATGTGCCCGCAAACGGGAATCCCGGCGTTGACCAGGGCCCGCACCTGCGGCGCGATCTCTTCGCCGCCCTCGATCTTGACGCCCTCGCATCCCCCCTCCTGCACCAGGCGGGCCGCGTTCTCCATGGCCTGGGCCGTGGAGATCTGGTAGGTCAGATACGGCATGTCCGTGAGCATGAAGGTGTCCTTGGCCCCGCGCCGGGCAGCGCGGCTGTGGTGGATCATGTCGGCCATGGTCACTGGCACTGTCGAATCGTAACCAAGCACGACCATCCCCAGGGAATCACCGACCAGAACGATGTCAATGCCAGCCTCCTCGGCCAAGCGACCCGAGGGATAATCGTAGGCCGTCAGCATGACTATCTTCTCGCCGTTTTTCTTCATCTGGAGGAAGTCGCTTATGGTTTTCATGCTCGTCTCCGCTAGGATTTGGTGATTTCGTTGTCCGGTCCGACCAGGACCACGGTGGGCTCATGGCCGGGGATCTCTTCGGGGGTCAGTTGCACGTAGGAGGCAATTATGACCCTCTGGCCCCTGCTGCCCTTGTGCGCGGCAGCTCCGTTCAGGCAGATCTCGCCCTTCTGGCCGAGGATGACGTAGGTCGAGAGACGCTCCCCATTGTCCACATTGTAGATATCGACGCGCTCGTTCAGATAAAAGCCTGCGGCACGGATGAGGTCCGGACAGATGGCCACGGAGCCTTCGTAATCGACCTCGGCCCCGGTGATGGTGGCGCGGTGCAGTTTGGCCTGCAAAAAGGTACGTAAAGACATTTATTTCTCTAGGTTGATTCGTTTGTTGTCAATGAGCCGGGCCTTGCCAAGCCGCAGGGCCACGGCGACCAGGATGTCGGCGCGGACATGGTCCACGGCCTCGATGGTGTCGGGATCGACCAGCTCAAGATAATCAAGCACTCCGGAAGGAATCCACGCTTCGTAATAATCCAGAACCGCCTGGCGCAGCGCTTCGCAATCTCTTTCCCCGGCCCGGATCATGCCTTCGATCAGACAGAGCCCCTTCTGGATATGCGGGGCCACGGCGCGGTCCTCAACAGTCAGATAAACATTGCGCGAGCTCATGGCCAGTCCGTCAGCCTCGCGCACGATGGGGCGGCCCTCGATGCGTACCGGAATGTCCAGCTCGCGCGTCATCTTGCGGATCACGGCCACCTGCTGCCAATCCTTCTCGCCAAAGGCGGCAAAGGTCGGCTGCACGAGATTGAAAAGTTTGCAGACCACCGTGGCCACGCCCTGGAAATGTCCGGGACGCGAGCGCCCACAGAGATTCCTGGTCAGCTCCGGAACATTGACCCACGTGCCATGGCCCGGAAGATACATTTCATCCTTGTACGGCGTGAAAAGCACATCAACCCCGCACTCTGCGGCCAGAGCGGAGTCACGGTTGATATCCGAAGGGTAGTTCTCCAGATCCTCGCCCGGACCGAACTGGGTCGGATTGACGAAGATGGAAGACACCAGCAGATCGCAGTGCTGGCGGGCCCAGCGCATCAGGCTCAGATGACCCTCGTGCCAATAACCCATGGTTGGCACCAGGCCGACGCAAATCCCCTGCCTGCGCCACTCGAGCCCCAGCTCCTGCATGGACCGAGGGCTTTGGACACACTTCATACCGCTCATTTGCCCCTCTTGGAATGAACCTGCATGTCGAAAAATTCGCATCCGCAATCGCACACGATCTGATCTCCCTTGCGGCGTCCGTCCGGATCGTCGATCACGTCATGCAGGATGCCTGTATTCTGGTCGTAGACGAACTCCATGCCGATAACGTCGACCATCCCGTACAAGCCGCATTTTCTGCAAATGAAATCCCGAAAGTCACCAAAGTCAGCGTGCATCATTTTCCTCCTGCGAGAGGCTCAGGCTCTCCAGTTGGATGTTCAGGGCCTGTGTGGAAATGTGAATCTCGCGCGTGGACAGGCCAAGGGAGACCAACAGGGCCAAAAGGCTCAGGCCGAAAAGGAACTTGCCCAGGGTCACAAGCCCGGCAAAAAGACAAAACATGCACAGGACGCACAAAAAAAGGCTCACCACTCCGTAGAGTTGCATCAGCCGGATCAGGTTCACCCGCAGACGCAGGTTCTCGATCTGGGCCAAGAGGGACGGGCCGTGGTTGTCCTGGTAACGATCATACAGGGTTCTGATCCTGCTGCCCAGGGCCAGAAAACGATTGGTGAAGGCCAGCAGTATGAGCGAAATGGTCGAAAAAAGCAGGGCCGGAGTGGTCAGGGTGATGTCCATGTGTATCCTTATGAGGACTCGCACACCATGCGCAGCTCTTCGAGTTCGTCCCAGCGGGTCAAGAGGGAGTCCAGTTCGGCCTCCAGGATTTCCAGCCGGGAGGCGGCCGCCGCAACCACGGTGTGATCGTTGGAATAGAATTCGGGGTCGTTCATCTGCTCGTGCAGGGCCGCGATGTCGGCCTCCAGTGCCTCGATGCGTCCAGGCAAGGCGTCGAGTTCCAGATTTTCCTTATAAGTCAGCTTGCGGGTCTTGGCCACCTTGAGCTTTGCCGCCTTGGGCAAAACCAGCTCGGGCTCCGCGACCTGCGGGCGCTGCGAAAGCCAATCGTCGTAACCGCCGGCGTACTCGACCACCCGCCCCTGACCTTCGAAAACCAGGCAGGACGTGACCGTGTTGTTCAAAAATTCGCGGTCGTGGCTGACCACGAGCACCGTACCCGGAAAATCGCCGATAAGTTCTTCCAGAAGTTCGAGGGTCTCCTGGTCCAGGTCGTTGGTCGGTTCGTCAAGAACGAGCACGTTGCAGGGCCGGGTGAAGAGCTTGGCCAGGAGCAGCCGGTTGCGCTCCCCGCCGGACAGGAGGTTCACCGGGGTCTGGGCCCGATCGGGGGTGAAGAGAAAATCCTTCAGGTAGCCGATGACGTGGCGCCGGTTTTCGTTCACGTCGATGTAGTCCGCACCCTCGCCGACAATCTCGCGCGCGGTCTTGGTCTCGTCGAGCAGGGAGCGCATCTGGTCCGAATAGGCGACCTCCAGGTGCGTGCCTTGCCGAACCTTGCCGCTCTGGGGTTCAAGATCTCCAAGGAGCAGTTTCAGGAGCGTAGTCTTGCCTGCACCGTTGGGGCCGACAATGCCGACCTTGTCGCCACGCATGATGTTGACCGAAAAATCGCGAATGACCGGCTCATCTCCCCATGCATAGGAAATGTCCGTGACCTCGAGGACCAGGCCGCCCGTCTTGCGGCCCTCCTGGATCTGCATGGACACCGTGCCGGTCCGCTCACGACGCTGACTGCGTTCGGCTCGCATGGCCTGCAGGGCGCGCACGCGGCCCTCGTTGCGCGTACGGCGGGCTTTTATGCCCTTTCTGATCCAGATCTCCTCTTCTTTCAGCTTCTGGTCGAACTTGCGCCACAGGGTCTCTTCGGTGGCCAGCACGTCTTCCTTGCGCTTCAGAAAAGTGTCGTAATCGCAGGCCCAGTCCACCAGAACCCCGCGGTCCAGCTCCAGGATGCGATTGGCCACGTGACGCAGGAACATGCGGTCATGAGTGACGAAAAAGAGAGTTCGGGACTGCTTGATCAGAAATTCTTCGAGCCAGCGGATGGAGTCCACATCGAGATGGTTGGTCGGTTCGTCGAGAAACAGGATGTCCGGCTCCCCGGCCAGGGCCCGGGCCAGCAGGGTCTTGCGCTTAACGCCGCCGGACAGGGAGGTGAACTGCGCCTCGGGGTTGAGCCCCAGGTGGGTGATGACCGTGTCGATCTTGCGGGTCAGGCTCCAGCCGGCCTGCTCGTCGAGCATTCGATGCGCCCGCGCAAGCAGATTCGGATCGACACAGGCGTCGTCGTGCCCTTCGTGCCGCAAAGCCGCCAGGCAAAGCCCGGCCTCGCCTGCTCCGGAGGCGACAACGTCATAGACCGTGCCAGTCAGATCCGCGGGAACCTCCTGGGGCAGGGACGCCGTAGTCAGTCCCTTGCCAAGGCCCACCTCGCCCGAGTCGGGCGCCAGTTCGCGGGACAGGATGCGCATGAGCGTGGACTTGCCCTCGCCGTTGCGGCCAAGGAGACAGATGCGTTCGCCCGCATGAATCTGCAGACTGATGTTGTCCAGCAGGAGCGGACCGGAAAATGAGAGAGATATGTTGCTTGCGCTGATGAGTGCCATGGATTGGGGGAAAGCGGGTTGGTTGTTCGGACGCCCCGACTACTAGGGAGAATCATCCGGATTGTCCAGAAGGGAATCTAGCGCCTGAAAAGCCTGATCCAGCGCAGGATGTTGAACATGCTGGCCAGGGCCTGCGCAAGATAGGTCAGGGCGCAGGCCGTCAGGATCTGACGGGCCGCCTTCTCGTCCTCGGGCGGGATGTACCTTCCGGCTTTCAGCAACGGAAGGGCGCGGTTGAAGCTCGCGTCCAGCTCCACGGGCAGGGTCACCAGATGAACGATGACCGGAATGCCGAGCACCAGGACCGCCCCGAGAAGCAGCAGGCGGCCGATCAGAGGCACCTGCAGGGCCGCGCCCAAAAGCGGCGCGATCATGAGCGCCGCTGCCCCGATGCGCTCGGCCCAGATCCCGAACATGACCAGCCCCGTGCGAAAACGCAGCAGTCCGTCCCCGGACTGATCCTGCATGGCATGTCCCACCTCGTGGGCGGCAACAACCACGGCGGTCAGGGAACGCTTGCCGCTTGTCGCGGGATTGAGGCGCACAACCTTGTCCCTTGGGTCGTAGTGGTCGCCAAGCTCCGTCGTCTCCACGCTCACGCCTGCAAGATTCAGGTCCTGCACCAGAATCCGCGCCAGATCGATGCCCGTGCCGGAAAAATACTCATCCCGGCCATGACGCTCAAGAACGTGCCGTGCCCACAGCCCAGGCAGGGCGATAAGCGCAACCAGTACCAGAAACCCGACGACGTAGGGCATCAGACCTTGCCCACGGGGGCCAGATACAGGGCGAACTCGTCCTCCCCGTCCACGCCCAGAAGTTCATCCAGGGCCTGCTGATGAAAGGCCGCCACCGCGCAGGTGCCGCACCCCACCGCCTGTGTCGCAAGATACAAGTTTTGGCAGACGTGTCCGGCATCGATTGCGATGACCCGGTGGGCGGCCGCCATGTAGCGCCACTCCATGCGGTAAGGGATGGTCGCCCAAACCAGCACCACGGGCGCCTTGGTCACGAAGGTCTGCATGAGCACGGCCTCGTGCTGACGAGTGGTAAAATCAGCCCCGCCCGAGGCTTCAAGCACCAGCCCGTGCTCAAGGGGCAGGTAGCGGTACACACCCCGCTCAAGAGACTCGCAGTTGTTGACCAGTAAGTATGTTTCCAGGGCATGCCTGCAGCCGGCTGAAGGGACGGTGCGGAAAACACTGGTTACGCCCCTCTTCCCGCGCACCCCCTGCACAGCCCAGAGCAGAAAGCCGAGCTCTTCTGGGCTCAGCGACTCATCGCGCCAGGCCCGATGGCTCTTGCGACCTGCAAGGGCGCGGACCAGATCCATGCGCCCGGCAAAGGCCGAGGCAGGATCGTCCGGCAGTGAAATCAACTTCTGATCCGCCTGTACAGGCTTCTGCACCGGAGGCGGCATGATGCCGCGATTCTGGTCCGAGCGGGAAAAATCAAGCTGTAAACGCAGATCATCCTTCAAAAAGTCGCGCATGGTACGCATATTCACGAACCGCCCTCCTCTGCAGGTTTGACGATCAGTCCCGGCGTGGAAGGTGCCAGCACCAGCCGACGATAATAGGCCAGCGCCAGACAGGTCATGGGCAGGGCGATCAGTAGCCCGAGCATGCCCAAAAGCTTGCCCCAGATCGAAAGTGACAGGAGCATCACGGCCGGGGACAGGCCCATGGCCTTGCCCAGAATGCGCGGTACGAGCACCGCGTCCTGAATGATCTGCACGATTACGAAGACAAGACCGGTCATGCCCATGACCACCCAGAAAGACTGGCCGGTCTCAAGAGCGTGGATGGCGGCCAGCACAACTGCCGGGATAAGCCCCAGCAACTGAAGGTAGGGCACCAGATTGAGCATTCCAACGAAGAAGCCGAGCAGAATGCCCATGGGCAGACCAATCATGGAGAAGCCGGTGGCGAAACAAATCCCGAGGATGCCCGCGATGGTCGTCTGACCGCGAAAATAGAGGTTCATGGCCAGATCGAACTCTTCGACGAAGGACACAACGCTTTCGCGGTACTGGGGCGGTATCAACTCCTTCCAGGCGACCCGCACCCTCTGAAAATCCATGAGCAGAAAAATGAGGTACAGGAGAACCACGGCCGGCACGACCAGGGCCATGAGCACGCTGTAGGTGCCGCTGATGATCCCCATGAGTCCAGGAAGGACCCTGCGCAAGGTGGCCTGAGCCATGGAGATGAAGCTGTCGGTGCGAAAGAAGTCCCGCACCTCGGGCGTGTTGAAATAATCCCGCAGGGCCTGCCACACGTCGGGCGGCAGACGATTGGCGGCCTCCTCGGCCAGCTTGGAGTTGCTGACCAGATCGGAAATGAGCCGGCCCATATGCGCAACCTCGCGCCCCATGAGCGGAATGACGAACCAGCAAAGCGCGCCGACTGCCGCAAAGAAAAAAAACAGGGTCAACCCTATGGCCAGCCCCCTGCTCTTCACGAGCAATTGCACGCGATGCACCAGCGGATTGAGAATATAGGCCAGGAGCAGGGCCACGGCAAAAGGGATGAGCACGTCACTGAGGTAGCCCAGGGTCGTGATGACGCCCCAGAGCAGCCCTGCGGCCAAAGCCATGCGCACGACGCGGTCGAAGGAATATGGAGTCTTGTCGAGAATCATCAGCCCTCCCGAGGCTCGGCAATATGAAAAATACGCAGGAACCAGCCTGCCATTACAGCGGATAGCAGACTAGAGAATGGCTTGGAAGCCCCGGATTCGTACGCTTGATTTGAAACAGAGCTTGTCATACATTCCAATGGTTATTCAACGTTTACCGCTTCGTGACCATGGCACCTTCTTCCGCATGCGCGACCGTTACCGGAGAAGTTCTTATCGACCGGATTCATTTCCTCACCGGGAGACCATCGAAATGGCCTTTGAACCCACGTTTTTCCACACCTTTCTGGAAACCTGCGATCGACACCGCGACAATCTCGCTTTCATCTACCGCGTGGGCGAGGACGAATTCAGAGTCACCTACGAAAAATTCTTCGAGGATGTGCTCATTCTTGCCCGGGCCTTCAAAGCCAACAAGGTGCGCAAGGGCGACAAGGTGTTCATGCTCTCCGACAATCGCTATTCCTGGATTGTCACGGACATGGCCCTGCAAGCCCTGGGAGCGGTCAGCGTTCCGCGCGGCACCGACACGCCTCCGAGCGAAATAGAATTCATCGTCAATCATTCGGACTCTGAATTCCTGATTGTCGAGACGGACAAGCTCTACAAGGAATGCCAGGCACTGATAAAAAGCCTCAAGCTCAAGGGCGTATTCATCGCCGCCAGCTCCGAAAAGCACTCCTGGTTCGACAAGGCCACGTCATATACGGAACTGCTTGAAAACCGCTCCATCGAACCCAAGGACATCGAATGGTTCAGGGGGCTGGCCGACAAGATCACCCCGGAAGACCTGCTGACCATCATCTACACCTCCGGCACCACCGGAACCCCCAAAGGGGTCATGCTCAGCCATTCCAACCTCATGCACAACGTACGCACCCTGCCGCCGCTCATCAGGCTGCAGTCCGACGACGTGTGGGTGTCCATTCTTCCGACCTGGCACATCTTCGAACGCACCGCGGAATACATAGGCATCGCCAGCGGCAGTTGCCTGGTCTACTCATCCATCCGCACCTTTGCGGCGGATCTGGAATCCTACAAGCCCACTCTGGTCGCAACCGTGCCACGCATCTGGGAATCCCTTTATTCCAAAATCACGACGGGCCTGAAGAAGAAAGATCCCAAAAAGGCCAAGATCTTCAATCTGCTGGTTCGGGTCTCCGCCGCCTACCGCCGCAATGCGCGCGTGCTGCGCGACCAGTTACCCGTCTTCGAGAAAAAAGCCTTTCCGCTGCGCTTTGCGGACAAGGTGCAGGCCCTGGTTTCAAACATGTTTCTCTTCCTGCCCAACCTCCTGGCCAAGAAGAAGCTCGTGCTCGTGCAGGAAAAATTCGGTGGTCGCCTGAAAGGCGCCATCAGCGGCGGCGGCAGCCTGCCGCCCTATCTGGATGAATGGATCGACGCCATCGGCATCCGCATCATCAATGCCTACGGCATGACCGAATGCTCCCCCGGCATCGCCGGACGCGGCTTCAACTGCGACGTGTTCGGCACCATCGGCCCTCCCGTGGATGAGACTGAGCTTCGCATCGTCAACGAGCAGGGGGAGCCGTTGCCAAACGGCGTCGAGGGCGAGATCCAGGTCCGCGGCGCACAGGTCTCCAAGGGGTACTACAAAAACGACGAGGCCAACGCGAACGCCTTCAGTCCCGACGGGTTCCTGCGCACCGGCGACCTTGGGCGGCTGACCCTGACCGGGGAACTGGTCATCACCGGCCGGGCCAAGGAGATCATCGTCCTGGCCAGTGGAGAGAATGTCGACCCGACCAACATCGAGGCCACCCTGTCCATGTTCCCCTTTGTCCAGGACGCGGTGCTCGTGGGTCAGGACAAGAAGGGACTTGGTGCGCTCATCGTACCGGATCTGGAAAAGCTGCGCGAGTTCGTGCAGGAAAAATACAATCAGGTGCTGGAAGAAACCGAAGGAGCGCTGCGCGACAAACAGTTGCTCGACCGTCTGCGCGAAGAGATGAACAAGCTTCTGAATGCCAAGAAAGGCTTCAAGCCTTACGAGAAGCTTCAGAACATCCATTTTCTCGACAAGGAGTTCACCCTCGGCGAGGAGTTGACCAACTCCTTCAAGAAAAAGCGCCACGTCATCGAAAAAAAATACAAGGACATCATCAACCGGTTGCTGAAATAACTCAAATGTTTAAAGGGGCGAAACGCGAAAGAATCCCCGGGCGGCGCACTGAAAACGCGCCGCCTTCAGATCCGCCCGGACGCTGGGCCTGCTTCATCAACACGCAAAGAGGATGCCCTCATGACCTCTCGTGAGCAGTATTGGGAGCAGGACTGCGGCTCAGCGAACTGGGTGGGGAGAGATCGCGATGAGTGGTCCCTGCGCGTTCTGGTCCTTTCGCCCATCCTGCTGCTGGTTTTTTTCTTCGGAGGCGCAAGGCCCTGGATCTGGCAAGGCGTGACCGGACTTTTCTTCATCTGGCTCGGAATCTGGGTCTTCCGGCATGGGCTGCCCGCGCCCGCAAAGAACGTAAAACGCCTCGCAACCGTGGCATGCGCCCTTATGCTCGTACCCCTGCTGCAGACCATCCCTCTTCCCGTCGCCCTGCTGGAAGCGCTCTCGCCGGTCCGTGCGCAGTGGTCAGGCGCCCTGCTCCAATTCGGCGGCATCTCCAGCACGATCATCAGCTACGATTCCCTTGCCACGTGGACGCATCTTGCGTGGTGGCTCTTCCTGGGCGTGTTCGCCGCGCTGCTGTGCCTGGCTCTGAACTCCCGCACGACGAAAATTCCGACCTGGTTCCTGCATTTCCTTTTTGCCCTGGCCGGGATGCAGGCCCTGTACGGCATCATGCAGACCCTGCTTCCGTCCCTTGGCGTGCTGTGGGATACCGACACGGCTACCGGGTTGGCCTACAGCGGCTACGCGCGCGGCACGTTCATCAACCGCAATCACTTCGCCGCATTTCTGGGTCTTGTCTGGCCCCTGCTCCTTGGCCATGTGCTCATGCTCAAAGCTCCGCGCAGGATGGACCCGGTCCAAAGCAGGCGCGAACAGACGCTGGTCCTCCTGCAGAAGCAGGCCCTTGGCATCTTCTGCCTTGCCCTGATCATGCTCGCCCTGGTCTTCAGCCAGTCGCGGGGCGGAATTCTGGCCGCCCTCTTTTCCTTCACCCTGCTCTGCCTCTTTGCCGGGCTGCGGCGCAAAAGAGTTGCAGGCGTGGTGTTGGCGTGCGGGCTCATCATGCTCGGGTACGGCGCGGCCATCGGCTTCGAAGGGCTGGCGAACCGGTTCCAGCAGATCGAACACGGAGCATCCGGGAGAATGGAACTGTGGCAGGACGGCTTGAAGGCTGTTCTGGACCACCCCCTGACCGGCACGGGACTCGGGACCTATCCGGAAGTCGGCCGCGCCTACCAGAACGCGTTCGGCCCCGGACAGCGGGCCAGCCACGCTCACAACGACTACCTCGAAACCGCCGTGGAACTGGGGCTGCCGGTCGCCGGGATTCTCACCCTTGGCATCTGGGGGCTTTGGTGCTGGAAGGCCGCCCGGCTGTGGCGCGTCCGCAAGAGCATGGATCACGGCCAACTGCTCCTGGCCGCGGCTTCCCTGGCGTCCCTTGGAGGATACCTGCTGCACGGCTGGGTGGAGTTCAACAACGCCATCCCGGCGAACCACCTGACCGCGGTGATCATCGCAACTTTCCACTTCCACATCTCGGAACAGGGACTTGCTGCGGACAGCCTGACAAGGCCCGCACAAACAGCCGTCTAGCAGGCCGCCCCAAAACTGCGATCTACTGCGTCAGCGAAAAAGCCAGACCGCTTATCAATGCATGACTGCGCGTCCCGGCTTTTTCGCGTCCCTGCATCTCACCATTTTTTCAGCGGCCTGCGAATTTCGATTTTTCAAGGCAGTCAGCTGACGATGGAAGCGGTTTATGTGCGGACTCTGGGCAACTGCGGCGCGGTGCGGACAGAATATCTTTCAGTTCAGGCCCAGAGCCGCGCCAGACCAATCCGGCTCGCGCCAACCTGTGCGCTCATGATTTACCCCGGCCTCAAAAAGAGTCGACCTCATTCCTTCAGTGCCCCTGCCTTTCAACCAATTCCACGTCATCGAGCCAAACATCTCCCGCGATTTTGCCGTCGAATCTCAGGCTCTGGTCTCTTCTGAGCGCTATCCTGGCCAGCTGACATCCCTCAGGGACATCAAAGGCCAGCCTCTCCTCGTTCCAGTCCCGACTGCCGGTGATCGCAGGGCTTCGTGCGGACAGTCCGTCGCAGTCCAGACCCCGCACATCCACATACATTCCCTGGTCAGTGGTAAGCCCACGCGCCTTCCAATTGAAACGCAGCTCACAGGTAGTTCCCGGCCGCAGCGGCACGTACTGCCGGAAATGCTCGTAGCGCAGATTGGCGGTGCCGGGAAAATGAAAACGCATGACCTGCCCTGTCGCATCACCCGCCACGCAGCTAGGTTCACGACGGGCTTCCACGCCCCGGATTGCAGTCAGACGCCAACCGAAAGCCGCTCCGGACAGAGGGGAATCGAAGCGTCCATTGGTGACGGGCCCATCCTGGAACAGACTGCCGCGTCGCCCAACAAGGGCAGCTTCGCCCCACCTCCTGTGGCGGAGAAGAAACTCAATGAATTTGGCTTCCCGCTCGCGGTCAGGTACTGCGTCGCAGCCATCCTCCAGAAGCGGATACAGCCCGACGCATGCATCGACCACCCCCCGCGCCATGCACTCCTTCAGTAGAGCCGACCTGTTCTTACAGTCCGTATGCTTGAGAATGACGGGCCACTCGGCCCAAAATCCAAGAGCGACCTCCACGGCCTCCTGCCTGTATTTGGAAAGGCGGTACAATACATCATTGAAGGCCTGCGCAAACCGGGCCTCGTCCCTTCGCGCCGCGGCCAACAGCAGCTGTTGCCAACGCCATGTGACAGAGACAGGGGCGTGTGCGATGATAAAATCATGCAGTGCATCCGCAGATTCCCCCTCCCGCTGCCCTTCCAGGCGAGCCAGGGCAAACCAGCCGTCAAACAGGAGAGGGTTGCGCCCGACCCCGCGCCAGTACGCCTCCACGGCGCGTGCGGTATCCAGTTCCTGATACCGCGCCCTGTCCCCGCGCCAGAGCCAGGTTCGAGCCCAGGGCTCCATAAGTGGGCTGCCCTGCACGAATTCCAGATCCCGGGCTGCAAAGCGGGACGAACAATACGCCGAGACCAACAACATTACGCCGAGCAGGACTCCCAAGCCTGCGCAGAGATAGCGCAACATTCTCCGATTACTTTTCACGGGCATGGTTTATCCGTTGTCCGCATCAGACGTCCAAACGTGCCGACACCACTTCGACTGCGGCCATCTTCCCGGAAATGAAACACACGCATACGTTCCAGAGTTCAGCGTCCGCTTTACCGGGCAGGCTCGGACCTGCCGTCGCCATAGGAATAAGGATGGTAGTAATACTTGTAATATTTGGAATAATGATCGCTGAAACGATGCTGGACATTGAAGCGGTTGACCATGCCCCCCAGCAGGCGGGCGTCGATATCGTTCAGGGAACGGCGGAAGAGACGCAACGCGTGCCTGTGGGTCCTGCCGAGGGTGCTCACCAGAATGACCCCGCTGACCAGGCTGCTGAGCACCAGTACGTCGGCAAAACCAACGGATGGCGGACCGTCGATGATGATGCGGTCGAAATCCGCACCCAATTGAGCCAGAGTCAGACGCATTCGTTCCGAGGCCAGGAGTTCGGCGGGGTTGGGAGGCACCGGTCCAGCTGGAATGAAAGAAAGGTTCTCAATACCGGTAGCGCGAACAACATCGGCCAGACTCTTGCTGGCGATGAGCAGTTCGCTTAGCCCCCCCACTTCTTGCGCATTCAGGTCAAAAACCTTGTGCAACCTGGGTCGCCGCAGGTCCGCGTCGATCAGGAGCACCCTCTCGCCTGCGGCGGCAAAGGCCAGGGCCATGTTCACCGCGATGGTCGACTTGCCTTCCCCTTCCGCAGTGCTGGTGATGAGCAGGGTCCTCGTGCCGCCCTCGGCGGCAGTGGACAGCTGGATGGAAACCCGGGCGGTACGGATGGCTTCAGAAAATCCCGCGCGGGGATCGGAATCCACCAGCCGGTCGAGCTTGTCACGGAACTGCTCCTCGGCCTCAGGGATCACGCCCAGAATGCCTATGCTGAAGCGGTCTGTTATTTCGTCGATGCTTTTGACGGTGTTATCGAGGAACTCAAGCATGAAAGCGGCGGCTATGCCCAACAGCAAGCCAATCCCGATGCTCAGCAACAGGTTGAGCATGATGCGCGGCCTGTCCGCTTTCACCGGCAGGAGGGCATGATCCACCACCTGAATGTTGCTTATGTCCGTGCCCACCGTGGCGTCGATCTCCTTGCCGCGCTGCAGCAGGGACTGATGTATGTCCCTGTTCGTGTCCACTTCGCGCTGAAGAATCGTGTACTGCGTGGCCCGATCATTGAGTTCCAGGGCTCTGATTTTGGCCTGCTCGGCCTGCTCGCGCAGGGATTCCTCGTTTCTGAGCGACACGAGATAGTCGTTGCGGATACCTCCGAGAATCCTGTCCTCCTCGAGAGCGATCCTTGACGCGACATCGTCCAGACGGGCCTTGAGCCGCCTGGCTTCCGGATAGTCAGGTTTGAAGACTACGAGCTTGTCCTCGTATTCGGACACAAGTTGAACGTACTGTCGCCGCAGTTCCTGGATAAGCTGGTTGTCGATGACCATTGACAGGGCCGAGACGCCGACTTCACGCGCCTGTGCGTCCAGGGCTTCCCTGGTCAGGCGCTGGGCGTGGGCATGCGCAAGGGCGGCATTGATCTCCTCCAGCTGCTTGTAGACGAGGTTCATGCGGCTATCGAGGGATACAATCCCAGCCTTCTGGGCAAAAGCGTTGAGTTCAGACTCGGACTTTTCCAGACGGATCCGCGCCACCTCGACCTGTTTGTGCAGCTGCTCGTTGGCATGGCCTGCGGCAGCGACTTTCTTGTCCATCTGCCAGGCGATGAAGGAACCGATGAGCGTATTGACCACATCCTGGGCCAGAGCCGGATCGGAGGAGGAAAAGGCTAGGTTGAGGATGGTGGTGTCCCGTTCCGCCTTGAGCTCAAGATTTTCCGAAAATTCCTTGAGCAGCCGCTGCTGCACCTCCGCCTTCCGGGCACGATCCTCCAGGCTTTCAACTCCCCGTCCCGAACCTTGCCCAATGTCGCCGGGCAGATCGCTCCCCCCCTCATCAGGGACCGTTGTATCGACATCGTACTCCGTGTTGAAATGAGGGTTTCGGATCAGGTCAAGGGTCTCGATCACCCGCCAGGCCAGCGAATCCGAGGCCAGCAGTCTGGTCTGGGTGTTCATGAATTCCTTGGTCTGGGTCTGGGGAACGACCATGTCCTCGAATTTGGTGACCTTGGGCGGCTGCAGGGAAAATTCAAGCTTTCCCGTGGCTTTGTAAATCGGGGTCATGGCCAGGGTGACAATGAGCGTGGAGACAAAAACCGCAAACAGCACGCCGCAAATAAGCCACTTGCGCCTGACGAGCACCTCGATACAGCCCCGCAGATCAAACTCGTCTTCCGCCTGCAAACCTGAGGACTCCGTCGAGTGCGGCAGAGCATATTCGGGATGCAATGAAGTCATCAATGACGACAAACCTGGGGAAAAGAGCCTGCGAGCGTATTTTTCATCCATGTATACAATCCTTTCAGACACGAACCTGTTAAGACCAAACAAAAAACGCCTTGCCTAGCTGCAGCAAAGAAAATTTGTTTTTTGCAACTTTCATTTATAAATTACAATCAGCAACCATAAGAATTAACAACAACCAATTCATAAATAATACTTACATACAAAGAATCAAAAATTCTTATGATTACTTATTTATGTGTATCGGAAAATACTTCATTCACGATTCGGAGCAACACACAAGTCACTTCTCCAACTCAGGCGGCAGGCGTCGGCGACACCGCCGCAATCTCGAGCCATTCAACTAATACATCGGATCATGAAATGATAAAATTTTTGAACCTCTTGAACGCATCCAGCTGGGCCGAAAAAATGGCGACAGCATCGCGCATCTTGTCCATAGCGACCTTAGGCCTGTGCTTCGCTTGCGGGGCAAGGGGTCCGGCGGCCACAGTAGAACTCGACCAATTGGCCACCATTGCCGCGACGGAATACAACGCGCTGGAGGTGGCCGAACTGAACGGAAAATTCAGCGAAGCATTCACAACTCCTCTCAAATACGAAGACTACGTCATTGGGGGTGGAGATCTCATCCGTATCAACATCTTTGAAGCTCCCGACCTGAACACCGAGACGCGAGTCAGCGCACGCGGCGACGTAACCTTGCCGCTCATCGGCACAGTAGCCGTCGCAGGACTCTCCGTCGGCAAGGCCGAGCAACATGTCGAACGCCTCTTTCGGGAACAATATCTCCAGGACCCGCACGTCACCATTTTCGTCAAGGAACAATTCGGCTCGAAAATCACCATGATGGGAGCGCTCAAAAAGCCGGGATCATATGATTTTTACGCAAGCATGAGTCTCATGGACGTTCTCGCCATGGCCGAAGGTCTGAGCGACCGGGCGGGACGAACCGTGCAGATCCGCCGCAAGGCCGACAACGGCGAAGACACCATCTCGCTGATCATCGATCTCGACCAGATGACCAAAGTCGGGTGTGAAGATCTCAATGTGGGCATCAAGGGTGGCGACATGGTCTATGTGCCGGAAGCGGGCTCAGTCTATGTAGACGGAGCCGTCCGCAAGGCCGGAGCATATCCCCTTAACCAGGAGATGTCCGTCCAGGAGGCTATTGTAGCAGCAGGCGGTTTACAGTCCTTCGCCGATGCAAAGGACATCAAACTCGTCCGTTATCTAGGCAAAGGCAGAAGAGAGGTAGCCAGAATGTCCCTTGAAGACATGCAGTCGCAAAAGGCGCACATGCTTAAAGTTCAGGACAGGGATATCATATATGTGGAATCCAGTGCATCCAGCGCATTCTTTCAAGGGCTGCGCCTCTCGCTTGGTACTGGTATTTTTGGTTTCGGCTACACTCCACCCGTACGATAATCGAACATTAGTGATTCAATCAGACACCACAAACAGAGCAGGTACCATGATCATTAAAAAGACTTTGACGTTTTTCGTTGCGGCCATGTTGATTTGCCCTCCTCTTCAGGTCAGCGCAGGTTCCACACCCAGATTGATACCTCAAAATTCGGTGACTCTGCTGGCTACCGGCCTTGTCGTTGACAAGGAAATTCCCGCGCCCTCGGGAATGCTTCTGGCATGCACGGGAGAATGCGTCGTTGAAGCTGACGGACTGCAACTTGTCGGCGCCGACCAGACGGTGTTTGCCTTGGAAGAGGGAAGCACTCGCTTTCTTGTAACCATCAATGAAGGCAGACTGGACTTTTCTCTAAACGCCGACGCCAAACCCCTGGCATTCAAGACTCCATATCAAGATCCCGAGGACAGCAATACCTATCTGGTTCCGGCCAGCTCAGACGAGGTCTTCAGGGGCAGCCTGCTGATAGACACCCAAAATGACAAAGCAATCCTGGACATGACCAAGGGTTCCCTCAAACTCGTGGCGATAGACGGACAAAAGGTGGTTCATGCAGGCAACGCCATCTTCCTGCCCACACACACTCCGGCAGGAACCGGCACGGTGACCCTGGCTTCAGGATCCGGTGGTTCCGGGGCCGAATTCAGCGGGACGGGGTTGGCTGTCGGCGCAGGCGCACTGGGCATCCTGGCCGCCACAGGCATGGCTCTGGCTGGCGGGGGCGGTGGTGGAGGCGGGGGCGGTAGCGAAACCAGCCCAAAATGAGAAGGCTGAAATGTTGTTCGCGGGGCCTGATGGCGGAATCTTCCGATTACTTCCGGAAATTTCAGATCAACACGGTGCGCGCCACAGTGCGGGTTCTCACCAGAACTTAAACCAGGGGCGCTTTGTAGGCAGGGGCAAGGGCGCAAAGTCGACCAGGGGCAAGGGATCGTCACCGATGACTGCCTGCGGGTGCAATTCGGTCAAGCGCACGGCGTCATCAACCCCCGCAATTTCACCTGCGCGCGTGCATGCATCCCGCAGCAGGGGACGACGGTTACCGACACCATGGCCATCGCTGGCTAGAAAATGCACCAACCGGTGTTCAAGCAGGACATGGCAGAGACTGGCTATTTTCGGCCCCAGCCTGCCGAGCAGGCTTGCCGCCGTGATCTGTACGGCCAGCCCCATCTCGACCCAGGCGTGCAATCGGGCAGGATCGCGCTGCACAAACGAATAGCGCTCGGGATGAGCCAAGACGATTCGGTGACCAGATCGAAGTAAATTCAGAAGGAATTCATCGATTCCGGACGGGGGATAAGCGCCGGGCAGTTCAAGCAACACCCAGGACCCGCCGTTCAGGGTTCCCAGACGTCCGCCCTCGATCCCGGCTTCCAGGTCCGCGTCCAGGCTGAGTTCGCTACCGGGCCAGACATCAAAAGTAATTGCCTCGGCCTGCAACCGCAAACGGAGCGATTCCACGGCCTCGGTAATGGCGAATCGCTCATTTTGCCAGAACATCGGATGCCAGTGCGGAGTGCAGATCGCCCCCTGGATTCCATCTGCCAAAGCCAGACGCACCATGGCCAGGGATTCGTCCATGCTGGCAGGTCCGTCGTCCATTCCTGGAAGCAAGTGGCAATGGATATCAATCATAACTTCTGCCTCAATACCGCATTTCGGCATTGATGCATGAAAAATAATTTTATCGCACAGGGCATATTCATGACTACAAGTTTCTCTTCAGTTTCGTGTATTTATAACGTGACAGATTTTGCTCATGCATGGTTTGAAAAACAATATCAAGGGCTTTGAAACGTGATTTTCTTTTCAAGAGTATCTACGCTTACCCGCATCGCCGAGCTTCTGGCGATTATCGCAGCCATGCTCTTGTCCCACCTTGTTCATCCCGCAGGAGATCCTGCCGCCCTGACCGTCAGCGCCCTGCTCGGCGCCATCGTGTATTCCTTCGCAGCGGAACTGACCGGCGCCTACGGAGAACTGCGCCTGCGTCCCTTCATCATCGAGGCCCGCCGCGTTCTCGGCGCTTGGATTCTGACCTTTTTCTGCCTGACGCTCATATCCTGGGCAATCAAATACACGGCCGTCTTCTCGCGGGTGCAGATCGGACTCTGGGTCGTTGTCGGATCGGCCATGCTCGTTGGCTCGCGCTGGGGCATCCGCGCCTTTCTCCGTGCGCATCGCCGTCAAGGCCGCAATCAGCGCAAGGCCGTTCTCATCGGCGCAGGCACCCTGGCCAGGCAATGGATATCCACCGTGAATGCGTTTCCGGAGCTCGGACTCAAACCCGTGGCCGCATTCGATGACGACCCGGCCAAAATTGGCGGCACATGTGAAGGCGTACCCATCATCGACCCTTGCGACGAGGCGGTTCATTTCACCAATGATCGCCTCGTTCCCATGGTTTTCATCACCCTGCCCCTGCGCGCGGAAAAGCGCCTGCAACACATTCTCGAACAATACCTCAACAGTCCGGCCAATCTCTACATCATCCCTGACATATTCACATTTCAACTCATGAACCTGAGTGCCTTCCAGGCCTGTGGGACACCGGTCATCGCCCTTTCCGCTTCGCCCATGTCGAAACGCAAGGAAATTCTCAAACGCGCCGAAGACCTGATTCTCGGAACCATGGCCCTGATCATCGCCAGTCCGCTGATGATGCTCATCGCCCTGGGCATCAAACTGACCTCGCCCGGACCGGTTTTTTTCCGGCAGTGGCGCTACGGAATGGACGGGAAAGAAATCCTGGTCTGGAAATTCAGAACCATGAATGTGACGGAGAATGGTCACAACTATCGACAGGCGACCAGGAACGACTGCCGCGTGACTCCCTTCGGGGCATTGCTGCGCCGCACTTCCCTGGACGAACTGCCGCAACTTTTCAACGTACTGGCGGGCAACATGAGCCTGGTCGGCCCCAGGCCGCACCCCGTGGCGCAGGACGAAAGCTTCCGCAGACTTCTGCCCGGCTACATATGGCGCCTCAAAATCAAGCCCGGAATTACGGGCTGGGCCCAGGTCAACGGCTGGCGCGGAGAGACGGACACGATCGAGAAGATGGAACAGCGCATACGCCACGACTTCCACTACATCGAAAACTGGACCCTGACCTTTGACATGTGGATCCTGTGGATGACGATCCGCCGAGGCTTCGCGAACCCGAACGCATACTAATCCCCTTGTTTATTATCACACTACAACCACACGTCGGTCCAAAATCAATTTTGCTAAAATCCCTTTCACAATACCACATTTCATGCGCTGCCCTGAGAAACTGGGTCGGCAAAGGCTTTTGGGCCGTAACCGACCAGGCCCTCTTCGCCGGTACCAACTTCCTGGCGAGCATCCTTCTGGCCCGATGGCTGGAACCGGCAGCCTATGGAGCCTTTTCCCTGACCTATGCGGTTTTTCTGTTGCTCGGCGCCATGCATGCCGGCCTTTGGACAGAGCCCATGCTGGTCTTCGGCTCCGGGCGTTTCAGAAAGTCCTTCGCGGCCTACCAACGAATACTTTTTCGCTCTCACTGGTGCTTCGGGGCGCTTACGGCTCTTGTCTTTCTTCTGCTGACTCTGGGTTTTTGGACCTTTGGCGAACAGGAAATAGCGCTGAGTTTCCTGGGACTCTCCTTCGCTGCTCCCACAGTGTTCTACCTGTGGCTCGTGCGCCGGGGCGCCTACGTACTCCTAGAGCCACGCCTAGCGGCGTTGGGCGGCGGGCTTTACCTTCTCCTCTACCTGGGCCTTACCATCATCCTTTTGCGCGCCAGCATGTTGAATGCGACCACCGCCTTTCTGGCAATGGCCGTAGCCGGACTTCTTTCGGCTGAGATTATCCGGTGGCGCATAAAAGACGACTTGGACCTAATCGCAAACGAAAACGAGGTGCGCAGTCTGCACTGGAACTACGGAAGATGGGCTTTGCTCGCGGGACTTTTTTCTTGGGTACCAGGGAACATCTATTATCTGATCCTGCCCGCCTATCATGGCCTTGAGGCTGCTGCACGATTCAAGGCGCTCATGAACCTGCTCATGCCCATCCTGCATTTCAACGGCGCACTGGGGCAACTTCTGGTGCCAGGAATGATACGAGCTTTGAGTGCGGGCAAACTCAGACGATTTGCCTTGGCCAGCCTTGCAGTACTTACAACTTTCGCGCTCTCGTATTGGCTCCTCCTTATCGCCTTGGGATCAAAGCTCATGGAGTGGATGTATGGAGGTAAGTATCTGGAAGATCCAACCTGGATCATCTGGCTCGGCTTCGCTCCAGTTTCGGCTGCGGTAGTCGCGGTCATGAGTTCCTTGCTTCGAGCAATTGAGAGGCCAAAGATCGTGGCGCAGATCTATGGACTGCTGGTTGTGTTCACATTCCTTGTTGGGCTCCCGTTAGTGTGGGTTTATAGTCTTGGTGGTTCCGCCATGACACTATTATTTGTCAATGCACTTTCTGCTCTTTACTTTTCTTACAAAGTCGGAAGTGAAATAAAAATATGGTAACTACAAAAATTAATTACCAAAAAAACAAAAATTTTAAAATAATTAAATGAAAATAATAGAAAAATTTTTTTTAGGTTCATTATGCTTTACACTCATTGGCTACGCATATCTTAACAAGGGATTCGCCTACATTGGCATTACTCCGTTTTATATAGACAGCATTATTTTAGTAACGGCATTTCTTGTCTTAATTTTGCGTCCACGCTGTTTGCAGCTTATCACGGACCCTACAGTCGCTCTCCTTTTATTATTAATAATTTGTGGAGCAGTCCGGACTTTCCCCTTTGTTGAAACTTATGGAATCGACGCAATTCGTGACAGTGTGATCTGGTCGTGGGGGGTGATTGCCTTGGCGGTCGCCCATCTGGTTCGCCAGGGATTGCCGCTACATGCCATCACCTCTTGTTACGGCAAGGCCATGAAATGGTTTGTCGCATGGATTCCGGTTGCTTTTATAATTTACATTACGATGGGTGACATGCTTCTGCGATGGCCATGGGGGCCGGAAGGAGGGGTACCAATCATTGTTTTCAAAGGAGGAGATGTCGGCGTACAGCTCGCTGGTATCCTGGCATTTATCCTTGTCATAACTCCTGCAATGTCCAACGCCAAGCTCATGCTGCCAACATGGATAACACTGCCCTGCTGGCTCATCAGCTTCCTTGTAGCTGCGTCCATCAATCGCGGCGGATTTCTAGCCCTGCTTATTGCAAATTCTTTTGCATGCTACTGCGCCCGATTCCAACGAGTTGCTGCATCAGGACTTGTTATTGGCCTGTTCGTTCTACTAACTGCGTTCGGCTCTGCATTCGATATTCTTCCAGAATATAAGCGCGGAGATCGCGAGATCAGCGTCGACCAAATGTATACAAACATTCAAAGCATATTCTCAGATTTAGATAATTACGGCGGAACCGGAACCAAACATTGGCGTCTGGAATGGTGGAACTCCATCATCACGTACACTTTTGAAGGGGATTATTTTTGGACTGGCAAAGGATTTGGAATTAACCTCGCCGATGACGATGGATTCCAGGTTACGGCCGACAAGTCGCTACGCAGCCCGCACAATGGTCACCTGACCATACTCGCTCGTATGGGAGTGCCAGGCTTTAGTCTCTGGATATTATTCCTGCTGACCCTCCTAGCCAGACTTTGGAAACGTTACAAACAGTGGAAAGAACTCGGCGAAGAGCTCACAGCTGGCGTATGCGTCTGGGCTTTGACCTTTCTTGGGGCCGCCCTGGTCAACGCAACTTTTGATGTATACCTCGAAGGTCCAATGGGAGGAATCTGGTTCTGGTCGATGACTGGTTTGGCAATGGGCTTGATCAGCCAGCGACCCATAGTGAAAGTTGCGCCCGCACTCTGCCCAGTTCGTTTAAATCGGGTTGCGCGACCAGCAAATGCGAGTTCATTTCGCAGACTGAAATGAGAATTCTCATCCTCCATACCCACTACCAACAGCCCGGAGGTGAGGACCAAAGCTTCTTTTCAGAAGCGACTCTTCTCCGCGAACAGGGCCATGCGGTACATAATCTGATCTTTCAAAATCAGGACATGAACAACATGTCACCCTGGCGGCAAGCCTGGACCACGCTTTGGAACCAGGAGGCCTATCGCCGGACACGAGCGTCAATTCGAAAACTCCGCCCTCGTGTTATGCACATAAACAACACATTTCCCCTTGCATCCCCTGGAGTCATTCACGCCGCCAAGGCCGAAAATGTGCCGGTTATTATGTCGCTACGCAACTACCGTCTCCTCTGTGTGAATGGCCTATTCTTCCGTAACGGCCGTCCATGTGAAGCATGTCTGGAGCACCTTCCTTGGCAGGGGGCGCTTCACGGTTGCTACCGGAATAGTCGGCCCGCAAGCACTGTCGTTGCGGGAATGCTCACTCTACATCGAAGTGTGGGCAGCTGGCATCTCGTTGACTCCTACATCGCTCTTACCGAATTTGCGCGTCAAAAATTCCTGAAGGCGGGCATTCCCTCGGAGAAAGTAGTCGTGAAGCCCAATTTCATCCACAACGATGCGGGCCCCGGGGACGGACGAGGAGGATACGCCCTCTTCGTGGGACGGCTCTCGGCAGAAAAAGGAATAGCTCTACTCCTGGCGGCCTGGGGTCTTCAAGGACAGCGAGTGTCTCTGAAGATAGTCGGGGATGGGCCGTTGCGGGCCGAGGTGGAGCGAGCGGCAAATAATTCATCGAACGTGGAATATCTGGGCGCCAAGAATCCTGAAGATGTATCTATCCTGATGTCGGAAGCGGCCTTTCTGATCTTTCCGTCAACCTGCTACGAAACATTCGGACGTGTGGCCATGGAAGCCTTTGCCGCAGGTACGCCGGTGCTGGCTGCCAATATCGGAGCCATTGGCGAAATCACCGACAACGGCCGCACCGGCCTCCACTTCCACCCCGGTGATTCATATGATTTGGCTGCAAAAGTTGACTGGCTTCTCTCGCACCCGGAGGAACTTGCTCAAATGCGTAAAGAGGCCAGACGGGAGTATGAATTGAAGTACACGGCGGAGAGGAATTATGAGATTTTGATGGGGATTTATAACAACGTAATGCGTAACGCGTGATGCGTAATGCGTGACTGAGAGGGGTGGAGGGGAGTATTGATGAGCAAATTGCGTTCTCATAAGGATCTTGATTTATGGAAATTCGCCATGCAATTGGCCAAGCAGACATATTTGGCGTCAGCCAATTTTCCCAAAGAGGAAATTTATGGCTTGACCGCGCAAATAAGACGGGCTGCTGCTTCTGTTCCCAGCAACATTGCAGAAGGAGCAGCCAGAAAAGGCAGCAAAGAATTCTGTCATTTTCTATACATTGCACTTGGCTCTTTGGCTGAACTGGAAACGCAGTGGATCATATCTCAAGACCTAGGATACACCGCCAGCACAAGCCTTGAGAATAATATTGAACGTGTCCGCATGATGCTTTTAGGTATGATACGACACCTAAAAAGCAATCAGAGTCCCACTCCTAACGCATAACGCATCACGTATCACGCAATGCCCCCCATCCTCGCCACCAACATCCACCCCACCACCTACCACGACGCCACCGCCGCAATCCTCGCGTGGACCGGGCGGGGGGAGAGTCGGAGCGTGTGTCTGGCCAATGTGCATGTAGTCATGGAGGCTTACGATGATCCTGCATACAGGGATGCGGTCAATGGGGCTGATCTGGTCGCGCCGGATGGCATGCCGCTGGTTTGGGTTTTACGACGGATGGGGCATGGCCTCAAAGACCGTGTATACGGACCGACGCTGATGCTGCGGGTGCTCGAAGACGCCGCCAAACAGGGGGTGCCGGTGGGCTTTTATGGAGCATCCTCTAACGTGCTGGTCGCGTTGGTTAAAAACGTGCAGCGCGAATTTCCCGGACTCTGTGTCGTCTATTCTCATAGCCCGCCCTTTCGGGAACCGACGCAGGAGGAAGACGATGCGGCTGTGAGAAAGATCAACGCCTCCGGTGCGCGCATTCTCTTTGTCGGTCTGGGGTGTCCAAAGCAGGAGCTGTGGATGCACAAGCACAAGGGACGAGTGCAAAGCGTAATGCTCGGAGTTGGCGCGGCCTTTGACTTCCATGCCAGTGCGACCACGCAGGCTCCTTCATGGATGCAGGACCGGGGTCTGGAATGGCTGTTCCGCCTCTGCATGGAACCTCGCAGGCTTTGGAAAAGATATCTCAAGCATAATCCGCGCTTCGCGATTTTCTGTATTCTTGAACTGATGGGCCTGAAAAAATGAAATCGGAGTTCCGCAGAGGAGATGCCTTTAAAAAAACGGGATGCCTATCTGACCATGCCGGCAACAGCGCGAATGTCGGGCAATAGCGCGAAATTATTTATTCTCAGATAGTCAAAAATGCATAGATCCCCTTCTTCAAGGGAATGACAGCTTATTGTAGTGACTTCATTGCTGGCACGAATCACAACAGGAGTTGTTAATAATGCAATATTCAGCGGAGAAACGATGCGCATAGCGAATCGGAAAAGAGTTTTGGTCACGGGCGGCGCCGGTTTTTTGGGTTCCAATTTGTGCGAACGCCTGCTGCATGGCGGATGCGAGGTGCTGTGCGTTGACAACTTTTACAGCGGCGCGAAGGACAACATCAGCCATCTCGTGGGCAACCCCCGTTTTGAACTGATGCGACACGACGTGACCTTCCCCCTCTATGTCGAAGTCGACGAAATATACAATCTGGCCTGTCCCGCATCGTCCATCCACTATCAACGGGACCCGGTGCAGACGACCAAGACGAGCGTACACGGCGCCATCAACATGCTCGGTCTGGCCAAACGGACCAGGGCCAAGATTTTCCAGGCGTCCACCAGCGAGGTCTACGGCGACCCGGAAATCCATCCGCAACAGGAATCCTACTGGGGCCACGTCAACCCCATCGGACTGCGATCCTGCTACGACGAGGGCAAGCGTTGCGCGGAAACCCTCTTCTTCGACTACCACCGCCAGCACAGGTTGAGCATCAAGGTCGCGCGGATATTCAACACATACGGCCCGCACATGCACCCCAACGATGGCCGGGTCGTATCCAACTTCATCGTGCAGGCCCTGAGTGACGAACCCATCACGCTCTATGGCGACGGGAACCAGTCCCGCTCTTTCTGCTATGTGGACGACCTGATCGAGGCTTTTGTGCGTCTCATGGACAGCCCGGACGAAATCACCGGGCCGATCAATCTCGGCAATCCCAGCGAGATGACCATTCGCGAACTGGCCGAGACGATCATCGACATGATCGGATCGCGCTCTTCCCTCATTTATCTCCCGCTCCCCTCGGACGATCCGAGGCAACGCCGCCCCGACATTTCCCTGGCCAGAAAGTCCTTGAATTGGGAACCCGGAACGCCTTTGCGGGAAGGCCTTGCCCGGACGATCACGTATTTCAGGGAAATGCTGGGCAAGAAATGAGCGTGACATTCGCGCCTCAAGCGCAATGATGGCGTCTATTGATCGAGAGCAGCATTGCAGGAACGATCCGCAAATTTGAGAACAAGCACGGCATGCCATTTTCCTTCGCCCCACGCAAAAACGCCCCCGGCCAGACGACCAGGGGCGTTTTGTTTGCGGATGAGAAAAAGCCTACATCTTGCGCCGGTCCACGATCCTGTCCCCGCTGCCCCTTTCGATGGTCCGCGGTTCCACCAGGCGGACCTCGAAGGCCACCCCCAGTTCCGTCTGCAGGCGGATGCGCACGTTTTCAAGAATGCGCTGGGACTGCTTGATGGAATCGGTGCAGAATGATTCCGGGGCTTCGAGCTTGATGGTGGCCAGATCCATGTGTCCGACCCGATCGAGAACGATCTGATAGTGCGGATCGATCAGACCCGTACCGGCGATTACCGCTTCGATCTGGGACGGGAAGACATTGACGCCATGAATGATGAGCATGTCGTCGCTGCGTCCCGGGATGCGGGTCATGCGCTTTAGTGTCCGCCCGCAGGCGCAGGGGGCGTCGATCAGGGTGGTCAGGTCCCCGGTGCGAAAACGGATCAGAGGGAAGGCTTCCTTGGTCAGGGTGGTCAGCACCAACTCGCCCTTGGCGTCGGCGGGCAGGACCTCTCCGGTCTGCGGGTCCACGATCTCGGCCAGGAAATGATCCTCGTTGATGTGCAGCCCGGCCCGCTCCAGACACTCCCCGGCCACGCCCGTGATCTCGCTCAAGCCGTAATTGTCCGTAGCCAGGATGCCGAGACGGTCTTCGATCTCGCGGCGCGTCTCCTCGGTCCAGGGTTCGGATCCGAACAGGCCGAAGCGAAGGCTGAGCGCCGTCTTGTTGACCCCCATCTCGTCCAGGGTGTCTGCCAGATGCAGGGCGTAGCTCGGGGTGCATACGAGGGCCGTGGTGCGGTAGTCCTGCATGATGG
This sequence comes from Deltaproteobacteria bacterium HGW-Deltaproteobacteria-18, assembly GCA_002841885.1. Taxonomy (NCBI): domain Bacteria; class Deltaproteobacteria; species Deltaproteobacteria bacterium HGW-Deltaproteobacteria-18. The sequence continues at coordinate 249,213 of PHBE01000002.1, forward strand.
AAATCTGGCGGCGCGGGTCCCCTCCGGAGCTGGGGATGACCGACGCGCCGATAAGCTCCGCCCCGGAGTGCACGCCGAAAGCGCCGGTAAACAGGCCATAGTTGAAGGCGATCTGCACGGCATCGTCCTTGGTCACCCCGCCTGCCGTGAGGATGCGCGCAGCAAGCTCGGACCAGCGGCGCACATCGCCGGAAGTGTAGCCCACCACCGTGGGTTTGCCGGTTGTGCCCGTGGACGCCTGCATACGCACAACGTCGCGCAGGGGAACGGCAAAAAGGCCGTAGGGATAGTTTTGCCGCAAATCTTCCTTGGTGGTGAAAGGCAGCCGCTTCACATCTTCCAAAGATTGTACGTCATAGGGATCGATGCCCAGTTCCGCGAAACGCTTACGGTACAGCGGCACGTTGCGCGCCACCCGGTTCAGGGTGGCCTGCAGGCGCTCCAGCTGCAAGAGTTCCAGCTCTCCACGCTCCATGCATTCATATTCGCTCTGCCAGTACATATCTCCCCCTATAATCCCATAATTTCGGAATCATGCGCTGGACGCTTGAAAAGGTTCGAGTGCAAGGCGCAAGGGCAAAACGAGGTCGAAGCGTATCTTAATACGTGAGGCCTCGTTTTGGCCGCAGCAACGCAGCAATCGGGCCTTTTCAAGTGTCCAGCTCGCGGCCCAGGTAGGCGCGTTGGACGTCTCGGTTGGCCAGCAGTTCGTCGGCCGTGCCCTGCAGAATGACCCGTCCGTTTTCGAGCACGTAGCCCCGGTCGGCAATCTTGAGCGCGCTGCGGGCGTTCTGCTCCACCAGCAGCACGGTCAGACCCAGCCGATCGCGCAGTTCCACAATGTGACGAAAAATATCCCTGGCCACCAGCGGGGCCAGACCCATGCCCGGCTCGTCCAGGAGCAGCAGCCTGGGCCGAGCCATGAGCGCCCGGCCGATGGCCAGCATCTGCTGTTCACCGCCGGACAGGGTCCCGGCGGCCTGGGCGCGGCGCTCGCGCAACACCGGAAACATGGAGTACATGGTCTCCAGATCCTCGGCAATGCCGGCGCGCTGCCGGAAACGCGGCCGGGTGTAGGCGCCGAGCCGCAGGTTGTCCTCCACGGAGAGCGGGCTGAACACCAGCCGCCCTTCGGGAACATGCGAGATCCCGGCGCGCACGATCTGCTCGGGACTGCGCCGCGCCAGGTCGAAGTCATCGAACATGACGCTGCCCTGCCCTGGCCGGATCAGTCCGGAGATGGTGCAGAGCATGGTGGTCTTGCCCGCGCCGTTGCCGCCAATGAGAGCCACGATCTCGCCCTTTCGGACGTGCAGGGTTGCCCGGCGCACGGCGTGAATGCGACCGTAGAAAACATCCATGTTCTTGAGTGAAAGAAGTGTGGGCTGCATGATCAGTCCTCGTCCCCGCCCAGATACGCGGCGATGACCCTGGGATCCTTCTGGACCTGCGCCGGGGTGCCGCGGCTGATGGTCTGACCGAAACACAGCACCAGGATGGAGTCGCTGATGCGCATCACGAGTTCCATGTCATGCTCGACCAGGATGACGGACAGATTGTAGGTGTCGCGAATGCGCATGATCAGGTCGGCCAGAAGTTGTGTCTCGGCGATGTTGAGCCCGGCCGCAGGCTCGTCGAGCAGCAGGAGCTTTGGCCGCGCCGCCAGCGCGCGCGCCAGTTCGAGCAGGCGCTGTTTGCCGAAAGCCAGATCCTTGGCCGTGGCTGAAGCCAGGTCGGACATGCCCACGAACTCCAGAGCTTCAAGGGCCTCGCGACGGACCTCGTCTTCCAGACGCCGGGATCTGGGCGTGCGCAGCAGGCTGTGCCAAGCCGGGACGGTCAGCCGTCCGTGGCAGCCCATGGTCACGTTTTCAAGCACCGTCATGTTGGAAAAAATTTCAAGGTTCTGAAAGGTGCGAACCATCCCGCCCCAAGCCCGCTTGTGCGCCTGCAGGGATGTGATGTCGCGTCCATCGAAAAGCATGGTCCCGTGACTCGGCGTGACCATGCCCGAAATGGCGTTCAGCAGCGTGGTCTTGCCCGCCCCGTTGGGTCCGATGATGGCCGTGATCTTTCCCTTTTCGGCCTCGAAAGCAATGTCGGCCAAGGCCTGCACACCCCCGAAACGCACCGCTACTCCGCTACAGGCGAGAATGGCATTATCCATGAGCACCCCCCGAAAGCCGGGCCTTGCCCCAGGACCACAGCCTGTTCCACCCACCGGCCATGCCGTCAGGCAGAAACATCATGCACAGAATCAGGATGCCGCCAAAAAGCAGCACCTCGATATTCTCGAAGGCACGCAGGAATTCAGGAAGGACAGTGATAAAAAATGCTCCCACGATGGCTCCCGGCACGCTGATCATGCCGCCCAGCACAACCATGACGATAAGCTCTACGGAAAACATGAAGCCAAAGGACGAAGGGGCGATAAAGGTCAGGTAGTGTGCGTAAAGAACCCCGGCAATGCCCGAAAAGGCGGCGGACAGGACAAAAACGAGGAGCTTGTATCGCGCGATGTCCACCCCCATTGCCTCGGCCGCCCGCTCGGAGGTGTGCAGCGCGCGCAGGGCCCGGCCGACGCGGCTGTGCAGGAGGTTGAAGGCAAGCCAGACAATCAGGCACAGCATCACGGCCACGGCGCGATAAAGGGTCACATCCTTGCGCAGCTCAAGGCCGAAAAGGGACAGACGCGGAATACCCACAAAACCCGACGGGCCGCCGGTTATATCCACGGTTTCGGTGAAGAGAATGGAAAGGATGATGCCGAACCCGAGGGTCGCCATGGCCAGATAGTGTCCTTTGAGCTTCAGCGACGGCAACCCCACCAGGATGCTGACCACCACTGTCAGGGCCACGCCTGAGAGCATGGACAGACCGACCGACAGGCCCACGGTCGTGCTCAGGTAGGAGCTGGTGTATGCCCCAAGACCATAGAAACCGGCATGTCCCAGGGATATCTGTCCGGCATGTCCGACCAGCAGGCAAAGGCCCACGGCGTTCATGGCATGCAGGCATCCAAGAATGAGGATGGTCAGATAGTAGTTGTTCGGCAGCAGCGTCGGGGCCAGCATCAGCAACCCGAAAAAAAACGCCAGCCAGATCATGTCCTTTCGATACGCCACTTCACACCCTTTTGGAATCTTTGAGGCCGAACAGGCCGGAAGGTTTGACGAAAAGAAGAATCAGCAGAATGACAAAGGCCAGCGCGTCCTTGTAGGCCGAGGACACGAATCCCGCCCCCAGCGATTCCAGCACTCCGAGTATCACGCCACCCGCCGCCGCCCCGAACGGATTGCCAAGCCCGCCCAGGATACAGGCCGCGAACCCTTTGAGACCGAGCATGATGCCGACGTCGTAGGAGGTCATGGTGATGGGCGCCAGAATCACGCCGCCGACGGCACCGACCAGGGCGGAAATCATGAACGACAGGAGCACCATGCGCTGCACGCCGATGCCGACCAGGGATGCAGCCTTGGAGTCGTATGAGCAGGCCAGCATGGCCTTGCCGTGGATGGTCCCGGAAAAAAAAAGCTTCAAGGCCCCGAGCAGGAAAAGGCTTATGACCAGCACCCAGATGGCCTGCGGCATGATGGCAGCGCCCAGGAACATGATCGGCTGATTTCCGGAAAACGGCTCAAGGACATGAGTGTCCTTGCCCCAGAGCAGCATGGCCAGACCGCGGATGAGAATGGACACGCCGATGGTGATTATGATCAGGTTGATGGTCGGACAGTCGCGCACCGGACGGATGGCCAGACGTTCAACCAGAGCTCCGGCCATGGTGGCACCCAGGACGGCCAACACCACGGCTGTGGGCTCGCCAAGACCCAGGGAGTGCATGAAATAGACGCTCATCATCCCGCCGAGCATGACGAATTCGCCCTGGGCGAAATTGATGACGCCCGTGGTATTGAAGATGATGGTGAAACCGAGGGCGGTGAGCCCGTAGGTGCTGCCCAGCGTCAGGCCAGTGATCAGATATTGCAGCAGACTAGATGGATCCATGTTCTCACGTTAAAAAAGCCGGCGGATATGTTTTTCCACCGGCCTTATCAGCATTGATACATTGTTAGTTCAAGACCTTCCAGGTGCCGTTCTCGATGGTGACCATTATGAACGCGGACTCGTCGAGGCCGTTATGGTTATCGGGCGAATAGGTGTACACTCCCGAGGTACCCGCAAAGCCTGAAATCTTCTCCAGGTTGCCGCGGATATCGGCGGATTTGGCGGAACCGCCCTTGGAGATGGCTTCCATAACCAGAGCGAAGGCATCGTGGGCATAGCCGCCGAAAGACGAGACCTGGGTGCCGTAGGTTTTGGTGTATCCAGCCACATAGGCTTCAAGCGCCGCCTTCTGGGGATGATCGGCCGGGACCTGATCCACTGCCACCAACCGCCCGGCGGGCAGGACAAGCCCTTCGGCGGCTTCCCCGGCAAGCTCGATGAACTTGTTCGAGGCCACGCCGTGGCTCATGTACAGAGGCACGGTCAGACCGAGCTGCACGCGGTTGCGCGCAACCACTGCCGGGCCGGGATTGGTGCCCCAGCAAATGATGGCATCGGCGCCAGAGCCCTTGATCTTGGTCAGCTGCGCGGTCATGTCCGTGTCCTTGGGCCCGTATACCTCATCGGCGGCAAGCTCGAATCCCTGCGCGGGGATGAGTTCCTTCAGGACGTTGCGACCGGCCTGGCCGTAGCCGTCGGAGACGGTCAGAATGGCGAGCCGCGAATACCCCTTGGCCTTGGCGTCCAGGAGAATTCTGGTCACGGCGTGGCGATCAAGCTGCGGCGTATTGAACACCCACGGATCGACAGGGCGCACGATCTTCTCTGCGGCTGCGCAAGAAACCAGCGGAACCTCGGCGGAAGAAAAAAACTTGGAAATGGCCAGGGTATTGCCAGAAATGCTGGGCCCGATAACTACGGCCACCTGGTCCTGATCGAGCAGCTTCTTGGCGGCCATGACGCACTTGTTGACGTCGGATTCGTCGTCGTAAACGATGACTTCGAGCATCTGCCCGTTCACCCCGCCGGCTGCGTTGAGTTGGTCCTGGAGCATGATCAGCGTGTTTTTTTCGGGCTCGCCCAAAAAGGACGCCGGACCGGTCACGGAAAGAATGGCGCCTATCTTGATGGCATCGGCCGCAAAGGCGGGAACACTCGCAAGCAGATACACTGCAAGCACAACGATACATTTCGCCACTTTCATGGAACCCTCCGAAAATTTTGATGAAAAAAACGAAAAAAAAGCCTATCGAACGATAATCGATAACTTGATCGCACAGCAGTGTCAATTCATGGACTTTTCGAAGGCCACAGGGGTCCCAGAAGACCTATCCGCCCGCCCAAAAACAAAAAGCCCATCATGCAGCATCATGATGGGCTTTTATTTCTGAATTGAAAGCGTAGAGTGACTAGATTTTGTTCGAGGCCACGGAGAGCCTGGAAATCTTTCTGGCTGCTGTACGCCAGTGTACAATCTTCTTGCTCGCGGCCTTGTCCAGAATGGCGGTGACGTTCTTCAGGGCAGTTGTGACAGCTTCGGTGTCTTTGGACTCGATGGCTGCATGCAAAGCCTTTGTGGCATTCTTCACCCGAGTTTTCATCATTCTGTTGCGCTCACGGGCCTTCAGGCTCTGGCGGTGTCTCTTCAGGGCAGACTTGTGATTGGCCAAAATATAACTCCTTCTCAAATTAAACGCGTGTTTCTATCAGCATCAAGATGCCTCTGCAATCTGGCGTCATTAGCTGAAGCGTTCGGGCGCTGTCAAGCTTTCATAGCCTAGACTTGGAATTTTCCAAAATCCGCGATGCGCCCCAGGGTGTTGACCAGTCGATAAAGCAAATTCAAGCGATTGGCACGCAGTCCGGGATCTTCGCACATGACCATGACCCCGTCGAAGAATTCGTCCACGGCCGGGCGCAGCACCCTCAGACGGGACAGCATGTTCGGATAGTCCGCCGTCGCCGCCAGTTCGACCCAAACAGGCTCGATCCCCTGCAGCGTGGCCCAAAACGATTTCTCCGCATCGACCTCAAGAAGGTCCTCGCGCACCACGCCCGAAAGATCCTGATCGGCCTGCTTACGGATGATGTTCGCCGCACGTTTGAAGGTCAGCACCGAAGCTTCGAAATCATCTTCGCGGCTGAATTCCGCCAGGGCGTTCACACGCAGCCAGGTATCGTGAATGTCGGCAAAACCGGGAGCCATGGCCGCCTCCAGCACCAGGGTCGGAACACCCTGGCCGTTCCAGTAGGCGCGCAGGCGCTGCCCGAAGAAATCCATGAGCTTTTCCAGGGCCTCGTCCTCGCCGAACTTCCAGTTTACTCCGGCATAACCCTGCTGAGCCTGGCGCAGCAGGACCGAGATATCGACCTTGAGTCCCAATTCCAGAATGATGCGGCACGCGCCAAGGGCGTTGCGGCGCAGCGCGTACGGGTCGGCAGCACCCGTGGGCATCATGCCCAGGCCAAAGCACCCGGCAAGGTTATCGAGCTTGTCGGCCAGAGACAGGATGGCGCCGGCCATGCTTGAAGGCAAATCCGAATCCTGCCCCGCAGGAAGGTACTGATCGTAGAGAGCCTGGGCCACGACCTCGCTCTCCCCCTTGAGACGGGCGTAGATGCCGCCCATCTTGCCCTGCAGGTCATCGAATTCGTAAACCATCTCCGAAACCAGATCGGCTTTGGAGAGGCGTCCCGCGCGGGCCATGGCGTCCTGCAGCTCGGGAGCGACGCTTGACGCGATGAAGGAACAGAGCTTTTCAAGCCTGCGGGTCTTTTCGCCCATGGTGCCCAGAGGCCCGATGAAGATGACCCTGTCCAGCTTGTCCAGCCAGTGATCGAAGGTCGCGGCGCAGTCGGCCTCCCAGAAAAAGCGGGCGTCCTCCAGGCGGGCGCGAAGCACCCTCTCCCAGCCCTTGCGCACAAGTGCCGGTTCGCGGGACTCGATGTTGGCGGCGGTCAAAAAATACGGCAGCAGCTTTCCGTCCGCACCGCGCAGGCCAAAGCTTTTCTGATGCGTCTCCATGCTGGTCAGCAGGACCTCGGCCGGAAGCTCAAGAAATTTTTCATGAAACCCGCCGAGCATGGCGCGAGGCGTCTCGACCAGATTGGCGACCTGATCGAGCAGGGACTGCGACCACTCGACGCTGCCGCCCACTTCGTCGGCAAGCCTGTCGCCCTCGGCCTTGATGGCATGCTTGCGGTCGGCGGCGTCCAGGATGACCTTGCCCTCTTCGGCAAGAATCCGGGCGTAATCGTCGGCATGAGACACCGCGAAGGGCCCAGGACCCATGACCCGGTGCCCCCTGGTCTGGCTGGAAGCCGTGAGGCCGGCAAAGTCGAAAGGAACAACATCACTGTCCAACATGGCCAAAATCCAGCGCACCGGGCGCCCAAAGGTGCATTCCTTGCCCATCCACTGCATTTTCTTGGGAAAAGTCAGATTCGGCAGAATCGCCCGGCAGGCTTCGGACAGGATCTCGACTGCAGTTCGCCCTCCCACGGTTTTCTTCAGGGCCAGATACTCGCCCTTGTCCGTCTTTTCCACGTAGATCCGCTCGAAATCCACGTCCTGGGACTTGGCGAATCCCAGTCCGGCCTTGGTCGGATTGCCATCGGCGTCGAAGGCGATGCGCGCCGGAGGGCCCGATACCACTATCTCCTCGGTCTTCTGCATGTCGGCCAGGCCTGAGATATCGACCACCAGCCGCCTCGGGGTTGATGCCGTGGCGACGCGGCCGTATTCCAGGCCCGTCTCGGACAGATGGGCCACAAAACGATCCGCCAGTTCCCGGTCCAGAAGGGGCAGGAAACGCGCCGGCATTTCCTCCACACCGATTTCAAGAACAAAATGCCTCATAAAAACTCCCTATCTAAAAACCCTTCAAAAAGGGGGACGGTTAGGATTTCAGGAGCGGGTGCCCCATGGCCTCGCGCTGCTCCACGTAAAGCCTGGCTACGTTCGACGCCAGGGCGCGCACCCGGGCGATATACTTGGCCCGCTCGGTGATGGAGATCGCGCCGCGCGCATCCAGCAGATTGAAGGTATGGGAACATTTCAGGCAGAAATCATAGGCGGGCCAGGGCAATCCGGCTTCGCACAGCTTGGCGCTCTCGGCCTCGCAGGAATTGAAGAACCCCAGCAGCATGTCCTGGCTGGAGTGATCGAAATTGTATTTGGAGTGCTCCACCTCGGCCTGATGATAGACCTGCCCATACGTCACATGGTCGTTCCAGGCCAGGTCGTAGACTGACTCCTTTTCCTGCAGATACATGCACAGCCGCTCCACACCGTAGGTGATCTCGCAGCTTATAGGCTCAAGATTGATGCCCCCGACCTGCTGAAAATAGGTGAACTGGGTCACTTCCATGCCGTTGAGCCACACTTCCCAGCCCAGGCCCCAGGCGCCAAGCGTCGGGCTCTCCCAGTCGTCCTCGACAAAGCGGATGTCATGGACGTGCTTGTCGATGCCGAGAACCCCGAGGCTGTCCAGATAAAGTTCCAGAACATTGGCCGGAGAGGGCTTCAGGATGACCTGGAACTGGAAATAATGCTGCAGACGGTTCGGGTTCTCGCCGTAGCGCCCGTCCGTAGGCCTGCGGGTGGATTCGGGATAGGCCACCTTCCATGGCTCGGGCCCCAGCACCCGCAAAAAAGTGGACGGGTTGAACGTTCCCGCCCCGACTTCCATGTCGTATGGAAACTGCAACACACAGCCCTGATCGGCCCAGAAACGCTGCAGGTTGGTAATGACGTCCTGAAAATTCATGCACAAGCTCCTTAAGGAATCTATTCTGCCTAGCTCCGCACGAAGCGATTGCCTTCGCAGGTCAGGCCAAGATGACATTGAACAAAAGCATCCACCAGACGGACGCACTCTTCCCGCACCTTGGCCGAAGGCACCCAGTCCGCCCATTCCCTGGGGCCGGAGCGGGCCAGGCCAAAAAGCAGGCTCAAGGTTTCGCGGGAAGTGGAAATTTTGGCACCACCGCCGGAAGGACACCGCAGGCAGTAAAGCCCGCCTTCCTGCACGGCGAAAACGGCGCGGTGATGGGCATCGAGCGGTCCTCCGCACTGCCGGCACCGCTGCAGATCCGGCTGATAGCCCTGGGAGAAGGCCATCTTGGCCCGGAACATGAGCGGGATGAACCATGATCCCGGCCGGTCCTCGTCCAGGGCCTCGAGAGTCTCGAGCAAAAGCTCGTGGGCCGGGGCATAACCGTCGGGAGTAAATGGCAGGGATTCGAAAAACCGCACGCAGTTGCTGACCATGCCGAGCTTCTTCAGATCACGCTTGAGCTCCCCGAAGCCGTTGATAAGCGTGCCCTCCTGCAGGCACAAATACTCCTGCCGCCCCTGGCTGACGCGAAAATGGACCTGACTGAGCTGATCCAGACAGCCGCAGAAACGCTTGCGACTGCGGCGTCCGCCAAAGGCGAAGGCGGTCAGAAGGCCGTGCGTGGGAGAAAAAAAACGGACCCAGCAGTCCGCTTCTCGAAAAGTGCCCACCCGCAGCACCAGGACCTTTTCAGAAAATTCCATGTTCCGTCCCCGGTCCCACGTCTGCCGCGCCTATTCCACGACCAGGGTCTTAACCTCGCCCAGAGCTCCCTCGAAGGGATAGGGCTGACCGTCGAGTTCAAGCTTGACCCCGCCCGCGTTGCCGAACTTGATGCTCAGGGATTCGCTGAAGGCAACCGTGGCTGACTCGCCCTTGCGCAGGAAATAATCCAGAATCTTGTCGTCGGGCCGGGCCTGCAGCCAACTCGCGGAATGAGCCACAATGCGCAGGCTGCGTTCCCTGACGGGCGTCACGGGAGCGGCAGGCTGCTCCGGCCGGACGTCCTTAGCCACTTCGGCGGACGGTTCGACGGCGGCAGGCTGCGCCGGTTCCGGAGCGCCCGCTTCCACCACAGAAGCGGAGGCCTCGGTGGTGGCGTTCAGTGCGTCTTCAGCGGTGGCATTGGCGCCCATATCCGCTCCGGCCTGTGCCGTCGGCGTGGCCGCCACTTCCTGCATCTGGGTCATCGGGGCAGGCAGAGACCCGGACGGCAGAACTTCCGCCGGAGGGACCGCAGGGCTCATCTCTTCTTCCACCGGAGCGGGAGCTTCGGGAGTCCGCCCACGATAGTGGTCGAAAACATACCATCCCAGGGCCCCGAGGAGCAGAATGCCCAGAATCGCTACAATGCGCACGGTGGTCACGACATTGCCCGAATCGTGCATCTTGACGTGGATATGGGGCGCATGGGAGTCCGCCTGATCGCTATCCTTGGGCACTGGGTATTCACGACTGAAATGCGCGCACAATTCCTGCGCGTCCAGACCCAGCAACAAGGCGTAGCTCCGCACAAAACCCCTGGCGTAGACTGCGTGAGGAAATCTCGCGCTGTTGCCTTCTTCGAGGGCAACAATGACGGAAGGGGCTATCTTGGTCTTCTCTTCGACCGCCTCGACTGTCAGCCCTTTTCGTTCTCGGCCTTCGCGCAGTGCCGTTCCGATCTCAATCAAATCCATATTCAGGAAACTCCATGCATGGTTTGTCGAATCGCAGACTTAAAGCTTGTTCTGGATGATGGCCTTGCCGCGCAGACCGTCCATGTATTCCTTGAAGCGCTCTTCCAGCTTGGGTCGCATGATGGCTTCCCGCACATCTTCATCCATGGCGGCCTGCTCCTGAGGCGCTCCGTCCCGACGGTTCAGCAGTTTCAGGATGACCCATTTGTCCTCGATCAGAAAAGGCTTGCTCAGTTCGCCCACACTCAGAGATCGCAGGCCTTCGCGCCATGGCTCGGCCAATTCCCTCCAACGCACGTCGCTCATGACGCCGTTGTCGGCCTTGGGACCGATGGAATAACGAGCCACGGCTTCATCCAGGCTGACCTCTCCCGCGCTCAAAGACTGCCAGACCGATTTGGCGCGCTCCTCTTCCACGAGCACGAGCATCTGCACGTCCACGATGCGTTCGGTGGTCAGTTCAGCGCTGTTCTGAGCCTTGTAGGCGTCAATCTCTTCCTGGGTGACCACGACCTTGCGTCGCACCATGTAGCCGAGCATCTTGTGCTTGATGATGTCTTCGTGGCTGCGCTCCTTGAATTGTTCGGGAGTCAGGCCCTGAAGACGCAAGGTGCGCTCGAAATCCTCTTCACTCAGACGGCGGCGGGCCTTGAACTGGCGGATCTCATTATCCACTTCGGAATCGGAGACCTCGATCTTGAGCCGCTTTGCTTCCTGCCGCAGGATGATGCCATCGATCATTTCGCTGAGGACCTGGGGAGCAATTTTTTCGGCCGTTTCGGGATCAGGGGTCTGGCCTACGACAAGACGGATCTGCTGCTGCAATTCCTGGTAGGTGATGATCTCGCCATTGACCACGGCCACGATGCGATCGACCATCTGCGCGGCCTGACCGAGGCCCGCGAGGACACAGAAAAGAGAAAACGCCAAGACAGCACAAACACTGCATTTTTTCATAAATCAGGTCTCATTTTATTTATTTGAGGAACCGCGCAGGCCCTTATGTCCCGCACATCATTTTCCGGACCGGCAACAAAGGCACTCTGGCAACCTTTCGGCTGCTCTCGAAGAAGTTGAGACAATGCGCCCACGTACTACCCTCCAGCGCTGACCGAGTCCAGTTCAAACTTGGAGAGGCTCCCGGCGCGGGCCTTCACAGCCTGATCCGCTCCCTGAGCACCAGCAGCATGTCTTTGAGCGCATGCATGGCCAGGGTCGGCGAGGCACCGGACAGGCGCAGCTCAAGCTTGGCCGGAGGCAGAATCCGGGCACAGGCGGCATTTTCGCCCACCCAATCCATGAGTTTGGAAAGGTCAATGTTGTGCCGGGTTTCGTCCCAGTGGATAAGCGCCCTTTCCTCGAACAGATCCACCCGCACCGCGCCCAGCCTGCGCGTGTCGATCTTGATCATGAGCACGGCCACAAAGGTTTTCAGCGCCTCGGGCAGGGAGCCGAAACGGTCGCGCATGTCGTCCACGATCTCGACGATGGCCCCCTCGTCGTGGCAGGAGGATAAAGCCTTGTAGTAATGCAGGCGCTCCTTGCCGTCGGCCACGTATTCCTCGGGGATGAGGGCCTGGAAGCCGAGGTTGAGCTCGGGCTCGATCTCCGTCTCGACCTTTCCGCCGCGCAGCCTGGTGACCTCTTCTTCGAGCATCTCCAAGAAGAGGTCCAGCCCCACCTTGCCGATGGTCCCGGACTGGGCTTCGCCAAGAATGTTCCCGGCCCCGCGCAGACGCAGGTCCTCCATGGCCACCTTGAAACCGGCCCCGAGGTAATCCATGTCGAGGATGATCTTGAGCCGCTTGCGCGAGGTCTCCTGCAGGCGGTCCAGGTCGGGGATGATGAAATAGGCGTAGGCCTGCTCGCTGGAGCGCCCCACCCGTCCGCGCAACTGGTAAAGCTGGCCGAGCCCGAAGAGCTGGGCCTGGTCGACGATGAGGGTGTTGGCGCGGGGAAAATCCAGACCCGACTCGATGATGGCCGTACACACCAGCACGTCGAGCTCGCCGTGCCAGAATTTGTGCATGGTCTCTTCGAGATCCTGGGCCTTCATCTGTCCATGCCCCATGCCCACCCTGGCCCCGGGGACCAGGGAGGACACGAACTCCACCACCCGCTCCAGGCCCTGCACCCGGTTGTAGACCCAGAAAACCTGACCGCCCCGGGCCAGCTCGCGCTCCAGGATCGCCTTGAGCTGGGCCGGATCGCGTTCCAGCAGGGACGTCTCCACGGGTTTGCGGTCACGCGGAGGGGTTTCAATGACGCTGAGGCCCCGGATGCCGGAAAGGGACAGTTGCAGGGTACGCGGAATGGGCGTGGCGGTAAGGGTCAGGACATCGATGGTCGAACGCATCTTCTTGATGCGCTCCTTGTGCTTGACGCCGAAACGCTGCTCCTCGTCGAGAATCAGGAGAGCCAGATTGGAGAATTCCACATCCTTGGAGAGCATCCGGTGGGTGCCGATCAGAACGTCCACCTGCCCGCGCCTCACGGCTTCCAGGGTCCGCTTCTGCGCGGCAGCGGGAACAAAGCGGCTGAGCAGGCCCACAGTGATGGAGAACGGCTCCATGCGCTGCCTGAAAGTCTGGTAATGCTGTTCGGCCAGGACGGTGGTCGGACACAACAGGGCCACCTGCTTTCCGTCCAGGACTGCCCTGAAGGCCGCGCGCAGGGCCACTTCGGTCTTGCCGAAGCCCACATCGCCGCAGACCAGCCGGTCCATGGGCTCGGGCTTCTCCATGTCGGCCAGGACGTCGGCGATGGCCTTCTCCTGGTCGCGCGTCTCCTCAAACCCGAAGCTGGCTTCGAATTCCCAGTAAAGCTCCGAGATGGGATTGTACTGAAACCCCTTGGTGATCTTGCGGAAGGCGTACATCTCGACCAGATCGCGCGCGATCTTGGCGATGGACTGGCGGGTGCGCTCGCGGGCCTTGCTCCAGGCCGCGCTGCCCAGGCGGTCCAGGGCCGGGGCTGCGCCGTCCGGCCCCTTGTAGCGCTGCACCTGACCCAGGCGGTCCACGGGCAGATAGAGCCGATCCTCACCGTCGTACTGCAACAGAAGATAGTCGTTGGCGACATCTCCGAACTTGATGCGATGCAAGCCGCCAAAGCGGCACAGGCCGTAGTCGCGATGGACCAGAAGGTCCCCGCATTCAAGCTCATCGAAAGCATCGAGACCCTTGAACGCCTTGCCCGCGCTGCGTTGCGCCTTGGGAGCACCCGGCTGGAGCACGGACTCGGGCAGAATCTGAATTTCGGCCCAGGGCAGGCGCATGCCATGCCCGAGGGAGCCTACCAGCGCGAAGATTCCCCTGCCCGTGGCGTCGTACTCGGTTTTGAGCACATGGTCGTCTTGGGCCGCGAGCTGCAGAAATTTCTTGCGGGACTGTTCGGTATGGAAACAGAAGATGGTCTGGGCGTAGGTCTTGCGCCAGACGGCAAGCTCCTGCATCAGCGCACGCCATGGCCTGGAGCGGCTTTCCGGAGTCCAGAACAGATCCTCAAAGGAGCTTACCCCCTCTTCCGGCAGGTCCAGCCCGTCCTCGCGCACGCCCATGACCAGGCTCTCACAGAGAATCTGCCGGTTGTCCTCCCAGGTCTTGCGCACATCGCCGGGGGTCTGGATCAGGCCGTGGCGCGGCCATTGCCGCTCGTCGTCGCGAAAAAAATTCTGCCAGGCCCAGCTTGTCTCGTCGAGCTTGGTCCGCAAGTCCTGGGCCTCGGCCATTACAAAGATGCTTCCTTCAGGCAGCCAGGCCTCCAGGCCCACGGTCCGTGGATAGTACATACTCGGCGGAAGGTGCGGCTGAACCTGCATCAGCTCCTTTTCAAGTTCCGCCCGCACAGGCTTTGAAATCTCTCCCAGACGCAGCCATCCGTCGAACATGCTCCGGGCCTCTTCCCTGTAGGTATCGGCGCCGATGCATCCGGCCACGGGCAGGATGGTCAAGGATTTGAGGTCGGCGCGGGACCGCTGGGACATGGGTTCAAAGAGCCGCACCCTTTCAAGGGTATCGCCGAAAAACTCCAGTCGCAGCGGGTGGTCGTATCCGGGACAGAAGATGTCCATGATGTCGCCGCGCAGGGAGGTCTCGCCCACGGCGGTGACCATGGACACGCGCGCATAGCCCCAATTGACCAGCGTCTCCAGGAGATCCTCCTGGGATATCTCTTCACCCTCCGACAGCTCCAGGTGCTCCCGCTGCAAAAGTTCCGGATGCGGCCATTTCTGGATCAGGTTTTCAAGCGGCAAGAGCACTCCGCGCCCCCGCTTCTTCCGTGCCAGGGCGAAAAGAGTCCGCCAGCGTTCCGGCCAGGGAGAACGGCGCGACTCTTCCACTGGATAATGGGGAAAGCGCAGCCAGCGTCGGTCCCAGAAGGAAAGATTTTTGTCTGCGGGCGAGAAGAGGCGAGCCAGGGAATCGTACAGGGGCAGATCCGCGCTCGGCGGCAGCACCAGCACGACATTGTGCCCCTTTTCGATCAGCGCCTGAGCCAGGGACATCTGCGAGGCGGGACCGCTTTTGAAGATTCTGGTTTGACGCTCGGCGCCGTCGATGAGCTTCTGCAAGGCTTGAGGGATGATCACGTGGCGACCGGTCCGGGTTAAAGGCAACGGGTAAAAGCCGCCCCCGGGAAGGAGCGGCTTTGGAGCCATTGGCATATTGAAGACAGGCGCGTGACCTGTCCGCATCGAATCGTTTTACGTTGCCCAAAAGAGGGGCAAGGTCAAGCACTTGCGCACGAGGCGGACAGCCTTCCCGCAAAGAGTACCGTCACGGCCGGACATTTTGGTGGACAGGTCTGAAGCGGGTGCGTATTGGTCGATCCGTACCTAACCGTTCACCACTCACTCCCAAGGAGCAGTTCATGGCACGATTCCTTCCCAACGAGGATCCCTTCACCCTGGAAGACCAGCTCAAGATCCTCGGCAACGACGAGTTGCTTGATTTCTGGGAAGAAAGCCAGATGCTCGACCGCTACCTCGAACCCACGGAACATGAAGAACCGCCGTCAATGCACTACGAAAACGCCATCCTGAACGAACTCAGGCTGCGCTACTCCATGGGCGAAATATAAAATTCCTGCCATAGACGCTCCAAAGCTCCCTTTCCCGGGAGCTTTTTTTTTGATTACGGACTAGGGCACGATTCATTGGCGGCTTTCGGCGGGCAGAATGACAAGGGTCTGCGTCGTTTCCAGGAGCGGGACGGCGTCCACTCCGCCGCAGCTGGACTTGCTGATCTGGTTGAGCCTGAATCTGAGTTCGTAGGTGCCCGGCACGTCGAAGACGAGGCGCGTATGGGGATACCCTGTCAGAATGTCCGGTTTTCCGCCCTGCGGCCGCTTCTCCACGTCGACATTGATCGATGCGTACATGCCTTCAGGCACTTCGTAACCGCCCATCTCGAAAGTGGCGACAAGCTGCGCGCCGACAACCCGGTCTCCGGCAATGGTCAGCCGGGCGTCTTCTGCCTTCCCTATGTCCCTGGGCGGCGTATCGGCCGCGAAAACGGCTCCAGGCAAGAGCAAAGCCGCCATAAGCAGCAAAATATGAAACCCGCGCATCACTTCACCTCGGATTTTGAGCGTTGTCCAAGCTGTCTTGCTGATACCCCTTAAAAGAAATATGGCAAGTCCGTGGGTAGGCAATGGGTAGATCAAGCAAACAACACAAGGGCCTCATGAACGCAAAGGACTCCACATGTTATCAGATCCTGCTTGGGCTGACGGAAGCGCACCAGGACTACTTTCTCGCGCGCTGGTCCCTGCGCATGGAAGCTGCCGGGTATCTGCAACACACCACGGCAAAGCGCGTGGATTGCATGGTCGCCCTGAAGGAGTTTCTGCAGCCCATTATCGAAGACATCGAGCACGACGTCATCCCTGACGAATTCTCCTCACTGCTGCGGCGCGACAACGGCTGGGAACGCTTTCTGATCGAGTCGTCCCGCCGTCACCGCGCCCGCGGCATCACCTTCGACATGTTTCTGGGCTGCTTCAAGACCTTCGTCTACAGCCTGCTGGACGTCATCGAGAGCATGGATGCCCAGTACGACCGCAAGGTCGAGGCACGCAGGCTTGTCCGAATCTACGGAGACGCGCTGGAGGTCCTGTACCTGCAGGACTGGATCCGCATCTTCCCCGAGTTCTCGGACAAAAAACTCGACGACATGAACCGCCTCCTGACCCTCGAAAAGTGCCGCTTCGAGAACATCCTGAACGCCACTTCCGATCTCATGTTCGTGGTGGACGGCAATGGATCGGTGGCCAACATCAATGCCGCGGTAAAGGCGGTCATGGGTGAGGCATCGACGCTGGGTCGCCCGATCTGGGAGGTTCTTTCCCTCGAAGGCTTCTCCGTTGAGGAGTTGCTGCGCTACTATCCGGTCGGCATCACCTGCGAGTTGGCTCCGATTGACGAAACCACAATCTACCGGATGCAGATAAACCCCATCAACTCCGTGAGCCTGGCCAGCGACCAGTACATCTTCGTGCTGACCAACATGACCACGCAGGCCATGCAGCGTCAGACCCTGGAACGCATCGTCGACGAAAAGACCGAGGCGCTGCGCAAGGAAAAAGCTCAGCTCGAGGAGATGAACATCACGTTGCGCAACGTCCTCAAAAGCGTCGGCAAGGAGCACGAGGACCACGCCAGCAACCTGGCCGCCAAGGTCAACACCCTTGTTTTGCCTGCACTGGAGCGCATCGAGTCGGAAAACGATCCGGCGATCCGCAAGGGCTACGTCACCGTCGTCAAGGACCAGCTTACGCGCCTGCTGCCCCGGGACTCAAGCGGCATGCCCCTGCTCCTCAAGCTCACCCAGATGGAAATGAAAGTCTGCCAGTTCATTCAATCCGGCCACTCCAACAAGGACATAGCCGATCTCATGAACCTCTCCGTCGAAACCATCCAGACCCACCGCAAGAACATTCGCCGCAAGCTCGGCCTGCTCGGCAAGAGCATCAGCCTTTACGCCCATCTCAACACCATGGGGCTGAAAGACACACTGGGTAGATAAAGCTACCCAACATATACCCTGAATCCCGCCTGTTTAACATGGCGTCATGCACGTATTCGGTATACAAGGATGTGAAGAACCCTTTTCCCCGTTACCGAGGTGCGCCAGCATGACCGACGCATGTATCACCTGCATCGAAGACCTGCGCGATTTCTTTTCCGCTTCGACCGCCGTCGAACTGAGGGATGCTGCCACGCGCATCGCCGCAAGCGTCGATGCCGTCATCTCCCCCGACACGGACTGGACAACGGTCGAGTATGAATTCAACCGCCTGTTCGTAGGCCCTGCCGCCGTCCCCGCCCCGTTGTATGCCTCCGCGTATTGCGAATCCGACCGGGTAGTTATGGGCAAAGCAGCCCTGGAAGCCCGGCAGCTTTATCACCAACTCGGGCTAACCGTGCCGCAGGAGGGCGTCATCCCCGACGACCATCTGGCCTTTGAACTGGAAGCGATGATCGTCCTCAAAAGCGCTCTGGGCGCGGACGCCCCGCCCTCCCCGGAGACAAAGGCCCTGCACGCATGGTTCGTGCGCGAGCACCTGGCCCGGTGGCTTCCGCCCTTCATCCTGGCGACCAGGACACACGCATCCGCCGGCGGAGTCATTGCCCTTGCAGCGGACGCCCTGGCCGCGTGGTTCGACAAGGAACTCAACACAACTGCGCCGCCGCTCCCGGAATGACCGGACTGGCGACGCGCGAGGAGGATTGCATGTCTCAAAAAACGAGAGCTCTCAGCAGGCGTCAATTCCTTAAAGGGATCTCCGTGGCCGGAGCGGCCTCGCTGCTCCCTCTAAGGCTGCTGATGCCGTATTCGGCCGAGGCCGCAACGGCGTTCAGGGAGCAGGATTTCCAGATCTTCAGGAACGCCTGCCCCAGAAACTGCTATGATACCTGTTCCATCAAGACGTACGTCAAGGACGGGGTGGTCAAATTCATCGAGGGGGCGCAGGAATCCACGTTCACCCAGGGCGGCCTGTGCGTTAAAGGCTACGCCTACCCGAGACGGGTCTACAGCCCGGACCGGATCAAGTACCCCATGGTGCAGGACGGCCGTCGCACGGGCAATTGGCGCCGCGTTACATGGGACGAAGCCATGGACCGCATCGCAGGCAAGATCCTCGAAATCAAGGAAAAGGACGGTTCCCTGCTGGGAATGGGACTGACCAAGTATTCCGGAAATTTCGGCATCACCAACTACGGCGTCGAGGGCATGATGTCTTCGCTCGGCTATACGACCCGCTTTGTGGGCACTCCCTGCTGGCCGGCCGGCATCGATGCCCAGAACTACGACCTCGGCGACATGTGGTGCAACGATCCCGAGGACATGGTCAAATCCAGGTACGTGATCGTCTGGGGGGCCAATCCGGCGTGGTGTTCGGTGCACTCCATGAAGTACGTCAACGAGGCCAAGCGGCGCGGGGCCAAGGTCGTGGTCGTCGACCCCGTTTTTACCCAGACCGCCGCCAAGGCCGATGTCTATTGGCAGCCCGAAACATCAAGTGACGGCGCGCTGGCGCTGGGCATGGCACGCCACATCCTGGACAATGGCCTGGTGGACAGCGATTTCGTGAACAATCACGCCAAGGGCTTCGACGAATTCGCCGCCTACCTGCGCGATAACGTCACCGTGGAGTGGGCGGCAGGCGTGAGCGGCATCCCCGCCGACCAGATCAGGGAAGTGGCCGAGGAGTTTGCAAACGCCGATCCGGCCACAATCTGGATCGGTTACGGAATGCAGCGGCACACCAACGGCGGGGCTTCGGTCCGCGCCATCGACGCCCTCGTCGCCATGACCGGAAATGTCGGCAAGGAAGGCGGAGGGGCGCGCTACGGTCACCTGCGGACTTGGGGCTTCAACTACCATGCGCTGCTCCAGAAGCAGCCCGAAGGTTCCCGGGGATTCATCGGGGCAACCGGTCCCAAGGGCGAATTCGACTTCACCAAGGCCGAGGCCGCCAGCTTCACGGACCGCACCGTGAACATCAACAAGACGGCCCAGGCCATCCTGGACACCAAGGATCCCGCTTTGAGGATGCTCTGGGTTTCGTGCAAGAATCCCTTTGCCCAGGACTTTGACCGCCCCAAGCTGGAAAAAGCCTTCGACTCGCTGGAAATGGTCGTCTCGGTGGAACAGTTCTTCACCGAAACGGTGAACAACTCGGACATCGTGCTGCCGGTGACCACGCTGTTCGAGGAGTGGACCGTCAACGCCTCCTATTGGCATTATTGGGTGGGCATCAACGAGCAGGCCATAAAACCCATGTACGAGACCAAGTCGAACATCGAGATTGCCGCCCTGCTCTCGAAGAAGATGAACGAACTCTCACCCGGATCCTGCACATTCCCGCAGGACATCGATACCAGGGAGTGGCTTGAGAAGGAATTCAACCAGGGCATTTACGACTACCTGGGCATAAAACACTGGACCGACCTCAAGAACGGTCCCGTCAAGGCAAAGCTGGCGTCCTCCGCTTCCTGGAGCGACAGGAAATTCGGCACGCCTTCCGGCCAGTACGAGTTTCACTCGGAACTGTGCCAGCAGAACGGCCACGATGCCCTGCCAAGATACAAGGAAGGACGAAAACCGTACGACGAATTCAGGCTGCTGACGCCGCATACGAAATTCGGCCTGCATTCTCAGTTTATCAATCTCGACTGGATGCATGAATTCAACAAGGAACCGTTTCTCTATATGCATCCCGATGACGCGCGAGAAAAGAAAATTGCGGATCTCGACATGGTGCGTGTCTTCAACAAGGTTGGAGAGCTCAAGGTCAAGGTCAAGCTGACAAGCAACGTCGCCAAAAAATGTCTGGTCATCTATGAAGCATGGTTCGGCAAGGGGAATGACTTCAACGTCCAGAACCTGGTGGACGATGAATCCGCAGACATGGGTGCATACAAGACCGGAGCGCCTGGCGTCGCCATTCATGGCCAGTTCGCCAATGTGGAACGGGTCTAAGGAGTGAATGCAATGAAGAAACAATATGCCTTTTTGGTCGATTCGGAGAAATGCATCGGATGCTTCACCTGTGCCATGGCCTGCCGCAACTATTACCATCAGGAAAAAGGTGTCGTGTGGCGGCACGTCTACCCGCTCAATGAGGAAATATACCCGCATCGGGAGCGGGCCTTCTTCTCGCTGGCCTGCAACCACTGTGAAAATCCGGCCTGCCTCAACGTCTGCCCGGTGGAAGCCTACACCAAGCGCGAGGACGGAGTCGTCGTCCATCACCAGGAAAAATGCATCGGCTGCGGGAACTGCATCCGCTCATGCCCTTACGGCGCGCCGGTGTACAACCCAGTCGAGAAACGCGCGGAGAAATGCAGCTTCTGTCACGAACGGCTTGACGCGGGGCTTTTGCCCGCCTGCGTGCAAAGCTGCCCAACAGGCGCGCTGAAACTCATCGATCTGGCCACCCTTGAGCCCGGGAACCATGTCCAGTTTCCTCCCGGATTTCCGAAAAACGACAAGGTGAACTCCTCCACCCGGTTCATCATGCCCAAAGTCCCGACAATGGTAAGGAGGTAGGCATGCAATCCATGGAATTACCACTGGTCCTGTTCACGGTGCTCTCGCAGGCCGCCATCGGTCTGGTTCTCATGAACGCCGTACGTCTCCACGCGGGCCCCGGCGAGGGCAACGCCCGCAAGGAATGGACGCTGATCGCGGCCTTCATGGGCGCGGGCATCGCGGCCTCTCTCTTCCATCTCGGCCATCCGCTTGAATCGTACCGCGCCCTTGCGCATCTTGAGAAAGCGTGGCTCAGCCGCGAAGTGCTCGCAGCGGGAATCTTTTTCGCGCTGGCGGCCTTTGCTGCAGCCACAGGGCGGGAAAAAGGCTCTCCCGTGCTGGTCTGGGCATCGGTCCTGGCCGGACTGCTGGCGCTCCTGGCCTCGGGCATGACCTATGCTCCTCCCGCGCTGCCGGCGGTGAACAACGCCCTGCCCACGGTCTTCTTCCTCATCTCCGCCGTGGTCCTGGGCGCCGGATTCGCAAGCTGGTTCGCCGCAGCGGTCAACCAGCCATTGCTGGCCCGCATCTTCGTGACGGCCCTCGTGGTCGGACTGGTCGTGCGCCTCACGGTTCCCTGCGCCTGGCTTTCCGGATCTGAAATCATGCGTCAGACAGGCCTGGCCTGGCTCGGCGCTCCGCTGTATTGGGCCCACATCGCGCTGATGGCGGCCTGCCTTGGCGTGCTCTGGAAGAACCGGACAATCCCCGTCTGGCTTCCGCTTCTGGCCCTGGCCGGAGAACTGGCGGGCCGTGCAGTGTTCTTTTCCGAAACAATCCACACAGCCGTCAATATCGGCGCACCCTATTAAGAAATACCCGAGGGGACTGGACCGATTGGTTCGGTCCCCGCCTGGTTTACCAGCCAGCAACCGCCCTGCCCCCCTCCTTGTTGTCAGGCCAGCAGAAATTGGCAACTCCATAAACAATCCCTTGGAACACCTCGCAAGCAAATCATTCAAAACAAATCTTTCGCTGACTTCTTCAGGCTCCTGAATCCTTTACGCCACCACGCCGCGGCACATCTCAGCCACGCGGATACACCATGGGCAGCCGCGCCAGAGGGTTTCGGAGCGCAACGCCCAGGCGGGATTCGTAGATGGCCGTGTAGGCGGCCACCTTTTCCACGTAGTTCCTGGTTTCATTATACGGGATGGTTTCTACCCAGACATCGGCGGGCATGGGGATTGACGGGAGCCAGCCTTTGACCCGGCTTTGCCCGGCATTGTAGGCGGCGGTGGCCAGCAAGGGATTGTTTTGCAGGTCGTCGAGCTGCCTGCGCAGGTAGGATGCGCCGTAGCGGATGTTGCGCTCGGGTTGCAGCAGCAAAATGGGATGGGACAATTTTTCGCCATGCCAGCGCGCGATGCGCCTGCCTGTCTGCGGCATGATCTGCATCAGCCCCAGGGCCCCGGCAGAAGACCCTACGTCAGACATGAACAGGCTCTCCTGACGCGCCACCCCGTAGATCAGGGCCGGGCTGAGGCCCGCGGCGCCGGCCTCGGCAAAAACGATGTCCCTGTGCGGCAGGGGAAAACGTAGCTCCAGGTCCGTCATGTGCCCTGCCGCGGCGGTGGCCACAATGGCCCGGTCATGCCAGCCAAGCCCGTGCGCCCAGGCAGCGGCAGCAGCCAGCTCCATGGCGTCGAGGCCAGGCTGGGCCTGTTGCCACTCGCGTCGGGCCGGGCCGTAGCGCCCAAGGGCATGAAGTTCTGCGGCGCGCTGCAGGGCGGGCAGCTTCCCGACGCGGCGCACGGCCTCGTCCGAAACAGTCAGCGGGTCGTGCTGCACCACCAGCGGCCGACCCAGATGCCCCAGGGCCAGCATGGCGAAGTAATCCTGTCCTCCGGCCAGTGCTTCAAAAATTTCCCGCGCTTCCAGGTCCCGGCCATTCTCCTGCAAGGCGCGTCCCTTCCAGTATCGCCAACGGGACTCCTCTTTCTGGGCTGCGGTGAGGCTTTCAAGCATGCGCAGCGCCACCCGCCAGTCCTGCGTACGCAGAGCCGCACGCACGGCCCACTCGCGCACGGAGTCGCTGCGCAGGTCTTCCGGCATGGACTCCACCCGTGCCAGTGCGCCGGGCTCAAAACGCAGGCACATGTACATGACCGCATTATTTTCGATGGCCGCAAATCGCGCACGATCAAGGCCGCTTCTGCGGCGCAGGCCGTCCCAGTCCGCAGCGGCCCTGGTCGCATCATTCCGGATCATCTTGCGCATGCCGTGGGCGAGGATTGCATCCATCCGATCGTGGGTCACCGAGGACCAGTCACGCTCCAGAATCAGGGAGGGCTGCCGGTCGACCCGCAGCCAGTAGTCGAGCCACTGCGCGTCGGCAGGACCAAGATGACGCTTCAGGTACTTGGCAAGACTGGTCTGCCCTCTGCGCATGGCCAGTTCGATGCGCTGCCAGGTCAAATCCCTGGTCAGGCCGCCACTTTTGATCCAGGCCTCGAAAAGGGGATCGCAGGACTTGGGGCGCGGCGACCCCGAAAGCCACAATGACCTGGCCTGGTCCATGGCCTCGGAACGCCTGCCCGTATTCAGCAGGGCCTGTCCGTATTCGCATTGCAGGTTCTCGTCGTTTTGCGGGCGATAGTCCTCGACAAAGCGGTTCCACTGGCCATTCCTGCCAAGCTGGGCGAGCCATGGCCTGCGCAGCGCATCGGCAGGCGGGGTGCCGTCGTAGTCGCGCAGAAAGACGCGCACCTCCCCGGCGATGCCGGGCTCCATGCGCCCTTCCAGATCCTGCTGCGTCAGATAGGGCAGCAGCGGATAATCGCCCAGTTCGGTCCTGCGGGCCAGGTAATCCTGACGCTGCCCCTTGCCGAGCGCCTCCTCGGCCTGGATAAAAATCTGGCGCCTGTATTCGCCAGAGGCATGGCTCGGCGAGGAAATCATGACACCGAAGGCAGCCATGCATACGAAAACAAGAATGCGAGAGATGAAAATCATGCGTCCTTCCCGATATTTTGTTCCATACTGCCAAGGCTGCCCCAGGCCTGCAAGCCCGACAAATCAGAAAGACCCATGTCTTCCAAAAAACATCCGGCAGCCCACGAAATGACATCTCTCCCACAAATCTCTGCCGGGCAATTCAAATCCGCCCATTATCCTTTGACCGGGGGCGATTTGCGCCCCCGGTGGTCACCCAGCCTCATCCATGACAGATCACGCCGTCGCGCACCCGCACCAGGGTGTCGGCACGGGCGGCGATGTCGGCGCTGTGCGTGACAAGGATGATGGTCTTGCCCTTTTGGACGAGATCTTCAAGCACGCCCAGCACCTCCGCCTCCGCGGCCGAGTCCAGGTTACCCGTGGGCTCGTCCATGAGCAGCACCGGCGGGTCGTTGGCCAGGGCCCTGGCAATGGCAACGCGCTGCTGCTGCCCGCCGGAAAGCTGCCCCGGCTTGGAATGCATCTTGTCCGAAAGCCCGACCAGCGCCAACAGTTCCTCGGCCCGCTCTTTTTGCCGCCTCTCGGAAACGGCGCCCAGCATCAGGGCCGTTTCCACATTTTCCAGGGCCGTGAGGCTCTGCAGCAGGTTGAAGAACTGGAACACGAACCCGATCTTGCGCGAACGCAGCGCGGCCAACTCGCCGTCGCCCAGCGTGAACATGTCCTGTCCGTCGAGATCGACCCGCCCGCTGCCGGGGCGATCCAGCCCCCCGAGCAGATGCATGAGCGTCGATTTGCCGTGCCCGGAAGGACCGACGATGCAGGTCAGGCCGCCGCGCGCGATTTCAAGGTCCACGCCGCGCAGGGCCTGGGTCAGGCTTGCGCCCTGGCCATAGGTCTTGGTCAGGCCCTGGGCCTTTATGATTGAATCATTCATAGCTGATGGCCTCCACCGGTGAAAGTCTGGACGCGCGCCATGCGGGATAGAGCCCGGAAAGCATGGCGATGAGCGTCGAAAAGAGCACGGCCCCGGCCAGCATGAGCGGATCAACCCCGCCCTGCGCACCCTTGACGAAGGACGAGGCCGCGTTCTGGCTGATGAGCGGGGTCGCGAGCATGGACGCCACCAAACCCAGCGCGGCTCCGCCGATGCCGCCCAGCAGCCCGTAGATCCCGGATTCGAGCAGGAAGAGGCGAAAGATCGTCCCCCTGGTCGCGCCCATCGCCTGCAGGATGCCGATCTCGCGCTTGCGCTCGTAGGTCGCGGTCATCATGGTATTGACGATCCCGAAGGCCGCCGCCAGCACGGCCACCGCCGCGATGAGCTGCAGGGTCACGCTGACCGTGCCCACGATGGACAGGACCGAGGCCAGCATCTGCTTGTCCGAGACCACGCCGAGGCTGACCACATCCTTGATCCTCAGCGCATAGGCATCGACCTCTTCCAGGCGGTCCACCCGCACCGCCACGTACGAGACGCGATCCTGCTGATCGTAGAGCGCCTGCGCCACCGGCAGTGGCAGGAACACGGTCAGGTCGTCCTTGCCGCCCGTCTCTTCGAGCACCCCGAGCACCGGCAACTGCGTCCCGCGGATCGCCACTTCTCCGCCCGGCCCAAGGCCGAACTGCCCGGCCACCACCGCGCCGAGCAACGCGCCGCGTTCGCCTGGAGCGTTGAAGTAACGTCCGTCCGCGATACGCCACCCCTTGAACGGCAGTGACTCCTCGGTCGGAACGCCCAGCACGGAAACCGGGCGGTTCTGGATGGCCGAACGTTCGGCCAGGAAGGGAATGGCCGTCATGCCGGGGATTGCGCGGATGGCCGCGACCTCTTCGGCGGTAATGGTGGTCGGCAGCTGTTCGCCGGTCAGGATCGAGACCTGCTCGAAGGCGCAGCTGCCCTTGGGAGTGACGACCAGGTTCGCGCCCAGGGCGGCGGACTCCTTGTTGATCTGCGCAGTGAGGCTTCCGCCCAGCGCCACGAAGGTCACAAAAGAGGCCATGCCGATGATTATGCCGAGAAGGGTGAAAACGAACCGCCCCCGACGACGGACGATGTTCTTGAAAACAAGTTTTGTCGGGGTCATTTGAAGGCCTCCAGGTTGTGCCGCGCCAGGATCTGCACCGCATCCGCCTTGAACATGTATCCCGTGGCGTCCTTGACCATAACACCTGTAACCCTGACCTCATCGCCAATGGCCGGACGCGTGTCGCCGAGCCTGACCGGAAGCAGCGCCTTGGTGCAGCCCGGGCTTGCACACTTCAATTCGCCCAGGTCCATGATGCCCATGACGCCAGGGTCCGAGCTGGAATAGGCATAGGCGATCCCGATGACATCCATGGATCCGCTGAAAGCGCCGGGGTCCGACACCACCTGCCCCACGCCCAGAGGCGGGCTGTTTTTTTCACAACCTGTGACAAAGAGAGCCATGCCGACCAGAAAAATTCCGCAAATCGCAACAATGCGCATGAATTCACTCCTGAAAAGAAAATGGGAAACGATCGCCGGATCGCGACTCTGTGCGTACCGGCGGCCTCAAAAAAAGAGAATCAGGAAAGGATCAGATGAATTCAGGAGGGAATTCGGCGGCACGCAGAACAGGGTCGGGCGCAGCCAGGACGAGCTGCCAATCGAAACGGCTCGCGGTGCGGCTGACGGTCACGGGGAAAGCCTGTTCAGGCAGAAACGATAGAAAGCCGGAAATCATCCCGCAGACCGAATCGGCGCACTCGGCCGTCTCGGTGACGGGCTCCGGGGAGCAGTCCTCGCTGCAGCAGGCCTTTTCCAGGCTGTGCAGAAAAACCACCGTGGACACGGAGACGCAGATAAGCGTGAGCGCAAGCAGCGGCACCAGGACGACTCCAAAGAGACGACTATGCCACAGGTTTCCGTGTCCGCGTTTATTCATGGCTTCACGTCGCCGGTCAGCCGGCGGGGTTGGTCTTGGGGCCGAGCAATTTCTGTCCGCCGCCCGCGTCCTGCGCCGCGCCGGTCATCTCGCGCAGAATGTCCGCGATGGGCGTGCCGTTGGCGTTCACAGCCTGTGGGTTGATGCGCAGCAAATCCTGCCAGGCCGCGATGGCGCCTTCCTTGTCGCCGAGGTCGTAGAGCAGCACGATGCCTGTGTTCATGCGCGCCGTTTCATGCCGGGGATTCACGGCGATGGCCTTGGCGAAGGCATCCAGGGCCTTCTGGAATTCGCCCAATGAGCGATGCATGACGCCCATGTCCGTCAGCACGTTGGGATTACCAGGGCTGATCTCAAGGGCGCGGCTATAGGCCTCGACGGATTTGGCGGGCTGCCCCGTGTCGAAATAGAGGTTGCCGAGGGTGATCCAGCCGTTCACGTCCTGCGGGTTCAGGGCCACGCGATCGGAATAGACCTTGATCTGGCCAAGCATGTCATTGCCCTGGGTCTGGACAGGAGCATCGCCCTGTCCCTTGGTGGAATGGAAGGCCGTGCTGAAAGCGACGCCTATGAGCGCCCCGGCCATCAGGATCACGATTCCGTAAACCAGGGCATTGTTCTTTTTGCCGGGCTGCTGTTTTGCCGATGATTTTGCCATGCATTCTCCTTGTCTGAAATTTTGACCCGGATTCGGGCGGATACGGACCGGACCGTCCGGAGCGCATCAGTGCCCCAAGCAAGCTTCGGACCAGCCGGGGAGACCGCCACTACCGCAGTTCAAAAGAAAAAAAATCAAGAAAAACAAAATTCTGCACACTGGCTGCACAGCCGAACACTCAAAATTGCACATCGAACACAGCAGCAGGGGCACCTGCAAAGCATCCATTCAAGACGCAATCGGTTCGACAGGCAGTGCGTGTTGGGGTAGGGTTTATGCGACAAAGACGCATCACGCCGCGATCCCCGAAAATATCGGAGCCCCAATGTACCTGACCGCCATGACCCATCGGGACGAACTTTTCGACCTGACCATGCGCTGGATGAATGACGATTTCCAACCTGACGACGGGGAAACGCTGACCCGGATTTTTGTCTATGAGAGCGCCATTTCGACCCTGGTCATCGAACGCGTCCTGCGTCTGCTGGGAGGATTTTGGAACACCAGGCTGCATGCCCGGCGCATCCGCTTCAAGCAGGAACTACGCGAGCGCATCATCACGCACATCGGGGCGCTCACACCGCGCATGAATGAACTGGCAGCCGATTTTCGCAGGAACCCCAAATATTTCTTCCCCTACCTGCCCATCGACGCCCTGGTCATCACCGATGATGATTCCCGACTGCTTGCGCTTGGCCGCATCAAGCGCATGGCCCGCGTGGCGGAAAAAGTGTCATTCAGACTGGTGGAGGCGCTGTACCGGGAAATCCGGGGCAAGGCCCGCCACTTTGCCGGGTTGCGTGCCACGCAGGCCGGCGTGCCCCTTGATGCGCTGCTGAGTTCGCAAGAGGCCATGCAGGACGATTTCGTTCAGGCGGAAGAGGCCGTGGCGCGCAGTTTCATGGACAGGACCGTCCAGATCAATACCGAGTCCCTGACCATAAATGACATCATCGGATTCAAGATCATCGCGCCTCAGGAGACCCTTGACCGTCTTCCGGGCATGCTGGGGGACGAAGCCGGGATGCATATCGCAGAAATTGAAAAGCACACCGGCAACTACAACGCCATCAATCTGCTGCTGGATGTTGCCCTGCCTCCCACGGATGTGCTGACCGCCAGGCTTGCCGAAATGGATTGGGACGTGGCCCGCAGGCGGGGTCTGGACCGGGACGAGATACGGCGCAATATAGCCGGGTACGTGGAACAAGGCGCGGATTCGGTGCGCATCGAGCTCATCCTGACTACGCCGGAAGAACTCATGGAGGCGGAGTTCGGCCGCTCCATCCATGAACTGCGCGTGCTGCGGCTGCGGCAGAGGCAGGAATATCGCGGCCCCCTGGGGCAGAACGCGGGCTATCTCATCGAATACATGCTGGCGCTGGCGTCTTCGCCCACGGTCCACGTTCCGGAGCTCCCCATCAAGATGTACGGCCGCTATCTGCCGGAAGAGATCTCCGCCCTGAAACGAGGCCTGTACGGCAACCCCATCGATGACGGCCTGCTCGGGGCGTTCTACCTGCACGAGGGGCAGGCCGAACAGATTCTTCCGATGGACAGGCTGGCCAAAGAGATCTGAATTGTCCCTCGCCCAGGCAACCACGCGAGCAGTTCTTTTTGAAGCGCGAACAAGCTGCGGCTAGGACTTCGCCCCTTCCTGCGACAGGGCTTCAAAGCCCGCAATAACGTCAAAAAGCTCCGCATCGATCCCGGCCTGGCGCAAGCGATGAAAAGCCCCGGACATGTCGGCAAGCAGCTCCGCGATATTCTTCTCCGCCCGCTGCATGGCCACCAGGCGGCTCGCGTTCTCTGCGGCCAGGGATTCGGCGCAGGCCCGGAAAAGGGACACGAAAACATATTCGCGCACCAGTGCGCGCAGAGTGCGCTCCGGATCGCCCGCGATCTCCGGCAGGATTTTTGTGGGCCATGCCATGCTGCCGTAGCGCTGGCGCCACTCCCCATCCAGAGGCAGCAGCTGCAGGTGACGGGGAGTGCACTGCGTGCCGGCGTTTTGGCTGTTGTAAAAAAGATGCACCTGCGCACCATAGCCGAGCCGGGACTCGATCTCGGCCAGGATGCGCCCGATGAGCGGGGTGATGGCCTCCACTGTATTCGGCGCCGGGAACAACCCCGCGACATCCAGATCCGCCTCCTGCAGGAAACCCTGAACCCGCTCGCCCATGGCCCACACAACGGGAACCTGCGTCAGACCTTCCAGGAACTTTTTGGCCTGTTCCGCCACGGCCTCGTTGAACTGCCCCACCAGACCCTGGTCCGAGCCGAGCACGATCACGCCCGTCGCCCTTCCGCCACTGGCCTTGCCTTCCGCACTGGCGGCAGGCTGTCGCCCCGCTTCGCGCAGCGCCAACCCCAGCCCCAGTCTCACGCTGTGGGCATATTCTTCCAGTGCACGCACCGCCTGCTCGTAGCGCACGATATTGGACGAGGCCATGGCCTTCATGGCCCGGACCACGGAATGCAGATCGCCGGCGCTGCGGATTTTACGGCGCAGGCCCTGGGCAGTCCCGCTCATGGCTCGGTCAGCCCCGCGTCGAGGAGCGCCTGCCGGGCCATGCGGAGCAAAGCGTCCCGGTCATCGTCCGACAGGCTCTCGCGGTCCAGACGTTCCAGCATGCTCCCGGAAGCCAAAGCCACAGCCTGGCGCACGGCCTGCTCGGCTTCGGCCATGCGCGGAAGCGGGACAGCGCGGAACAGATCAGAGGTCAGGGCCAGAAGTAAAGCCAGTTGCTCCGGCATGGGCACGGGGGCGAATTCCGGTTGCCGCAGGCAGGCCCGCAGGCGCCGCCCATGCGCCAGGGTTTCAAGGCTGGCGTCATCGAGACGCGCACCGAAGCGGGCAAAGGTCTCAAGTTCCTCAAACTGGGCGTAGGCCAGCTTCAGGTCCCCGGCCACCGCGCGGTAGGCTGGGCGCTGGGCCTTTCCGCCCACCCGCGAGACCGACGTGCCGACATCCACGGCCGGCAGCACGCCCAGATGGAACAACGTCGGCGAGAGGCTGATCTGACCGTCGGTGATGGAGATAAGGTTGGTGGGAATGTAGGCGGCCATGTTCTGGGCCTCGGTCTCGATGACGGGCAGTGCGGTGAGGGATCCGCCACCGCGTTCCGGACGCAGGTGCGTGGCCCGCTCCAGCAGCCGCGAATGGATGTAGAAAATGTCACCGGGAAAGGCCTCGCGCCCCGGAGGCCTGCGCAGCAGCAGCGACAGTTCGCGGTAGGACCGGGCGTGATGGGTCAGGTCGTCGTAGACGATGAGCACGTCGCGGCCCTGTTCCATGAAATGTTCGGCAATGCTGGTGGCCGCATAGGGCGCGATGTAGGACATGCCCGGCGGATCGCCGCCTTCGGCCACGACCACCACCGTGTAGCGCATTGCTCCCCTTTCCTTCAGCATGGCCACCGCCTTGGCCGTGGACGCGGCACGCTGCCCGATGGTGCAATAGACGCAGACGACATCCTTGTCATGCTGGTTGAGGATGGCGTCGAGGGCAATGGCCGACTTGCCGGTCTGGCGGTCGCCAAGGATCAGTTCGCGCTGCCCGCGCCCGATGGGGATGAGGGCGTCGATGACCTTGATGCCGGTCAGGAGCGGCTCGGTCACCGGCGCTCGATCCATGATGGGTGGAGCCGGGCGTTCGATGGGCAGGCGCTTTTCGCTGATCAGCGGCCCCAGGTTGTCCAGGGGGAGACCGAGCGGGTCGACGACCCGGCCCAGCAGCATGTCGCCCACGGGCACATCCATGACCCGCCCCGTACGCTCCACGGTGTCGCCCGCACACAGATGCCCGTGATCGCCAAGCAGCACCACGCCGATCTCGTCTGCGTCCAGATTGAAGGCGATGCCGAAAATCCGTCCCGGGAAGGCCAGCATCTCCTCGAATTCAACGCCGGGCAGCCCCGACACCCTCGCAATGCCCGGAGAGACGCTGACGATATTGCCGATCTCCCTCGCGTCATGCGTCGGGACAAAATCCTCGCGAGCCTTGCGCAGGTTCCGGAAGGTCCTGTCCAGGGTGTCGGCAAGGGAGCAGGTCATGCGTCCCTCCCTCCGTCTGCGGGAGCGACAGCTTCGGAAACGGAAAACAGCTCGTCCATGCTCTTTTGCATCCGGGCCAGATATTCCTCTATGCTCCAGGAAATCTTGCGGTTACCGGTCAGGATCTCGATGCCGCCGATGAGGTCCGGATCGGTTTCAAAGTACACCTTCGCGCTCCCTTCCAGGACGTCCTCCAGAGCTGAACGCACAGCGGCCCTGCTTTCTTCGGACAACTCAAAAGCACTGCGCACCCGCAACGGTCCGGACTTGGCATCGGCGATCAGATCGGAGCGCGAAGGCTCGTCCAGGGAGCGGACCCGCTGCGCGAAGACCAGACTGGCACGCTCATCGAAACTCGCCCCTGCCAGGTCGGACAGGGTCTTGCGCGCAATGGCGTAGGTTTCCTCCCGCGTGCGCCGGGCCATCTCATCGAGCAGGCAGTCCCGGTCCCGTTTCAGGGCCTCGCCCTGCCTTGCGCGCTCGGCTTCGGCGTCCACCCGCGCCTGGCCCAGGAGCTTCTGTCGTTCGTCCCTGGCTTCATTCCTGGCAGTTTCCAGAAGCTCGTCGCGGGTGTCTTCCAGGGCCTTTTTTCGGCGCTCGAATTCCTCCCGCTCGCGGGCGGCCTCGGCCTGCATCCTTTCGCCATCGGCCAGTTCCCTGGCGATGCGTTCCTCGCGGGCGTCGATGGCGCCAAGGATCGGCTTGTAAAGAAAACGCTTCATGAGCCAGACCAGGACGAGAAAATTGACGACCTGCGCGCCGACGGTGAACCAGTCGATGAGCATGGCTACTGCCCCGCTGCCTGCCCGACGGCATGGGTCCAGAACGGATTGGCGAAGAGCAGGATCATGGACAGCACGAAGCAGTAGATGGCCGTGGACTCGATCATGGCCACGCCGACAAAGAGGGTGCGGGTGATGGTCATGGAGGCGTCGGGCTGCTGCGCCAGGGCGGTCAGGGCCTGGGCCACCGCGCGGCCCTCGCCCAGGGCCGGACCAAGGCAACCGATGCCCGTGGTCAGGCCGGCGGTGATGATGGAGGCTACGGCGATGAGGGTCATGCTGTCCATGTTCTCTCCTTTGTGGTCATTTGGTTGTCTCCCTGCGGGCCGAGACGGTGGTGGCGGCCGCGATGTAGACCGTGGCCAGGATGAAGAAAATATAGGCCTGGATCATGCCGGTCAGCAGCCCAAGCGCGGTCATGACGATGGGAAAGAAAATCGGGGTGACCAGCAGCAGGATGGCCGCGATCATGGCCCCGCTCATCATGTTGCCGAAAAGGCGCACGGCCAGGGCCATGGTGCGGGAAAGCTCGCCGATGACATTGAAAGGCAGCATGAACGGGGTCGGCTGGGCATAGGAGGCCAGGTAACTACGCAGTCCCTGCTTGCGGATGCCGTACAGCGGCACGGCCACGAACACGCACAGGGCCAGGGCCGTGGTGGTGGACAGCGAAGCCGTGGGCGCAGCATAGCCGGGAATGACGGAGCACAGGGAGGCAAGGGCCACGAAAAGAAAAAGAGTGGCCAGAAAACCCAGATAGTCCCGGGGGCTGGCAATGCCCACTTCGCGAATCTGCCTGTCCAGGGCAGTGACCACGATCTCGAGCAGATTCTGCCAGCGCGAGCGATCACCATCCCCGGACAGTCGGCGGGTGATCAGCATCGCCGCCAGAGTCATGGCCAGCATGAGCGCCCAGGTGAAGGCGATGGTGGCATTTATCTTCACAAATCCGTACTGCCACAGGAGTATGGCATCGGGGCTGATACGCATCACTTCCCTCCGTTCATACAGCTCTTGGTCAGCCGCGTTGCAGCCATGCGCGCCACGACAAATCCGAGCAGACAGGCCGCAAGGCGCTCCCAGCGCCCGTCGCCGATCAGGTAGAACCCGCCCAGCGTGACGCCGGTGCGGACCACGAAACTGCCCACGAACCAGGCCGCAGGACGGCTGGAGGCCAGAGCCCTGCGGGCGGTCCACCACAGGCCGCCGAAAAAGAAGGCCCCGAGCCCAAGGCCGGCGGCAAGAGCCAGCGCGAAATCGCTAAGTATCATCGTCTTCCTGCTCCTCGCGGATTGCCCGGTCCTCCTTGGCCACCCAATACCAGGCGTTCCAGCAGCCCAGGACCAGCCCTGCCACGAGCAGGGCCAGGGTCCAGGACCGCCCGCCCGGATGATTCTGGTCCAGCCAGTAGCCCAGGAACGCTCCAAGGATGGTCGGGATGCTCACCGACCAGCCTATGATCCCCATCATCCCGAGCCCGAACCATACCTCCCGCCCGGCGCGACTTCTGGCCCGCAGCTTGCGTCTGGCCCGCACATCGACTTCGCGCTCAAGGCCCGGCTTTTGCGGATTTTCGTGACTAGTCACGGTAGAACCCGGCCATGCGGCGGATGAAGCCGCTCTCCATTCTCGCAAGGGCCCGGCGCACCCCCCGCTCCTCTTCGTCCAGATGCATGAATTCCTCTTCCACGGTCCGGCGCAACTGCCCAAGGTCCTTTCCGGCGATGGCGTTGCGCACGCTGACTACGACCCTGGGCCCGGTCTTGGTCAGCACACCTTCGTCCACGGCGACGAAAACTTCCTCATGCGTTGTCTCATAAACCAGAATACCGGGGCCCAGCGCGACCACGCAATCCCGCCGCCGAGGCAGGATTCCGAAGGAACCGTCGCGGCTCTCGGCCACGATGCGCAAGGCCCCCACATCTTCAAAAACCCTGAACGGGAGCAGAATCCTAAGGCGCATTTCCATCACGGCCCTCCTGCCCCTTGCTCCGGGCGGCTTTCTCTTTGGCCCGGCTTACTTCGCCGATCATGTACAGGGCGCTCTCCGGATAATCCTTGAACTCGTCGCCAAGGATGCGCTCGCACCCTTCAAGCGCCGCATCCAGAGAAACGAAAGCGCCCGGAAGCCCGGTGAACTGTTCGGTGGTGAAGAAGGGTTGGGTCAAAAAACGTTCCAGCCGCCGCGCGCGGTTCACCACGCGGCGATCCTCCTGCGCGAGTTGCTCGAGGCCGAGCATGGCGATGATGTCCTTCAAATCCTCGTACTGGGCCAGGGTCTGACGCACCTGGCGGGCGACAGAGTAATGGCGCTGGCCGACAACACCCGGCGCAGCCATCTTGGAGTTGGATTCCAGCGGGTCCACGGCCGGGTAGAAGCCTTCGCCGGCCCGCTTGCGGGACAGGACGATGGAGGCCGAAAGATGTGAAAAAGTGTGCACTGCGGCGGGGTCGGTGAAATCGTCGGCCGGGACGTAGACGGCCTGGATGGAGGTGATGCTGCCGGTATCGGTATTGGCGATGCGCTCCTGCAGCTGCGCCAGCTCCGTGCCCATGGACGGCTGGTAGCCCAGGCGGGACGGCATCTGGCCCATCATGCCCGAAATTTCCGACCCGGCCTGGATGAAACGGAAGATGTTGTCGATGAGCAGGAGCACGTCGCGGCGCTCGTCGTCGCGGAAGTATTCGGCCATGGTCAGGGCCGCGTGGCAGACGCGAAAACGACTGCCCGGGGGCTCGTTCATCTGCCCGAAAATCATGACCATGTTCGGCAGCACCCCGGCGTCCTTCATCTCGCGGTACAGCTCTTCGCCCTCGCGGCAGCGCTCGCCGATGCCGCAGAACAGGCTGACTCCCTCGTGATGCCCGATCATGTTGTGGATCATCTCGGTCAGAAGGACGGTCTTGCCCACCCCCGCCCCGCCGAAAAGCCCGGCCTTGCCGCCCCGCTCCAGGGGCAGCAGCACGTCGATGACCTTGATCCCGGTCTCGAAGATCTCCGTCCTGGTGGAACGCCGCGACAGGGTTGGCGGAGGATTGTGGACGCTGCGCGGTGAAACGTCGCGCACCTCGCCCTCCTGGTCCATGGCGTTGCCGAAAACGTCGAACATGCGCGAGAGCAATCCAGGCCCCACCGGTGCCATCAGGGGCCCGTCCGTGTCGTGAGCGGCCATGCCCCGGGCCAGGCCCTGGGTCGGGGTCAGGGCGATGCAGCGCACGTGTTCTCCGTCAAGGTGGGACATGACCTCGATGACGATGCGCCCGTCCTTCCCCGCACGCAAAATGTTCCGGATGGCGGGCAGGCCGGAGTCGAAACGAACATCCACGACGCTGCCGCGCACGGCGGTGACGAGGCCCGTATTTCCTGATTGAGCGGACTGATTCAGGGCAGGAGGGGTTTCGGAAGAATCGGGGCGGCGAGACGATGTGTCCATGTTCGCTTATCCCCCCTTCACCGGCCAGGGTCAAGCCTCTTCGTGGTCAGCGCCCCTTTGCGCTCTGGCCCTGCCCGCGAAATGTACGAAGCATGAGCCAGAATCCGGACAGCACGCAGGGCACGCTCAGCCACTGCCCCACGGTCAGGAACTGGCCATATTCGTAGGCCGCCTGGGGTGTCTTGCAGAATTCGAGGACAAAGCGCGCGGCAAAGACCAGGACCAGGAACATACCGGCGAGCAGGCCCTGACGACGGCGCAGGCCTTGCGACTGATAAGCCAGGAGAAGGACAGCAAAAATAAGCAGATAGGCCGCGGCTTCGTAAAGCTGCACGGGATGACGCGGCAGATCGTCGACCCGCTCGAAGATCACGGCCCAGGGCACTATGGTCGGTACGCCGACTATCTCGGAGTTCATGAAATTTCCGATGCGGATGAACGCCCCGCCGAGCGCGGCCGGGACGGCAATGCGGTCCAGCAGCCACCAGAATTGCATGCCGCTGCGGCGAGCGTAAACACCAACGGCCGCAAGAATCCCGATCACCCCGCCATGACTGGCCAGCCCGCCTTCCCATATCTTGAGGATCAGCAGCGGATTGGCCAGGTAATAGCCCGGATCGTAGAGCAGACAATGCCCGAGCCGTGCGCCGACAAGGGTTCCGGCAACCACAAATCCGAGCAGCGAATCCAGGTCGTCGGTTGAACGCCCCTCACGCGCGAACATGCTACCCATGATCCACATCCCGGCAATAAAGGCCGCCGCGAAAAACATCCCGTACCAGTGGATGGACAGGGGCCCGATGCTCACGGCGATGGGGTCTGCGTTCCAGTAGATCATGAAAAGAAGTCCTCCATAAAGATATCGACGAGCCCGAATCGTTCCGGGAAAACCGCCGTCATCCCCAGAAGGAACCGTACAGAAGCCCGGAAAACGTGGCCATGACGATGACCAGGGTCACGAAGACCACCGTCTTCTTCACGCCCATGATGCTGTTGATGACCAGCATGTTCGGCAGGCTGAGAGCCGGTCCGGCCAGGAGCAGGGCCAGAGCCGGCCCCTTGCCCATGCCCGAGCCGATGAGCCCTTGCAGGATGGGCACTTCGGTCAGGGTGGCGAAATACATGAAAGCACCGGCAAAAGAGGCGAAGAAATTGGCCATGAATGAATTTCCGCCCACGGCGCTGGCCACCCAGTGCGAAGGGATAAGGCCTTCGTTGCCGACCCGGCCCAACAGCGCGCCCGCGATGAGCACGCCGAAAAGCAGCAGCGGCAGGATCTGCTTGGCAAACCCCCAGGACGACGAGAACCAGTCCCCGACCTCGCCATCATCCGTGCTGGTGAAGGCGGACAGCCCGATGACCCCGGCCGTGAAGGCCAGAAGCGGCTGGCCGGGAACGAAGACGGCCAGCAAGACCACTGGAATGGCGGCTGTTCCCACTTTCCATATTTTCACATCGAACCAGCGCACGAGCATGATGCCCAGGGCCACCGAGAATGCCGAAGTCAGCACCCACTTGGCCCCATAGATGGCTGCCCACAGTCCCGAATCCGTCTGGGGAGCCCCCCAGTTGGCGAAGACCAGGATGGCGACCATGGAGGCGAAATAGAGGGCGTTCTGCCACAAGGGATGCTTCACTTCCTCTTCCAGCATGGCCATCTGCATGACCTGCCGCTCGGCTTCCTCCTTGCGGAAGAAGAAGTGCATCAAGAGGCCGATGATCACGCTGAACAGGATGGCTCCCACGGCACGTGCGATGCCCATTTCAGGTCCGAGGATGCGCGCGGTCATGACGATGGCCAGCACGTTGATGGCGGGACCTGAATACAGGAACGCGCAGGCGGGTCCAAGGCCCGCGCCCATGCGGTAGATGCCCGCGAAAAGCGGCAGCACCGTGCAGGAGCATACTGCCAGGATAGTGCCCGAGACTGCGGCCACGCCATACGCCAAAACTTTATTGGCCTTGGCTCCCAGGTACTTCATCACCGCCCCCTGGCTGACGAAGACAGAGATGGCTCCGGCAATGAAGAAGGCCGGTATCAGACACAGCAGCACATGTTCTCTGGCGTACCATTTGACGAGATGGAAGGCTTCGAGGATGGCGTTGTCAAAACGCGGCAAGCCCACGGGCAGATAAAAGCAGGCCAGAAAGACCGTGACGATGATGGCCAGTGTTTTCCACTCTTCTTTCCAGTTCATGACGAACCTCTATTTGGATTGCGACCGGGCAGGCCTGCCGATCATGGTGAAATGTTCCAGGGCGCGTGCGGACAGCACGGCCTCCACGCAATGCATGAAATTCAAAACGCACGGGACCTTGAGGCTGTAATAGACCTGCTTGCCCCGCTTTTCGTCAGCCACGATTCCGGCCTGCTTGAGCACATTCAGGTGCTTGGATACGGTGGAGAAATCCGCGTCGATGACTTCGGCAAACTCGCACACGCATTTTTCGCCAGCTTCGAGCTGCTCAACCATCCAAAGCCTGGTCGGATGCGCCAGGGCCTTGAGGACCGCAGCCTTGGCCTCGTAAAATTTCCTGTCTTCAGCTTTCATGGACGCTCCTTCATTTGCACAAATTGCCAAATATGCAAGCATTCAAATTTCGTCAAGTGCGACCACAATCTGGCTGATCGTATTGAATTCATCGAAATCATGAAAAGGGAGGGGAAAGAAATTGACGAGAAGAACGCTTGGCCATATTGCCAAATAAAAAATGGAGACTCACATGCTCGTGCACCTGCGCCCGACCAGGGAAGATTTCGAGGCCCGCGCAAAGGTCATGAAAGCCTTGGCGCATCCGACCCGCCTCATGATGGTCGAGGAACTCTCACGCGGCGAACGCTGCGTCTGCGAACTGCGCGATCTGGCTGACCGCGACCTGTCCACGGTCTCCAAACATCTCGCGATCCTGAAAAACGCGGGGATCGTGGAAGACGACAAACGGGGCAAGCAGGTTTTCTATCGCCTGCGCGTGCCTTGCGTGCTGAATTTCTTTCATTGCCTGGACTCGGTGCTCACGGCCCGGGACAGGCTGACAGGCCTTTGAAAAACGGCGATCTGCTGCGTCAGCGAATAAATCCAGACCGCTTATGTATTCGCAATACACCGCGCGTCCTGGATTTTTTCGCTTCCTTGCATCTCACCATTTTTGAAAGGCCTGCGAATTTGAATTTTTATGTCAATCGTGAGTAGACTGATTCTTGGCCGTAAGGCCAATCAAAACTTCAACCGTTTACGGAGCTGTCATGAAAAAAGTTCACGTCATGGGCCCAGGCTGCCCCAAGTGCACGGAAACCTACAAGATCGTCGAGGCCGCCATCGCCGAAACCGGCGTCGAAGCCAGTCTTGAAAAAGTCACCGACTTCACCGAAATCTCAAAATTCGGAGTGTTCACCACTCCGGCCGTGGCCGTGGACGGCACGGTCAAGGTCATGGGGAAGGTACCCAAAAAGGCCGACGTCATGGCTTGGCTGACCGCATAGCGTCCCTTTCGCCGCAACGCTTCGTGAACTTTTCCGTGATGCGTCGCGGCGAAACGGCTTTACCTTCCGGCGCGTACCGATCGCCAATACACTGCACGGAGTTTTCATGAAAATCCTTCGCTTTCTCGTTGCCCTCATCTTCCTCGCTTGTACCGCCGCAGCCGCAACCTCGCCTCTCATTTCCGGCGATCCGCAGGAGGTTCCCATCAAGGGCATGGTCACCATGGTCGATATTGGCGCAAAAGCCTGCATCCCGTGCAAGATGATGATTCCGGTCATAGAATCCCTGTCCGAGGAGTACGAAGGGCGGGCCGCCATCGTTTTCATCGACGTCTGGAAAAACCCGGACGAAACCCCGAAATTTGGCATCCGCGCCATCCCGACCCAGATTTTCTATGACAAGGACGGCACAGAAGTCATGCGCCACGAAGGATACTTCTCCAAGGAAGACATCATCAAGGTTCTGACCAGGCTCGGGGCAGAATAATGGACCAGTTCCTGATCCTCATCCACGAATGGATGGGGTCCGGCGTGGGTCTGGCGGCACTGGGCTGCTTTCTGTGGGGTGTGGTCAGCGTGCTCTTCAGCCCCTGCCACCTGGCCTCCATCCCGCTCATCGTCGGCTACGTGGCCGGTCAGGACAAAATGATCGAAGGTCGGCAGGCAGCATTTTATGCGGGCCTCTTCACCGCCGGGCTGTTCCTGACAATCGCCGCCATCGGAGTGATCTGCGCCATGCTGGGCCGGATGCTCGGCGACGTGGGGCCCTACTGGACCATCGTCGTCGGGCTCGTCCTGTTGTGGGTGGCCATGGACATGCTGGGCGTCTCCAAATGCTCCATGGGCGGGAACCTCATGGGCCGCTTCAGGCTGCGTGGCACGGGCGGAGCCTTCGTGCTCGGTCTGGCCTACGGAATCCTGTCGGGGTCCTGCACCTTCGGCTTCATCGCGCCCATCCTGGCCGTCATCACTGTCCAGGAAAGGATCATGACCGGCATCCTGTTCATCGGCCTCTTCGGCCTTGGACACTGCATCCCCATCGTCATCGCCGGCAGTTCCACCGCGCTGGTGCGCCGCCTCATGGCCAACGCCTCCTGGCAACGCGGAGGCACGGCTTTTCGACGCATTGCCGGAATCCTCATTGGCCTCATGGGCATCTACTTCATCGCCCGGCCGTTCCTGCCAGCCTAAGCCAGCCCGTCAGGGCAGTCCACCGTCGTGGTGCCTTTTGCACAAGGCGGCAGGCTTTGCACTGACAATATCCATAAGACGTCTTCATTCCTCCATCTGATCCGTGAACACCGTGGCATCCTTCATTTCGATCAAAAATCTGGCCGGACAAGACGATACTGAAATCGAGGCGTTGCAAAACCTCCCGAAAGCCTCGCGTTTGGACTCGCCGGTGAAAAGAAGAATCCCGGTCTGAGCCGTGAGCATGAGCGACAGGGACGAGGTCATCCGTTCCGGGGGCGGTTTGGGCGAATCGTCCATGACGATGAAACCGTGGTGCGGATCGGTTACGGAGTGATGATCCGGAAACAGAGCCCCGACGTGACCGTCCTCGCCGGAACTGAGCAGGATGATGTCGTAGCGGAATCCCTGCTTCGCGAGCACCTCTTCGTAGGCCCGTGTTCCGCGATCCGCAGCGGTCGTGTCCAGGATGAAAGGATGAGCGTTGTCCGGAGGGATTTTGCCTTCCCGCGCCAGCGGGGTGATGAGGTGATCCTTGAGCAGCCTGTAGTTGCTATCGGGATGATCGATGGGGACAAGTCTCTCGTCGACGATGAAAAAATGCACCCGGGTCCAGTCGACCAACTCCTGGCGCATCGCATCAAAAATCTTCGCAACGCTTCTCCCGCCAGGAACCGCCATGTTCACGGAGGATTGCACGGCCAGGGCATCCCGGAGTTTTTGACAAATGAACTGGGCGGCCTTTTGCAGGATCACGTCGGTATCGTTTTCCTTGATGATTGTGAGCATGGAATGTGTCCTTTTGAAGTGAATCATTACCTGCCGGCCCCTTCCTGGGTCTCGACCATTTATGACAAGTTGCCTGCGGAAAAATCACCATCGCTGACGAGCCAGCATACTCAATAACGCTTATTCATCTTAAACAACAAGAGGTGTTGTTCCCGGCAAAAGGCTGACGTACTGCGTCCGGCATGAAACCGGTCAACAACATTCACGACAACCTGTTCAGGTACGCCATGAGCCACAGGGATGTGGCCGCCGACTTCCTGCTCCACTATCTACCGACGGACTTGACCGCTAACCTGCGGCTCGAGACCCTGACCATTGCCAAGGATACCTTTGTGGATCCCGGACAACGGGAGCACTATTCGGACCTGCTCTACACAGTCTTTCTGAAAGGCGACACAGCAGCGTTCGTCTATTTCCTGTTCGAACACAAAAGCCGACCCGATCATTTCGTAGCGCTGCAAGTTCTTCGGTACATGGTCGAAATCTGGGACTTGCACCGCAAGCAGAACAAACAAGCCAAGACTCTGCCGCTTATCATTCCCATCGTCGTCTATCACGGCAAAAACAGTCAGAAGGCATCAAGACTAGCCGACCTGATCGACCTTCCGACCATGGATTACAATGCTTACGTGCCACACTTCGACCTCGCGTTTTATGACTTCTCACCCGCATCTGATGAAAA
This sequence comes from Deltaproteobacteria bacterium HGW-Deltaproteobacteria-18, assembly GCA_002841885.1. Lineage (NCBI taxonomy): Bacteria > Deltaproteobacteria > Deltaproteobacteria bacterium HGW-Deltaproteobacteria-18. The sequence continues at coordinate 291,159 of PHBE01000002.1, forward strand.
GATCAAAGGAGCCATCACCCTGCGCCTGATGCTTGCGTGCTTTCGGGCCAAAAACAATCCAAGGACGGTTGGACATGTATTGGAAATTTTCGGTTTGCTTGGCAAACTCGACAACAGCGAAACCTCCATGCGCTGGATCGAGGTCATCGCGACCTACATGTTCCAGACCATGGACATCGACAGGAACGTCATGCACAATATCGCAACCCTGCAACTGGATGCGAGCAAGGAGGACACGATCATGACTCTGGCTGAACGACTGCGCAAGGAAGGGCGTATGGAAGGCAAGCTGGAAGGGGAAGTTCTGGGCCGCCACGCCATGCTGCAGCGTCAGCTCAGCAAGCGTTTCGGAAAGGACATTCTGGACATCCGCATGCAGGAACGCCTGCGCACCGCCAGCGCCGAGCAGCTCGATCTCTGGGCGGAACGCATCCTCGATGCCAGAACCCTGGAGGATGTCTTCAGGGAATAGGCCATCCCATGCGGGCTCACGCCGCCGCGTCTTCGGGCTTGATGCGCCTAGACTTCATCGACCTGAATCGCCCTGCGCCACAACTTCCTGCCTCAACAAAAACCGCCCTATTCCGCCAAGTCGCCACCTGCCGCATCTGAAACGGGAGTTTCAAGCAACGCGCCCCAGTCCGTGCGTCCGCTCATCTCCCGCAGGATCTCCTGCGGCAGAAAATTCTTGCCGGACCGGGCTTCCCAGCCGCCGCCAAGAGCCTTGTAGGTGGCGATGAGGTTGATGAGCACCGAACCCTGCGTGGCGGTCAGCTGGTCCTGGGCCTGGACCTTGGAACGCTGCGTATCCAGAACGCGCTGAAAATCGGCCAGACCCTCGCGGTATTGGATCATGGATATCTCCACCGAGCGTTTGGCAGAGGCCACCCCCTGCTCCAAGAACGCCACTTCCTCCTGCGAGCGCGAAAAAGCGGACAGCGCGTCCTCGGTTTCCCGAGCGGCGGTAAGCACTGTGTTCTTGTACTGCTCCACAAGTTGCTGAAAACGGGCGTCCTGCACCCGGACATTATTGCTGATGCGTCCGTAATTGAAGACGTCCCAGCCAAAGCCCATACCTCCAGAATACTGCAGACTCTCCCCGCTCCAGAGGTCGCCCAGACTGCTCCCGCCCGGATACCCGGCAAAGGTCAGGGCTGCGTTGCTGGCGGAGAGGCCGATGGTGCCGAAAAGCGAAAAGCGAGGGTAGAGATCTGCCCGAGCCACGCCGATCAAGGCGCACTGGGCGGCCATTTGCGCCTCGGCGGCGCGGATGTCCGGACGCCGCCGCAACAGTTCCGCGGGTACCCCCACAGCCACGTCAGACGGTACCTGCGGGATGGGACCCGGTCCGCCAAGCAGCCGATCCGCTTCACCGGGCAACATCCCGAGCAGGGCAGAGAGCCCGTTCTTGGCCTGCCGCAGTTGCGCCTCAAGACGCGGGATGGAGGCCTGCGTCCCAGCCAGCAGTGCCCCGGCCTGGGTCACGTCGAGTTCGGTCACGTCCCCGCCCTCGTGCAGCACCTTTGCGATCTGCAGGGAGCGCTCCTGCACCGCCACGTTTTCATGCGCAATTCCCAGCCTCTGTTCCAGGGTGCGCAGGCTCACGTAGACCCTGGCCACCTCCGCCGTGAGCGTTACCAGCAGGTCATCATACCCGGCCGAGGCCGCATCAACGCTCCATGCCCCGGACTCCACCGCGCGCCGGAACTTGCCCCAGAAATCCAGCTCCCAGGCCGCGTCCAGCGCTACGGAAGCTGTGGCATAGTATCTGTCGATGGCCGGGGAGGTGTTGGCATTGTGTCTACTTAAACCCGTATCTGAGACATTGCCCTTGAGCTGCTGCAGCTGCGGGAATTGATTCCCGGTGGCGATGCCAAGCCGGGCCCGGGCTTCCAGGATGCGCAGCGCTGCAACGTGCAGGGTCGGGTTACGCTCCCCGACCAGCTCCACCAGCCGGTCCAGCACGGGATCGTTCAGCCGCTTCCACCAGTCCGCAAGCTCGGCCGGGCCGTCATTTACGCCTGCGCCCCCCTGGTCCAGCCACTCCTGCATCTGTGGAGCCTGGGGACGCACGTAATCCGGTCCCACGGCACAGCCGGACATGAAAAAAAGGACAAAACCGAGAGTCGCAAACCGGAGCGTCCTGCCGCCCGTCGTCAGCCTGATATCCTGCATGGCGCTACTCCTCGCTCTTCACGTTGAAAAAGATCGCATACAGCACGGGCACGACGATCAGCGTCAGCACCGTCGCAAAACCCAGACCGAACATGATGGTCACCGCCATGGACACAAAAAAGGCGTCCTGCACCAGGGGCAGCATGCCAAGGATCGTGGTCAGGGCGGCCATGGACACGGGAATGAGCCGGCTGACCCCGGAATCGATAACGGCCCTGAAAGGCGACTTGCCGCTCCCGGTTTCCAAATCGATCTGATCGATCAGAACAATGGCGTTCTTGATCAACATGCCCGAAAGGCTCATCAGTCCCAAAAGAGACATGAACCCGAAGGGCTGGTCGAAAAGAAGCAGGCCTGCGGTCACGCCGATGACGGACAGGGGTACCGTGAACCAGATGACCAGGGTCTTCTTGATGGAGTTGAAGAGCACGATGACGATAAGGATCATGAGCCCGAAAAACACCGGAATGGTGCTCGATAGACGCGCATTGGCCTTGGCCGAGTCTTCGGATTCACCACCCCAGGCCATGTAATAGCCGGGCATGTCCTTTATGGGCCATTTATCGGAGTAGCCAACCTTGAGGGTCGAGGCGTCGTAGTCCTCTGAGAAGGGGTCCTCTCCGGACGCGAGTTTTTTTCCGAGCACCTGCGCCACGTCCACATTCAGGACCTGCTCGATCCTGGGCTTCACGCGCTTCATCAGCTCGCTCGGCAAGCCTTCGCTGGGATCGGCATGAATGCGCAGCATCTTGAACCGGTCCCGGCGCCACATGTAGGCGTCCTCGAACTCCACCGTTATGCCCTCAAGCACCTGGCCGATGGGAATCATGGATTGCGCGGCCGGACTCCAGATCGGGATGCCCTGCATGCTGTCCAGGTCTTTGCGTTCCTCTTCCGGAGCGCGCGTGATGATCGGGAGCAGCTCGTCACGCTCCTTGAAAACCCCCACCCGGGTTCCCTCGAAAACAGACTCAAAAGCCATGGCGATCTGCGGTCTCTCGATGCCGGCCCTCAGCGCCGGGGCCTCGGCCATCTGGGGCCGCATGACCTTGACCTTCTGCCGCCACTCGTTGCGCACGGACTTGGCATGGGGGTCATCCAGCAGCACCTGTTCCGCCTTGGCCGCCAATTCCCTCAAGACCGTTGAGTCGGGACCGTACAGGCGTAGCTGGATCTTGCCGCCCACGGACGGGCCGAGCACAAAGAGCCGCACGCTGATTTGGGCCTGGGGGAACATGCGGTCGAGATCCCGCTGTATCTCCCGGGTCAGGTCCGGGATGCGTTTGTAATCGTCAACGTCCACAAGAATCTGGCCGAAGGCGTCGTAACTCTTCTCCGTCGGATAGGTCAGCAGGAAACGGACCTGCCCTCCCCCGATCATGGTCGTTATGTGGGACACGCCCTCGCGCTTGCCGATATCCGCTTCGGCTCGCTCCAGTTGTCGCTGGGTCTCGCGGATGTCCGTGCCCTCGGCGAACCAGAAATCCACGAAGAACTGGGCCCTGGTCGAATCCGGAAAAAAACTGTTCTTAAGCAGGCCAAAACCGACCAGGGACGCGATGAACATGGCGACCACGACCGCCACCGTGATCCAGCGCCAGCGGATGCACCAGGTCAAAAAGACGCGATACGCGCCATAAAATCCCCCGCCGTAGGAGTCGGGAGAGCTGCTTGATCCGTCCGCGTTTTGCGGCCGGACCTTCAGAAATGCCTTGCAAAAGAGTGGGGTGGTGTTCACGGCCGTGACCCAGCTCATGAGCAGGGAAATGAGAATGACATAAAAGAGTGAACGGCAATATTCGCCCGTGCTGTCTTGGGATGTGCCGATGGCGGCAAAGGCGGCAACAGCCACGAAAGTCGCGCCCAGCAGAGGCACCCCCACCTGGCCCACGACGTCTCGGGCTGACGTCAAGGCGTCCACCCCCCGGTTCATTTTCTCCTTCATTCCGTCCGTGACCACGATGGCGTTGTCCACCAGCATGCCAAGCGCAATGACCAGCGCACCGAGCGAGATCCGCTCCAAGGTGATGTCTCCCATATCCATGACAATGAACGTCGCCATGATGGTGATCACCAGGACCGCCCCGATGATGAGTCCGCTGCGCAACCCCATGAAAATGAGCAGAACCACGACAACGATCGCCACGGCCTCCAGTAGGTTAACCAGAAATCCGTTGATGGCCTCGGTCACGGCCTGGCTCTGGTGGGAGATGACGTGCAGTTCCATGCCCACGGGGCGCATGGATTCAAGCTCGTGAAAACGCTGATCCAGGGATGCGCCCATGTCGACCACGTTGCCGCCCAGAACGGTGGAAACGGCCAAGCCGATGGCGGGCTTGCCGTCGTAGCGCAGGATCGTATCCGGCGGAGCGATATAGTCACGTTTGATGTCGGCCACGTCACGCAGGTAGACCGTACTGTCCGAACCCATGCCCTTGATGAGCAGCCCGCCGATGTCCTGTTCGGACTCGAATTCGCCCGTGGGGCTGATGGGGATATATTCGGCCCCCAGCGGCAGATGTCCCCCGCTGGCCGGAATGTTCTTGGCCTTCAGAGCGGCAGCTATATCGGACGGAGCGACGCCGAACTGGGACATCTTTTCGCGGCGCATCTCGATAAAGATGGCTTCCTTCTGCACGCCGTAGAGGTTGATCCGCTTGACATCCTGGGCCTTCAGGAGCTCGCGCTGCAGGAATTTCGCGTACTCGTAAATCTCGCGCGGCGTGTAGCCCTCGCCGGTGATGGCCAGGAACACGCCGTAAACGTCCCCGAAATCGTCGTTGACTATGGACGGCCCGGCCCCGGGAGGGAGGTTGCGCTGGGCGTCGGAGACCTTGCGCCGCAGCTCGTCCCAGACCTGCGGCAGGCTGGCCTTGTCGAAATTATCCTTCATCGTGACCTGCACGATGGACAGATCCCGCGAGGACCGCGATTCGACCCGTTCCAGTTGTCCCATCTCCTGGCAGGCCTTCTCGATCACGTTGGTGACCTCTTCCCCCACCTGGTCCGCCGAGGCCCCCGGATACGGGGTGATGATGACCGCCTCCTTGATGGTGAACTCGGGATCTTCCAGCCTGCTCAGGTTGTTGAAGGAGTACCATCCGACCACGAGAAAAAGGACGGTCATCACCCAGCTGATGACGCTCTTACGTATGCTCCACTCCGCGATATTCATCATCGTTCTCCCGGCCGGTCTCAGAAGGTTCCATCAAAGGGCTTGACCCGCATCCCGTCCCGCAACTGGCTGGCCCCGCTCACCGCCACGATCTCTCCGGCCTTGAGTCCCCCGGTTATGCGGATGCCCGCATCCCCGGCCACCTCGCCCGTGACGACCTCGCGGCGCTGCACCGCCATCGTGGCCGGATCGACCACCCAGACATGGGCCACGCCCCGCTCGTCAGCAAAAACGGCCATGGCCGGGATGACGAACCGGCCGTCACCGTTGACTCCCTCCGGCGACGTGCCGACGATCATGGCGGTCATGCCAGGCAGGATTGAAACGTCCTCTGGTTTCTTCATCTCGAAGACGACCTGAAAGGTTTGAGTTTTCGGATCGGCGCGGGTGGAGAATTCCTTGACGACAAGCGAATATTTCTTGCCGGGCAGCGCGGCGAATTCAGCCATCACCGGAGCCTCATTGCCGGTTCTGCCGGATGGCTCGTTTATGCGAGCGACGACGCTCTCCGGCAGATCGACCAAAATTTCCAGCGCCGAGATGTCGTCCAGACTGACGATGGGTTCCTTGGCCTGCACCTCCTGAAAATTTTCCACATGCCGCTTGGAGACAATGCCGGAAAAAGGCGCACGCAGGGTCGTGTAGCCAAGCTTGTCCCGGGCTGCGTCCACTGCGGCCTGGACGGACTCCATCTCGGCCAGGGCCCGGTCCATGGCCTCGCGCCTCTTGACGACCATGCTCTCGCTGGTCGCACCGGGATCTTGCTTTCTGATCCGTAGAATCCGCTCGTACTCGCTCCTGGCGCCCTGCAGAGCGGCGCGCACATTGCCAAGCTGCCCCTGGGCGTTACGCAGGCTGTTCTCGAAGTCGCGCTGGTCCAGCTGGGCCAGAACCTGCCCTTCCTTGACCTCCTGCCCTTCCCCTGCTGGAAGCTGGGTGAGCGTCCCGGACACCTGGAAGGCCAGCTCCGCCCGCCTGGCCGCCCGAACGCTGCCCGGAAACGAGCGTTGCGCGGCTTGCGAAGCCGCACCGACGGTCAGCATCTTCACTGGCCGGGGCTCCTCCACTTCAGCTTGCCGCTCCGGTGCGCTGTCGCACGCGGCCAAAAGGAAAAATGCCAATACAGCCAAAAAGGCAGCGCCGGAGATGACACCTCCGCGGTGTTCTGAAATCCAGTAATTCCTGCTCATGCCAACACCATTTCCTTGTTTTTGCAGCTGCGCGAAAGTGGTTCCATATCTATCCGCCTCCAAAGATCCTGCTCACGATGCATCATCACGACCGCCCTTGAGCATCCTGCGGGACGGATACTAAAAAAATAAAACAAAAGAAACATCTCATCATACAAAATGCCAATCACTTTCGATTATTACCCACGTCTCGACACGACGGGCAGGGACTTCTCAACATACAGGCGTCAAGGTACCTGATAGGACCCGCTTGCGAGAGCCTCGATCACCGCCTGCCGGACCATGGAGTAGACCTCCTCGGGAGAACGCCCGAGGGTGAGAGGGCCGCCCACGCTGTCCAGGAAGGACATTTGCCCATCGGCATTGCGGTCGGACAGGCTCAGCAGGATTTCACCTGAATCTCCCGGCGCATGCACAAAGGCCTGCACAGACCAGAATGTCCCTTCCGTCAGACGCACCACTACGCGCCCCAGAGATGTCGCAAACCGAGCCTCATAAGCGCAGACACCTTGCGGGCACAGCGGAAGGCCACGGGCATCGAGGGCCGTTGCGCGGCTGAAAGGCCGCGTCAGTCCGAAAAGATTCGTGGCGCTGTTGAAGATGAGCACTGCGTCCCCTGGGCGACAGAAGGCGAAAAGCCTGTCCATGTCTCCATTGTCCAGCGCAACGCAGCCTTCGGTCCAGTCCCGCTCCATACTCTCGCCGAACCGCCGGAGCACCCCGCCGCCATGGATGGCGATGCCGCATCCAAGGCCCGTGCCGCATGGCCCCGGCCGCGAACGGCGGACGGCATCCAGTATTTTCGCATATTCGGCCTCGGATATGATGCCGCCTGTCAGAGCCTTCTCGGCATCGGCTTGATTCGGATACGAAATACCCAGGGTGCGATGGTACTGGCTGGGATCCTTTATGTATGATATGAAATACTGCCCCTCGGGAGTGGCAAAATCATGGGCCCTGCGCTTGTCCGAGACGGGATCGACGCCAAGCGAAACAGGGTAGGCGGCAATCTTTCGTCCATCCTTGAAAAGGACCATCTCGCGCCTGGCCTTGTCCACAACCAGGCACCGCTGCGATGCGGACCACGCATGAGCGGCAAGAAAATTCATGACTGCAACAGTCAGGATTAAAAATACAATCGTTTGACTTGGAAAATGCATACGCTGTATTATATTACATAATCGTCTCATTTGAATCTGGCCCAAAACAAGGAGGATGAAAAGATGTTCGCGAAAAAAACGTATCGAAATCTGTCCGTGGCCGTTTGTCTGGCCGCAGCCCTTGGTCTTGCCGGATGCGCAACCTTGAGCAAAGAGGACCGCGCTCTCCTGGAAAGCGCAAGGCTGTCCGCCGAGGAAGCCAGGATTTCAGCCGCCAGGGCCGAAGCCGTGGGCGACAGGCTTGAGGCAATGGGCGTGCGCCTTGAAAGCGCGGCCGCCAGTGCGGAACAGTCCGCGACCAAGGCCGAAATGGCCGCCGCACGCGCCGAGGCAGCGGCCGAAAAGGCTGAGCGCATCTTCGACAAGTCCCTCAAGAAATAGCCGGGCACGGTTATTGTTCCTTGGGCCGCGCGACAACCATGGGCACCCCGCTCTTTTCCTGCAGGATCTTTTCAAGGGCCTGACGGTCGATGTCGAGGGGGCCTATGGTTGCTTCGTGGTAAAGAAGCTCCTCCATGATCTTCATGAGAGGATTCTCGCCCCTGTTCTCAAAATCCTCGAAAGCCTGCACCCAGAACCTGCCGTCCGCCCACCCGTACTTGACCGGCTCGTAGATGACTTTCACCTTGGTACCTACCGGCACCATGGGATAAAGCGCGCCGACGTCCTCGGGATAAAGGCGGATGCAGCCGTGGCTGACTCGCCGGCCGATGCCCCAGGGTTTGTTCGTGCCGTGGATGGCGTAGGCCCGGTGCGAAAGGCGGAAGGCATAGTCGCCAAGCGGGTTGTCCGGCCCCGGCGGCACGGAGGCGGGCAGGCTCGGGTCCTCCTGGCGGATGGACTCCGGCACGATCCAGGTCGGGTTGGCGGTCTTGCTCTTGACGGTGTAGGTGCCAAGCTCGGTCAGGTACCCTTCCCTTCCGATCCCGGTGGGCGCGGTGATGAAATAGTCGTGCCCGCCGTCGGAAAAAAAGTAGTAGAGCTGCATTTCGGCCAGATTGACGACAATGCCCTGGACCAGGCGCTCCCTGGGCAGCACGATGGCCAGTGGCAATCGCACGATACTCCCCTCTGCGGGCACCCAGGGATCCACCCCGGGATTCGCGGCCACGACGTGATTGTACCCGAGGCCGAACTCTCGC